>CBDVBX010000008.1:0-35675 GCA_965372335.1 uncultured bacterium | reverse complement strand
ATATCGCCGATGCTGAACAACATCTCCTTGTCGTCGGGGTAGTACTTCTGAAGCTCGCGCAGGTACGGCATCTGTGCCGCGAAACCATCCTCTAACCCGGCGTTGAGCGCCTGGACGAGGAGCTGCTCCTTTTGGGGAATCCGGTCGAACATCTCCATAGCGCGGTGCACGTGATCCGCCGCCATCTCCATTTGGTGCTGCGACCACCACTGTGTATACGCCAAACGGTAATGCGCCAGGGCAAAAGTCGAGTCCAACTCCAGGGCCGACTCGAAATCTTTGGCCGCTTTCTCGAATTCGAGGTCGTTGAGCAGCCGCTCGCCTTCGAAGTAGTGCTTGTACGCGTCGAGCGACACGGTGGTGACTTGGGCGATGCTCTTTGTGTTCTCTTCTACCGTGCTGGACTCTTCGCGCAGGTCGATGCGGATGTTCTTGGCGATCTCGTCGATCATGCCGGGAATGCTCTCCTGACCCCGGCCTTCTTCTTTGGTGGTAAAGATGTACTCGTTACGACGCGTATCCAGCACTTTGAGATCGATCGTGTATTTGTCACCAAATCTGCGGATGGTCGGAATCACCAGCGCACCCACGTCGGTCTCGCGGCACAGCTCCTGTCCCAACGATTCGTCGATTCGGTTCACATTTTCGCGGCCCATCACTTTGAGCACGTCGAACATGCGCGTCCGCGTCATCACCGACAAGCGTCGAGATTGTTCCAGAGCCGTGATGAGCATCCCTGACAAACCGTCGAGCGCAGGTTCGTCGGTCTCGTTGTTGAAATCGATCACCGCAATCGGTATGCGTACCTCACCCTCCACTCGGTTGCCAACAAACAGATCGTAGGCGACAAACGCCGCCACGATAACAACCAGCGCGGCGATCGGTATTGAAATCGCTCTTTTCTGCGCGCGCGCTTTCGCAGTGCTTCGCTTTCCCTTGCGCCGGTTATCGATGATGATTTTGAGCTCACTGACCAGATCCACCACGGTTTGGTAGCGGTCCGCCGGATCTTTTTGCATACACTTATCGATGATGGCGACGACTTCTTCGGGTACGCCCCTGCGCAGAGCTAATAACGGTTTGGGGTCTTCGTTGACGATCGAGTAGCGAACGGCCTGCTCGTAGTCGCCTCGAAACGGGAGCTCGCCGGCGAGCATCTCGTAGAGAACAACGCCCAGCGACCAAACGTCGGTTCGTTGGTCGACGCTTTTACCCATCGCCTGTTCCGGAGACATGTAAGCCGATGTGCCGCCTGAAGATAGGACGTCGTCCGGCTTGACTTCGTCGTGTCGTCTGGCCAGCCCGAAGTCCATGATGTACGCCCGGCCAACTTCGTCGACCATGATGTTGGCGCTTTTTATGTCGCGGTGGATGAGTCCATTTTCATGCGCTTGTTCGAGTCCCTGGCCGATTTGCAGCACGACTCTCAACGCCTCGTCGATGCTGATGGTCGTCGATAACACTTGGTCCCGCAGGGTGACACCGTCTATGTACGCCATCGCGATGAACGTCTGGCCTTCGTACTCGTTGATCTCGTAGATGGTACAGATGTTGGGGTGCTGCAGGCCGGCGGCCGCCCTGGCCTCGTTGACCAGTCGCTCCTGCTCTCCCGGACGGTCGGTGACGACGGTGCTGAGGAACTTCAACGCCACGGTACGATGGAGTTTCGTATCCTCGGCCTTGTACACAACACCCATCCCGCCTTCGCCGAGCTTTTCGGTGATCTGAAAATGCAGGATTTTGCGACCGATCATACGTGCACCTGACATCGTTTGGGTGGCTCGGCCGGCAGCCATGGTTTCGGGCATGCCGGCGATTAACTATACGCGAAATCTCCTATTAAGTTTCAACTCGGCGGCAAGTGTACGGGTAGCAAACACCGTGTGACGACTAGCTATCGCGTTTTAGCACGACTAGGGTCAAGTCGTCCAGCTGCTCGGTGCCGCCCTCGTGTTCCTGAACCGCCTCTATGATACCGTCCAGAATCCCCATGGCGGATTTTTGCCGTAGTTCCTGCGTCAACGCCACCAGGCGTTTTTCGCCGAACGGGTGGTCGAATTCGTTGGTGGCGTCGGGAATGCCGTCTGAATAAATGATCAAAAGGTCTCCAACGTCGAGTGAGATTTCGTCTCGCTGGTACGGGAATTCGTCCAGGACACCCAGCGCCATCCCACCGGTCTCCAAACGCGTGGGAGCCCCTTTGTCGGTAAATACAAGCGGAATTTCGTGACCGGCGTTGCAGTACGATAACCGGTGTGAGCGGATGTCGAGGACGCCGTAAAACAGAGTGGCGAATTTTTCCGGATCGGTACTCTGGAATATAAGTTTGTTGGAACGCAGGACGGACTCGTGGACGGGCGAACCCACGATGGTTTGTCCCCGCAGCGTTGCCTGGAGATTGGCCATCAGAAGTGAGGCGGGCAGTCCTTTACCCGAGACGTCTCCCAGGCAAACGGCCATCCTGCCGTCTTCCATCTCGATGAAGTCAAAATAGTCGCCTCCGACCATCTGTGCCGGTATGCTGCGCGCGGCGATGTCGTAACCGTCGATATCCGGCTGAGACTTGGGAAGCAGGTCTTTTTGGATCTGGTAGGCCAGCCTGACCTGTTCCTTCATGCTCGTGTATGCTTTTTCTTCTTCGTACAGACGCGCGTTCTCTATGATTTGTGCGGACTGACCGGCGATGATCGCCAATAGGCGCTGGTCCTCCTGTGTGAAACCGTCCGCGTCTTTTTTGTTGTACGTAGTGATCACGCCCATGAGTTCGGACTTGACCATCAGGGGGACGCACAGAATCGACTTGATCGTCTGGTCCCAGTTCAGCCCCTTGAAGCGTTCGTCAAAAGACGGATCGTTGGTGAGCAAGGGCTTTTTGTACAGGTGCATCCAACCCAGCAGGTTCTCGTTGAGGTGATAGTGCGGGTGTTCGGCGGAGCTGGTCATCGCACGCACCAGCGTCTTCATCGGCTGGCTGGAATCCCTATCGACCAGCGTCACAACGGTTTGTTCGGCCTGGACGGCGCGCATCGAACGATCGACGATTTTGCGGATAATGTCCTGAGAGTCGATGGACGCCCCGATGGCACGCGAAAGGTCATTTAAGATCGACAACTCCTCCACCGCCCGTTTGAGCTGGCGGTTCTCCTCTTCCAGGAGGTTGACCTTTGACACGATCTCGGCCGGGTCCACCCTCGTACCGTCGTAACTCGCTGCGCCTTTCGCGAATGGATTGCGAAAGCCCTTCTTGGCCATAGAATTCCTTTCTAAGATCGGTGGCCGGACCGTCGGAATTCGAGATCTCCCCCGTCTCCGCCGATCTTTTATAACATTATCAGTATGTTACGACAATTGCCCGCCGCGCAACAGAAAGATTTTACGGCGCCTCGCACGGGAAAATCGCGTCTGTGCCGGCCGGAAAATGAGGTTGCCAAAGACGTCGTATCTTGTTAAAACTAAAAAAGATATCAATGTGACTCTTTGCGCGCAGTGGCGCGATTTTTGCGAATCCACTGTCTTCCGAGCCCTGTTATGAAAAGAAAACTCCTCATCGGCATCGTCGTCAGTGGCGGTTTTTTGTTCCTCGCCCTCCGCGACATCGAGTGGGACGCATTCGGCGCCGTTTTCAAAGACGTCCGCTATTGGCCGCTGGCGCTGTGCGTCGTTTGTACCATGCTGGGACACTTCACGCGCTCGGTGCGCTGGAAGTTCATGCTGGCCCCGGTCAAGCAGATTCCCATCGGCCGCCTGTGGTCGGCGACGGCAATCGCCTTTATGTTCAACAACTTGCTCCCCGCCCGGCTGGGCGAGTTCGTGCGCGCCTACGCAATCGGAAAATCCGAAAACATCAGCAAGTCGGCGGCGTTCGCTACCATCGTGTACGAACGGGTAGTGGATGTGTTCACGCTAATCGTGCTGTTGTGGTTCTGTCTGTTGAAAATAGAGGGACCCGAGTGGCTCAAGCGCAGCGGTATCATTCTGGTCGTGTTCAACGTGGCCTTGTTGACCGTGCTTTTTCTCATGTTTCGCTACCGTGAGCGCTTCACCTCCGTTTTGACCCGTCTGTCCCGGCCGCTCCCAAGCCGGATCCGCGACCGTCTGGTATGGTGGACCGATGCGTTCGCCGAAGGGCTGGGCGTCCTGCAGGACCGCAAGGCGCTGCTGCCGGTGATACTGCTTTCGATTCCGGTGTGGGGGTTTGCCACGATGGGCATTTACTACTGTCTGATGGCGATCGGCATGGAATTCCCGTTTTTCGCCAGCGTGGTGTTGATCGTACTGATATCGTTGGGGTCGATGATTCCGTCGGCGCCCGCTTATATCGGAACGATGCAGTACGCGTGCATCATAGGCCTGGCGATCTTTTCGGTCGACAAGAGCGAGGCGCTGGCGTACTCGACGCTCTACCACGCCACTCAGTTCTTTCCGATCACCATCGCCGGTCTGTACTACGCGTGGCGATCCAGCATCCGTCTTTCCGACGTGTCGAGTAAAAACGATTCGTAACTCACACCGTCGCCGATTGTGGTGCGCCGCCAGCCCCCGCTAATTCGAATACCACTCGATGATCCCGACCATGGCCTCCCGGCACACCGCGCAAAACTCGGACGTACCCTTGGTGAACATGATGCAGTCGATCATCGGACGGTAGAAGCCCTCGGAGACGTAACCGGCGCCTTCGAACGCTCCGACTTTTTGCGCCAGGTCGCTGGCGTGCAGGTAGGCGTGCATCTTTTCGGTGTGCTCGCGATCGCGCTTGTCGTATTCGGCCTCGGCGGCTTCGACTTCGTCGTCCGGCGCTCCCGCGCGACGAAGTTCGGCCACACGGTCGTTGAGTCGCCGGCGTTCCTTTTGCCATTCGAGGTCGGCCGCGTCGTAATCGGCTTTCTGCCACGGCGTGGGGACCTCGATCCCCTCGGAGACGAGGTGTTTCCACTTGAGGTTGGTGGGATCGAGGAGAGCGGTGATGTTGGGTTCCGACGGCTCGAACCCAGGCGGATAGAAGTCGTCGTATGCCGTCGCCGACGTGTAATATTCGTCGGCAAGGCCGAAGAACGAGTGACCGAACTCGTGGACCATCAGGTATTCGCTCCACTGATTGTCGGCCGTGTACGTGCAATAAAAATTATATATCCCTCCCCCACCGTAGCGATGGTGGTTGACCATGATATACAACGCGTCGTAGGGCACGTGTCGGGCGATGTCGCGGAGCGCCTTGTTATTCTCCGTCAGTAGATACCGTTCCGACCCCATTGAATTGAACGTCGTCCCCACCGCGGTGTCCTTGAACGATCCGTGGCGCGGTTCGTCGCACCCGCTCTGCGGTGAGGGCTTGAATACGCCGTAGATGTTGAATGATGCCTGGTGCGACTTGCACGGTTCGGACCTGAAAAACACACGCGTAAAGCGTTCGAGGTCGCTTCGGAATTTGTCCTCTTCTGCGGCTGTGTAACCCTCGCCGACAATGGCCACGTCCGCTTTCACGTGCGGGTCGCCGCTGGCCAGGCTTTGGAACACATTGACCGTACCGTCCGCCCCTTCGTCGGTAATGATATTCACGTCTGCCGGATCGATTTCGACACGAAACACCTCTACGAGGTGCCCCTCTCGTTGCCGTTTGTCCAGTGCGAACACGATCTTGTTCTTGGGAGACGGGATGATCGCCGTCTCGTGAAACGCCTTCACCACGCCATCTTTGGCCTTGGCGCTGATCTGGTACTCCTTGAAGTAACTGTCAAAACCGCGCGAATAGATGAGCTTCCCCGACGAGGCGTCATAGACTTTGTGGTAGTACGCGCCGTAATTCAAATTGTCGACAAGGTTGATCATGCTTCCCGCCCAGGCGCCGTAGCGATACACGCGATCGAGTGCTACCAATTCGGTCTCGGCGTCACCTATGTGGTGGTAGTCCACGCGCATCGTCTTGTCGAAGAAGTAACCGTCGAATGAAACGGGTGGCTCTTGGCCATGGGTGGGGGGGGGCATGGCTACGGCCAGAAAAAGTATCGTCCCCAATATCAGAAACCTCATCGTCGCTCTCCTTGTCGCGTTGCTGACCTTGAATTGTAGAACGTTCTTTGTTATAATCAAAACCCTTGCGATCCTCGTTGTTGTGTCAAATTATATCAGAGACTCTCGTCGACACCTAAGGCAAAGGGATTTACAGACCGTTTGATACGATTCGTTTAGCTTGCGCCGGAAACACCGATATGACGTACCCCATCGATGCAGTCATCGCCATCACTTACAGGTGCCAAGCGCGTTGCCGAATGTGTTCCATCTGGCAGGTCAAAGAGCACAACGACGTACCTCCCGAAGTGTACAAGAAAATCCCCACCACCCTCAACGACGTCAATATCTCTGGGGGCGAGCCGTTTTTGAGAAAGGACCTCGCCGATATCGTGTCCGTCGTAAACGACCGCGTTCCCCACGCGCGCATGGTGGTATCGACCAACGCCTTCCTCGGCGAATCGATCATTCCCAGAGCCATGGAGCTGGTCGAAATCAAACCGGATATCGGTTTTGGCATATCGGTCGACGGTGTCGACGAAGTACACGACTTCATCAGGGGCATCGACGGCGGTTTTCAGAAGATCGTCACCGTCGTCAAGGGACTCAAAGCAGAGGGGGTCCGCAATCTGCGGATCGCGTACACGCTCACCACCGAGAATGCCGACGACATGATCAAAGTCTACCAGCTTGCCAAGGAGCTGGGTGTCCAGTTCACCATGCAGGTCTCGCACGACAGCGACTTTTTCTTCGGCAAAAATGATTCTTCGATTGTCAAGGTGCGCCATCCTCTGTTCGGCAGCGACAAGATGCGCGGTGATTTCGAGACGATCATCAACGGCGAACTCTCTTCGTTCGACCTCAAGCGGCTGGGCAAGGCGTTTATCTTCTACGGCACCTACAAGCTGGCCGCCCAGGGCGAACAGCTCTTTCCCTCTCGTCCCGGGACCGATTACTTCTTTCTCGACCCGCGGGGCGACGTCTATCCCTCCGTGCTACACAACCACATCATGGGCAACCTCGCCGAGGACAGCTTCGATGATATTTGGCATTCGCCGCGCGCCGAGGAGGCCCGCGCGAAAGCCGCGGATGATCCGATGCCGTACTGGCTGGGTTGTATGTTGCGAAAGGCGCTGCTCGACCACAAATATCAAATCGGCGCCTGGGCTCTAAAACACAAGTTCACCAAGGTGAGACTGTAGCCGCCGTTTGTCGTCCCGCTATTCCCCGCCCCCCGTATCCGCCGTCCTTCGCAACGATCGGCTCTCGTGTAGCTTTGCGTATTTGAGAAACACATAGTAGGCGTGGAGCGTGGAAATCGTGAGGCCGGCCAGCCCGTCGAGGAATCCCTTCTTGACCAGATACACCTTGAAAAACTCCAGGAAGGGATACAGCGCAATTTCAAAAACAGTCGCGCGGCGGTTTTGATCGAACATCTTACGGGCGGCCAACGTGGTGAAGTCGTTCATTTTTTCGATATGGTGGGCCACGTCGCGATACGAATAGTGTAAGAGATCGTTCTGCAAACGGCCGACGCTTCCCGGCACGCTCACACTCTCGTGAATGATCTCGTCTGAGAATCGCCCCTTGTCGCGATCGAACAGTCGAAGAATATACCCCGGGTACCACCCGCTGTGTTCGATCCAGCGGTTCAGATACCAAGTTTTACGCGGCATCTCATAACCGTCGCGCGCAAAATCGAGGTGTTGTATTTCCTTGGCGAGCGCCGGTGAGACCTCTTCGTCGGCGTCGATCGAAAATACCCACGGGCACCTCGATCGTTCCATCGCTATCTGTTTTTGCCGGCCGTACCCCATCCACTGGTGAGTGATCACGCTAGTCGCGAATTCGCGGCAGATTTCGACGGTACGATCGGTGCTCCCCGAATCGATCACCACGATTTCTTCTGAAAAAGGGACGACGCTCTTGAGGCAACGCTCGATGTTGCGCTCTTCGTTATAGGCAACGATCACGGAGGAGATTTCTGGCATGTTCGGCGTCCTTCGACAAATTCCCGGGATTATGCCGTTATAACTAGTTTTAAATCAAGGGGTAATCCCGTAGGTCCGATGCTCGCCGCGCCCACCACCGTCTTGGAGCGTAAGGCGCAAGCCCGGCTTGTGCGGCGCGCCGGTTCCGGGGTATGCTCCGGGGAATCCGTCGATCCCGTACCGCAGTCTCATCATAGGAGCGGACATGACAGACAATCCATCGGACGCCACCGAAACGACCGAACCCAAAGGTATACCCAATCCGATCACCGAGCTGTTCAGCTCGTTCCGGGCGCTCAAGAGCGCCCCGCGTGCATTCTGGTACACCGAGTACGCGTACTGGCTCGACGGCGTGGCGTACTTCGGCATGCTCACTATGCTCACTATGTTCTTCCACGACATCGCCGGGCTGTCCGACGACACCGGTCACAAGCTGGTTTCGGTTTATACCGGCCTCATCACCGGCACCATGTTGCTGTTCGGACCGCTCACCGATCGCCTGGGGGTTCGACGGTCGCTGATCATCTCGCTGATTCTCTTCATCATCGGACGCGCCGCGCTGCCGCTGTCGATCGGTCTATTTCCTCCGGGATCAACCGCCATCCTGATGTTCTGTCTGGTGGCGTTGGTCGTGGCCGCTGCCGGAAACGGCTTCATGCAGCCGTCGTGTTATGCCGGCGTGCGCAAATTCACCGATGAGAAGACGGCGGCCATGGGGTACGGCTTGCTCTACGCCGGGATGAACCTCGGAATCGTCGTGATCGGTCTGATCTCGCCGCGCATCCGTACCGGGATTCACGTCGGCGGCCTCCAGTTCGACGGCTGGGGGATCATCGGCGTCTTCTGGTTTTGCGTGGCGGTCAACGTGGCAATGCTTCTGGGACTGCTCTTTGTATTCACGCCCAAGCTGGAACGCGAGGGCGAGAAAGCCGGCGAGGACGCAGCAGCCGGAGAAGCGTTGCAGGACGAGAAGGGTTCGGTACCGGAGGATCGAGGTTCCCCAACCGGATGGGTGGGAGCCGTCGTGGACTGGCTCAAAGGGAATCCGCTCTCCAACCCACGATTCAGCTTTTTCATTTTTGTTTTGCTGCCCGTGCAGACGTTGTTCGCGTATCAGTGGCTGGTCATGCCCCAATACGTTACCCGCGCGTACTCACAGATCGTGGCCAACAACATGGAGACAATTGTCAACGTGGCCAATCCGTTGATCATCGTCCTCGGCGTGCCGATTATCACGGCGGTTACGCGCAAGGTACCGGTCTACAAGATGATGGTGATCGGGGCCCTGGTCTCCGCCCTTCCGTCGTTTCTGTTTGTGTTGGGGCCGAATTTCCCCGTTTTGATGGTGTACATGGTTCTGTTCTCGCTGGGAGAAGCGATGTGGCAACCGCGCTTCCTTCAGTTCGCCGCCGAACTGGCGCCCAAGGGACGGACGGGGGCCTACATCGCCTATGCGAACATTCCGTGGTTTATGGTCAAGGCGGTGGCCGGCCTGTACACCGGCCGAATGATGGAACGATATTGCCCAGCCGAGGGCGCGTTGCACACCGAAACGATGTGGCTTATTTACGCGCTAATTGCGATGGCCAGCCCTGTGGGAATGATCTTGGCCCGGAAATGGGTGCTCAAAAGCTTTCCTCGTCCCGGGGAGAATACGGAAAGCGCGCGGTAACGAAACGCAAATCAATCGGTGTAGAGGGTTTTGATGGCGCCCCAGGTCTGAGGCTGCACCGGCACCACCGAATCGAAGATGATGTAATCGATCTCAGTTCGGCTGCCCGACACGTAGGTCAGCCTGACGGTGTAAGAATATTCGTAGAGTTCCAGTACGCCGCTCCCGGCGGCCGTCGTCCAGCTCGACGCCGCTCAGCCATACCCCTGCCCGTAGTACACCATGTCGATCGAGTGGCTTTTGCCCGACTGCGTACCGGTGAACGTCAGCCGCAAGGTGTAGTGCATAGCCAAGTCACCCCGGCACTTCATCACCGGCGCCCAGATCCCCAAACTGGCGATGGTAAGGTCGTACTCGGCCCACTCGTCGGCATAGTCAAGCCCCGCCAGCATGAAACCGCCCGAACAGTCGGGCGCTTCCACCTTGCGGATCGGCTCAGACGCGATGTCCTGGCAGGTCGTGAAGTCTTCCGCTTCGATCTGAACCCGCTCCGCGTTCACCGTTGCTGTCGTAGCCACTGCGACGAACGCCAGGATTGTGATCTTTTTCAAATCGGCGTTAATTGGGTTTCCCTTCGCCATGGCGTCAAAAACCGCCGCCGTAAGGTACATTCTACAACATACCGCGAAAGCGCTCAAGTTAAAGACGTCACTTCAGCTTTAAGTGATGGGTGTAATGCCGCAGTAACAGGCCACTTACAGATTTCGGAATAATTGATCAAGTAATGGCCAATATGGTAAAACTAATGGTAAGAATCGCGTGGAACGACAAACGAGTAGGTTAGAGCGCAGGAGATTCCCGCTCAGATCACGCGTTTCTCGAAAAGGAGTCAGCCATGAAAAACATCAACTTAATCATCTCGGTAGCGACGCTGGTCGTCGTCGCCCTCCTCATCTCGGCGTGTGGCGATGACTCGCCCCCAATGGGCCCCACCGGCGGTGGCAATGCGACCGTGCCGGCGGCGCCGAGCGACCTCGAAGCGTCACAACGGTCGCAAACGACCGTTTTATTGAACTGGCAGGACAATTCGGATGACGAGACCGGCTTTAGAATCGAACGAAGCCTGTCACCCGGAAGCGGGTTTAACCAAGTCAACTCAGCTGGCGGCGACGCCACCTCCTACACCGTATCGAATCTCAGTGCAGCGACGACGTACTACTTTCGCGTGTGCGCCTATAACGCCGCAGGTAGCTCCTCCTTCACCACCACTGTGCAGGCGAGGACGCTCGACCGGCCTACCCAGCCACCGGCGGCTCCCAGCCATCTACAGGCCACCAACCCGACTCAAACGTCGGTCCTCCTGGAGTGGCACGACAATTCGAACAACGAAGACGGATTCAAAGTCGAGCAGAGCCTCTCCCGCTCGAGCGGGTTTACGGTGGTGAAGACCTTTGCCGCGGGTACCACCGCCAGAATGATTTCCAACCTCACCGCGGGTACGACCTACTACTTCCGTGTCTACGCGTACAACTCGGCGGGTAGCTCCACCCGGTCCAACACTGCGGATGTGACCACACTGTCCGACCCACCGCCGCCACAGCAGTCGGTACCGGTGTTATCGGGCCCGTCTTCAGCCGTCACCGACGGCCAGCACTTCCTATTAGAGTGGACCTACGACTGGGCGTCGTGCACATTCTGTCCCAGCACGTCGGGGTATCAACTCGAAGAGTCCAGCACATCTGCGTCGAGCGGGTTCGACATGATCTGGAGCTCGTACAACACGCAGGATCGAGAATCACCCAAGAAGCTCACGATATCCCCCCGGTCCGCCGGTACGTATTGGTACCGAGTTCGCGCCTACGACAATGGCTGGTCGGACTACAGCAACGTCGTCCAGGTAACAGTCGAGGCATTGGTAAGCAGCACCCGGTTCGTCAACAACACGTCGTACATCATCGTATCGTTGAAGATCAACGGCCAAGAACAGTTCCCCGTCTCGCCGATGGGAATTCTTCCCGGTCGCTACTACGAGTTGGAGCTTTCACCGGGGACCTACACGGTAACGGCCGCCAACGGGTTTTGGGACGTATCCGGGCGATTCACCTTGTACACGTGGAGCGGTCAGTTCACCCAGCAGTCCGGTGTGACCGGTGAGGTGAGGTTCGCCGACCCAACGATCCAACAGCTTCTGGCCAAGTTCACCAGCTCTGGCTACTGGCAGGGCAGCTACTGGGCCGGAACCAATCTATATTTTGCCGGTTTTCGTTTCTTTTCCAACGGCAACTTCGATTTCTACAACAACGGAACCAAAACGGGATCTGGCCGGTACTCTCTGGTGAGCCGTAACCCAGGTGCATTCACGGTCGACTTCACCGTCGGTAGCTACCAGGGGACGCTCTACGAGACTCTCGGGTACTTCGCCATGCCCAACGGGCAGCAGCCCACGCCGTGGATCCAGTACTTCTACGAAGGAACGGCAGCCACGCCCGAAGGCGGTCCCATCGATGTCCCGTTGCAGGTTTCAATTGTTCCATCGATCGAACGGTAACGCAGCTCCGTTGGACACAGTCGTGCGAGAAGAGGCGGCGCCATTGGCGCCGCCTTTCTTGTCTTTGTCGATATTCTAAAAGCTACCTTCGGGGTGACTGGGAACGCCCCTCGAGCCGAATCGCTTGCATGTATACCTGTCGTTCCCGTATCTCGAATTTCAGGTAGATGCAGGGCTGGTGTTCGAGGGCCTCAGTTTGACCGTTCGTGATATGAACAATATTCCAGCCCGGACGTTCCAGCAGAATGGCGTTCTTGAAATAACGAAACTTCAATGGCGGGTTTTCAACTGCACACGTGGTGAATGATTCAAACTGGTCCAGTGTTTGAATCACCGCCATAGTCCCCCTTCGTGCTCCCTTTGTGGTTCTCTCCCACTTCCCTTCCATAAATTTCAAGCGAAGGGCCTCGGAAGAGAACACCACAAAAAGCACAACGGTCGCGATTACCGTTCCGAACTTCTTGATCCTTTTAGATTCCCAAAGCGGTGACAACACGAGAACCATCGCCAAGCACGCCCCTATTGAGGACAGGTAATAATAACGATCGTGCGTAAATGAGTTAAACGTCAAAAAGCGGAACGTTAAAAACGACGATGGGATGAGGCACACAAACATCCAGGTGATCGCGAACAACATCTCTCGAAGTTTTGTTGCCTTCCACGCGATCAAGATCAGGAATAGTAACTGGGGTACAATGAGGATCTCCGGCCAGATTGGGTGAGTGGCCGAAGTGATGGTTGTCGCGATCACCGGCTTGCCAACGCTCAGGTATTTTTGTGAGACGATGAGCAATGTCTCCACAACCCACGGCAACAGTTGGTAGACACCACCGCCTATGATATTCTGCGCGACGTGGGTGCCGGGGGCCCAGTTGGACTGAACAAAGGTCCCTATCACGGCACTTCTGACGATCAAATAGATCAGTGTAATGACGGTAAAAGAGAGTAACGCCCTCAGGTAAAACGTCGCGTTGTCCTTTGTTCTGAAGAACAGATACAGCAGGCCCACCAGTGGGACACCGACGACGGTAGTTTCCTTGGCCAAGAGTGCCAGCACGAAAAGAATCAACGAAAAGATCAGCGTTTTTCGGCTTGGTGCCTGGCGCGTGAGCAACACGAGAGACGACAAAAGGAGAAGTGTGGATATCAACGTCGTTCGGGCGGATATCCACAATACCGCGCCCGTATGAAAGCTCGCGACAGTGAAAAACACCGCCGTCGTCGCCGCGACGGTGCGATTGTTTAAGAGCGACAGAATAAAATGAAACACGAGTATGGAGTTCAGGTAGTGGAAGAAGATGTTTTGGTAGTAGTATTGAGGAATGTTTCCGGGCGCGACCTTCTCCATAATAAAAAACGAAAGATTGATCAGCGGCCTGAAGAATCCGATGACGCGGTACGTAAACAGGTTGCCGAATTCCAGTTCGTAGCGCGCGCTGGAGAGCCACAAAAAGTCGTCGTTGAACAGGTAATTATTGACGGCGTTTCTGTAGGCCACGTAGCAGAGGAAAAACAAGAGAAGATGGAAAAACAATGAGAACAAAAACGACGACTTTGCTTGCCTCTCGGATGGTCCTCTGTCGAATTCTCGTGTAAATGTATCAGCTTTCACAACAATCTTAATTCGATAGCATTTGGCCCCTTGGGCGAGCCGGGGTGAATCCAGACCGACGATGGATTATATCCGATCTGCTTAGGCCACGCCACATTCGCCATAGTGGCGGCGTTCCACTCATCGGCAGCCTCTCGTGCGGCCTGGTTTACGTCCTGGCCAGTCGGTCCTCGAGCGAGTTTGTGAAGTTTTTCTTTATTTCGGATCAATCGGTATGTTATGCTGGCCGTGTCGGGGGAGAAACAGCGCTCGCCCCCGGCGCAGTTTGCAGACAAATTGATCTGCGTCATACATCTGAGGATTCCGCATCTGTGAGAGCATCTTCGCGTCTGCCATTCTAACCAGGCCTTCGCCGGCCGAAAGAGGGTGGAATTTGAGAGGGCTACTCACCATCGCCGTCTCTACCCCCCGCGGGGTGTTAGCAATTCCCGCTATCCAGTTCTTCCCCCATAGTTTCGAAAAACCCGCTAGCTATAGTTGTACGGAGTGATGGATCCATGAACGCAGACGGAAAACCTATACTCGTAATTGGTGGCGGTATCGCGGGCATGACCGCGGCGATCGAGGCCGCAGAAGTAGGCTATCGCGTCGTACTGGTCGAGAAAGAAGCCTACCTGGGAGGACGCGTGGTCCGAACGCATCAGTACTTCCCCAAGATGTGCCCCCCCACTTGCGGTCTTGAGATCAACGTTCGCCGTATACGGCAAAATCCGAGGATAACGGTGCACACCTTGGCAACGGTCGAAGAGATCTCGGGTACCGCGGGCAATTTCAAGGCCCGCATCAAAATTCAGCCGCGATACGTTACCGGAGAGCTATCTCTGGACGAATCGGTGGCCGAACAACTTACCTCCGAGCGGAGCAACGACTTCAACTACGGCATGGACAGCACCAAGGCGCTGTACCTGCCTTTTGACGCCGCTTATCCCCATACCTACGTGATCGATCGCGACGCCTTGTCCGATGCCGACGCGGAAAAACTGACCCAAATCTGTCCCCCAGGCGCCATCGATCTGAAGATGACCGAACAGGAAATCGAAATCTCGGTGGGAGCCGTGATCGTGGCGACGGGCTGGAGCCCGTACGATGCGACCAAGCTCGACACGCTGGGGTTTGGACAGCATCAAAACGTGATCACCAACGTCATGATGGAAAGATTGTCGGCCCGCAGGGGACCCACCAGAGGCGAGATCGTTCGTCCATCCGACGGCAAAAAGGCTGAAAACGTGGCGTTCGTCCAGTGTGCGGGTTCGAGGGACGTGAATCATCTCCCCTACTGTTCTGCGGTTTGCTGCATGGCGTCGCTCAAACACATCAGATACCTGCGAGAAAAAAACGAAAACGCCAAGGCCACGGTCTTCTACATCGATATTCGAACGATTGGCCGGCTGGAGAAGTTTTACTACGACATGTTGGATGACTCGAACGTTTCGTTCGTCAAAGGCAAAGTCGCCAAGGTCAGTGAGGATCCGGGGAGTATGGACTTGATTCTTGACGTGGAAGACACTCTGGAGAGAAACAATCTGCACCCGCAATTCGACATGGTGGTGTTGGCGACCGGCATTGTACCCAATACCACCGGAACGGACTTCCCCGTCGAAATACAGTACGACGAGTTTGGATTCATCGATGGCACGACCCATGTCGACGGCGTGTTCGCGGCCGGTTGCGCCAAACGACCGTGCGATGTTTCCCGTACCACAAAAGATGCCTCGGGGGCGGCGCTCAAAGCGATTCAAAGTCTCAAGAGGGGGGTGTGACGACATGGAGGACAAGATCGGCGTTTTTGTATGTACCGGTTACGGAATCGCCGACGCGTTGGATACCGATGCGCTGTGCAAAGTAGCCACGGAAGAATACAGCGTGCCGTTCTGTAAAACGGTGGAAACGTGCGAAGGCGCGGACCTACGATCGATAAACGACGATATCAAGAACGAGGGTCTTACCAAGGTCGTCGTTGCCGGGATTTCCCCCCGCCGTTTTTACGAAGACGCCTTTACAGAAGGCGTGATCGTCGAGAAACTGGCCCTGCGCGAACAAGTGGTATGGTGCCACCAGCCGAATGACGAGGATACGCAGATGGTGGCGGAGGATTATCTCCGCATGTACCTCGCAAAGGTACAAAAGATGGCCATCCCCGAGCCGTTTGAATCGGAGGAGACGATCGACAAGACCGTATTGGTCGTGGGCGGCGGTGTGACGGGATTGACGGCCGCGTTGGAGGCGGCGGAGGCCGGCTACCAGGTGCGGCTGGTCGAGAAGAGCGACAAGCTGGGTGGCTGGTCGGCGAAACAGTTCAAATCGATACCTACCACCCCCCCCTATCGCGAATTGGAAGATACGGGTATCGAAACGCTAGTCACCGCGGTCGAAGAACACCCGCATATCAGCGTGTATAAGTCGGCAAAAACGAGCGAGATTGTTGGGGGACCGGGTCTGTTCGACGTGACGCTCAAGCCGAGTACCAACGGCGGTTCGAACGGCGAAATCTTAGACACCTTCCGCGTCGGCGCCATCGTGCAGGCGACCGGCTGGCGGCCACTGGAGCCCAGGGACAACCTTCCCTACGGCAAGCTCGACGACGTTATCCGAAACGTTGAATTAGAGGGGATGATCAAAGAACACGGACGGATCACCCGTCCTTCCGACGGCAAGGACGTCAAGAGCATTGCGTTTATTCAATGCGGCGGGTCCCGGGAAAAAGAACGCCTATCCTACTGCTCCTCGATTTGCTGCCTCACCTCGCTAAAACAGGCGATGTACTTGCGCGAAATGGACGCCGACGCAAAGGCGTATATCTTCTACGAGTTCATGAGGACTCCCGGGCAGTACGAGATGTTTTATCAGCGTGTGCAGGAGGACCCCGGCGTGTTTTTGACAAAAGGGGATGTCACCGACGTCGCGCGCGACGACGATGGTAGACTGGTCATCACCGTCGGCGGCACCATGCCCGGTAAGGCAATCAAGGTAACGGTAGACCTGGTCGTACTGGCGGCGGGTATGGTCCCCAATGCCGCCGACGGCGAGTCGATTCGTGAGCTCGAAGATGCCAAAGCGGTTATCGCGAGTGGCGCGGGCGAAACCCAGACACAAAAGGCCAACGAGAAAATAGAACAACTCAAATCCCACGAGGGCACCGCAATACTCAACTTGGACTATCGGCAGGGACCTGACCTGCCGGCCCTTCAATACAGCTTCCCGGATTCGCATTTTATCTGCTTCCCGTACGAGAGCCGTCGCACCGGCATCTATCCAGCGGGAAGCGTGCGCCAGCCGATGGACAGCGTCGCCAGCAGAGAGGATGCCGCCGGCGCCGCACTCAAGGCGATTCAGTGCGTGGAGATGACGTCGCGCGGCGAGGCAGTCCATCCACGCGCCGGCGACACGTCTTATCCCGAGTTCTTCTTGCAGAGGTGCACGCAGTGTAAGCGTTGTACCGAGGAATGTCCCTTCGGGGTACTCAACGAGGACGACAAGGGCACGCCGTTGCTCCTCGCGACCCGGTGCCGCCGCTGCGGCGTATGCATGGGCGCCTGCCCCGAGCGGATCGTCTCGTTCAAGGACTATTCGGTGGAAATTGTGGTGTCGATGATAAAAGCGGTCAACGTGCCGGACGAATTCGAGGAAAAGCCGCGGGTGTTGGCCTTGTTGTGTGAAAACGACGCTTTTCCCGCACTCGACCTGGTGGGTCAGCACCGACTTCGATTCAACCCGTTCATCCGGATTATACCGGTGAGATGCTTGGGATCGGTCAATGTCGCGTGGATCAAGGAGGCGATCTCCTCGGGATTCGACGGCGTCATACTGATCGGGTGCAGATACGGTGACGATTATCAGTGCCATTTTATTAATGGGAGTGAGTTGGCCGTGTCGCGCGGCGAAAACATAAGGGAGAAACTGGAGAAAATGGCAATGGAGACCGAAAGAGTCGAGCTCCATCAACTGCAGATCTCCGAGTACGAGAGGCTCCCAAAAATTTTCGATAAATTCATGGAGGTCATCGAAGAGTACGGCATGAACCCGTTCAAGGGGATGTGACGGACATTTACGGCTTACGGCCGTCACTAAAGCGACCTGCCTCCAAAGTCCGCTCGGAGGAACATAAAAGTGGAATCTGTGGAAAAGCCAATTGGCGAGGGCGAGGAGATCAGCGCGCAGTCCACCGCTACGTTCGACGCAATAGACGACTCGGTATCGATAGAGCCGGACCTGGACTTCATCAAATCGTTGATCGGGCGGAATGGGGATTCGTACAAGAAGTGCGTGCAGTGCGGTACCTGTTCGGCAGTATGCGCCCTGTCTCCAGATACAGACCCCTTCCCCGCCAAGGAAATGGCTTGGGCATCATGGGGAATGAAAGATCGACTTCTCAAAGATCCGGACGTTTGGCTGTGTCACCAGTGTAACGATTGCTCTACCAGTTGCCCGCGAGGCGCGCGACCCGGTGATGTACTTTCCGCTGTGCGCCGTGAGACTATCATTCATTACGCCTTTCCCCGGTTCCTAGCCAGGTGGGTCGCCAGACCGATCTTTATACCGGTTTTGTTGGGATTCCCCGCGGTGCTACTGGGGTTGCTCCTGGAGTATCGCGACCAGATACAAAACACCCTGGGCTTCTCGGGCCCACAGAGTGACAAGATCGTCTATTCCTATTCCAGCAATTTTCCCCACTGGGCGCTGAACAGCTTTTTCTTGTTTTTCAGTGTTCTGGTAACTATCTCCCTCATGATAGGAATCGCTCGTTTCTGGCGGGCGCTGAAATCAAATGACGCGGGCGGCGGCACCCCCCCCACCCCGGTCAAAAGCGTACCGGCCAGTATCGGCGCCACGCTAATGAAAGTCATCACTCACAAGGATTTCGCGGAATGCACCAGGGCCCACTCGCGATTGACGTCCCATTTGTTGGCGTTTTTCGGCTTCCTGGCATTGTGCGTGGTAACACTGTGGGTAATTACCAGCGGATTTAATCCCCTGATCGGGAGCGAATTTGTTTACCCGTTCAATTTCTGGAATCCCTGGAAGGTCCTCGCCAATCTCGCTGGTGCGTCACTGGTCGTCGGCTGCGTCATGATGATTCGAGATCGCTTTCGTGACGCGGATATTATCAGCAGCGGATCCTATTCCGACTGGTGGCTCGTTTGGGCTCTGTTCCTGGTAGTGCTATCCGGATTTGCTACCGAACTGTTGCACTATTTGAGGATGGAGCCGCATCGACACGCCGTCTACTTTGTGCATCTGGTATTCGTATTCGCTCTTTTGATGTACCTGCCGTATTCCAAGTTTGCCCATCTGATATACAGAACCACAGCGTTGGTGTTCGCCGAACATACAGGCCGAAACGTGGAGAACTCCGATGGATGACAGAGACAAACGCGATAGCCCAATAAAGGTCTTTGTGGTGTTGGCCGCAGTGGTCATACTGCTCCCCCTGACTTACAGCCTCGTAACATACGTGTTTGCAGGAGGTTCTGTGGACAGTGAGCCCTTTCTCGAACCTCCCGAGGCTAAATTCAAATACTGCGTTGAGGACGCGGAGTGGATGCGTTTTCATCATTGGGAACTTCTAAAAGAGATCAGGAACGACGTCGTACGCGACGGAAAGGTCGGCGGCACGACTTTCGATGATTGCCGGGCATGCCACCCGAATAGAGAGCAGTTTTGCAACAAATGCCACGAGGCAGTCAACGCACGCCCCGATTGCTTCGGGTGTCACTATTACCCGGAATCGCCCGAACCGGCCACCGAGATACGAGGAGATCATGGATAGAAGGAAATTCCTAAAGGTCGGTGCAATATTCCTGGTGGGCACCAACAGCACCTACGGGTTGCGTGTGCTAACCGCCTCTGGGTCGAACACCAAGCAGACTGATAGCCCGTTAACAGGCC
Source organism: uncultured bacterium (assembly GCA_965372335.1). Classification (GTDB taxonomy): domain Bacteria; phylum Krumholzibacteriota; class Krumholzibacteriia; order WVZY01; family JAKEHA01; genus CBDVBX01. The sequence goes on along the minus strand of CBDVBX010000008.1, from coordinate 16,020 downwards.
GCAAGTGGGGTATGGTCATCGATCTCGACAAGTGCTCATCGGACTGTGATGCCTGCGTCGACGCGTGTAGAAAAGAAAATAACGTCGCGTATTTCGGGGACCAAAGATGGGACATATATTGGATCAGAAAAGTCGAAATAGAGAGCAAGGATCCGACTAGTTCGACGAAAAAGTCAGTGCCGCTTCTGTGTAACCATTGCGATGAACCGCCGTGCGCACTGGTGTGTCCCGTGCAGGCCACGTACAAGCGTGACGATGGCATCGTCATAGTGGATCAACACCGGTGCATCGGGTGCCGCTATTGTGTGATCGCCTGTCCCTATAACGCGCGGTTTTTCAATTTCAGAGAGAGCCACGAGTGGCCCAATAAGAAATATCCCAAGCGCTCGCACGGCGTCGCCGAGTCGTGTAACCTGTGCGCTCATTTGTTGGACGAGGGAAAGTTGCCAGCATGTGTGGAGATTTGCCAGCAGAAAAACGGGGCGTTGTTTGTCGGCGATCTGAACGATCCCGACAGCGAAGTCTCGAGGTTAATCGCCCAAAACCCTGTAAAGCGTCTCAGAGAGAATCTGGGAACAGAGCCCAAGGTCTTCTATATGGGCCTACCGTCGCGTTAATGTGAGGCTGAGGGATGGAACTGACATTCAAGAAGATCGATGGAAAGTCGCCGCAGTATTACCTGCTGTTAGCCGTGCTGGCCGCTTTTGTTCTGATGGGCAGCATTTCTATTTACCTCATGATCACGCGCGGGATCTACCTGTCGGGGATGACGAACCGTGTGCCGTGGGGACTGCAGATCGTAATGGCCATTTTTTACATCGGTTTGTCCGCCGGCTCGCTGGTTGTATCGGGTTTGTACGGTATCTTTGGTAAGATCGAGTACAAACCATTTGCCAGAATCGCCGCGTTCCTGGCGATGCTCTTCTTGATTGCGGGTCTTTTGTCGATCATCACCGATCAGGGAAGAATGGACAGATTGTTCGTCGAGCCATTCTCGAACTTCAATCTCCTATCGATGTTTTCGATCAATCCCGGGTTGTACATCGGACATATTTTCATTTGCATTATCTATCTATGGGCGTTGTTCAAGGAAAAGGGCAAGCTGACCAAGGTGGCATCCGTGACCGTCGTTGCCTGGGCGATTAGCGTACACACCGGCACCGGTGCCATTTTTGCTTTTGTTCCCAGAGAGCTGTACAACTCTCCCCTGCTCCCCGTTGGCTTTGTTGCCGCCGCTTTGTCGTCTGGGGCGGCACTGATGATCCTGGTCATTGTCACGTTGTTCAGGTGCACCAGGCGGCCTTTGGACCTCGGCTTGATTATCTGGCTTGGACGTCTTTTGGCCGTGTTCGTCGTCTTGGCCATGTACGTCATACTGATCGAAAACCTCCACCGCATGTACTTGATCCAATCTCGTGAAGCAGGATATTACTTTCTGTTCGGAGGGTTCCATAGTTTCCTCTTCTGGGGCGGGTTGATCGTCGTCGGGTCTCTCATCCCGGCACTGCTACTGTTTAACCGCAAGACGGGAACGTCCTTGCGGTGGATCATGCTTTCCTCTGTTTTTGTAGTGATCGGCGTGTTGTGCGAGCGTTACCTCATCGTGATCCCGGGCCAGACGTTCGCTCCGCACCTATTCCCCGGCATGGAGATCACCAGTTCGGTCCTCGATGAGGGAATCGCCGTATACTCAATGAATTATCTCGAGGTTTTTCAAGCTCTTGGAGTGTTTGGCATCATTGGAATGATGTTTGTGCTCGGTATAAAGATTTTTGCTATGGTCCCGACAGAGGCCAGAGTCCACGGGGAATCCCAGATGCTCAAACACTTGATGCCAAAACTGGATCAAGGTGCCGAGCTAAGTAATTGAACGAATCACATCTGAACGGCGCCCCATGCGAAGAAGAAACCGCCTAGCCTGGAAACTAAGCTTCGTCATCCTGCTCGTCGTCTCCGCCGTTATTCTCGGGACCGGTTTTTTGGAAAGCACGCTCATCCGACACCACACGCTGAGTGCCGCGCGCGAGATCATGCGTTTCAACTCCGCCTCGATTATCAACGGTTTGGACAAGCTAATGATGAGCGGCGACAACGAACGCGTGCTGGAGTTCATCGGCGACATGTCGCGGCGCAGCACGACCTATCAAGACATGATACTCGTATCTCACCCTTCTGGACGGATATGTGTTTCCCGCACTCTGACATCCGACACGTTTTTCGACGTAAAGGACCGGTTTTGCACACAGTGTCACGAGACCACCGATCCGGCAAACGGCGCCAAAGACGCGCTCGATGAGATCATGGTTCAAACCGACGGCAGCCGGATCCTGCAAGTGACCACCCCTATTCTCAACAAATCTACGTGTCGTGCAGCAGATTGCCACGTTCACGCTGACGCCGGAGAGGTCCTCGGTATTCTCAAGACCGACTACTCCCTGGCAAGCTTCGACGAGTTTATGGCGGGATTAAACCTCCTCCGCGCGGGCGGGGCGTTGCTGGCGGTTCTGCTGGCAATTGCAGCTATGCTGCTGATGTTCCGAGGATTTTTGGCCAAGCCGTTACGAGGGCTGGTTACAGGAATCGAAACGCTTGCCTCCGGAGATCTCACCTACCGCTTCGGTGCCGAGCGAGATGACGAAATCGGACTGGTCGAAGAGTCTTTCGACAATATGGCGTCGCGAATTCAGGACCAGCAGCGTGCGCTTCGCAGGGCTCTGGAACACCTTCAAGGAATCGTTGAAAACACTGCAGACATCGTCATCACCGTCGACCGTGACGATCGGGTAACATCCTTCAACCGAGGCGCTGAACTGATGCTTGGCTACGATCGAAAGGAGGTCAAGGGCAGGAGCGTAGAAATGCTATTGGCCGACGCACGCGAGCGGCAACTCGCGATCGACAGGCTACGGGGGCGGGACAACGTCACCAACTGGGAGACCCTCTTTAGGACCAAGGACGGAAAGATCCGCAACGTGCTCCTTACCTTGTCGCGCCTCAGGAATCGACGCGGACACCTGATCGGCACACTGGGGATTGGCAAGGATATTACCGTCGAAAAAGACCTGATCAGGAAGTTGATGCGATCGGAGCAGGAGGCGGCGATCGGCCGCGCGGTGACGGGGATACAGCACGCCATCAAGAACATGCTGAATTCATTGCGAGGCGGCCTCTACATCGTCAGTGTGGGGCAGAAAAAGGGCAAACCAGAGCAGATCGCCGAAGGGTGCCAGATGATCGACGATGGGACGACGCAGATCAGCGACCTTTCGCAGAACATGTTGAAATACGCGCGCGAGTGGAAAATCGAGCCCGAGCCCGTCGACCTGGCCGAAATGGCCGGAAAGATAGCAACGGGCGTCAGTCAAACGGCGCGCGAGCAATCGACGACGATTCGTACGGACGTCGCCGATTCGATGCCTGTCGTTTCGTGCGACCCACGCTTGATCCACATGGGCCTTATGGACCTTGTGACCAATGCTTTGGATGCTTGCATTTTGAAAGAGTACGCTGAGTACGAGCAATCGGAAATCGTCATCCGCGTGAATCACTCTCCCGAAGACGAAATAGCAATCATTGAAGTTCAAGACAACGGAATTGGTATGGATCCCGAATTGGCGGCGAATGTTTTTACGCCGTTCTTCAGTACAAAAAAGAAATGGGGTACCGGATTGGGGCTGGCGCTAACGTCACGAATTATCGACTTGCACGAGGGGACAATTGTTGTAGAATCGGAACCAGATAAGGGCACGGTATTTCGAATTACCCTGCCGTTGGAGACTCAAGGACATCAGACAGGGGAAGCGTAATGAGTAAAAAAGTCATGGTCATCGATGACGATGAGAACACCGTGAAGTTTGTTTCGACCGTGCTCGAGGAGGCCGGATACGAAACGGTATCCGCGGTCGACGGTCGCGAAGGCCTGGAAAAACTCCAGGATACCGCAGTGGACCTCATCGTTCTCGACGTAATGATGCCAAAGAAGACCGGTTTTGTGCTATTCAAACAGCTCAAAAAAGACGAGAAATTGAAGGACATTCCGGTGCTAATGCTCACCGCAGTCGCCGCCGTCCTCCAAGAGGGGGATGACGGAGCTGGCGATACAGCGGAACGGCCCTACGACAGCCTGCGAGAGGCGATGCGCAAGGCCATCAAACAAATGCGCGAGGAAGGCGACGTGAGGCCCGAGATGTTCGTCGATAAACCGGTGGATCCAGAATCCTTCACCGCCAAAGTTCGCGAATTGATCGGGGAGTAAAAACCCAGATTACGAGCCTCTTTAAATACGACAAGCCTCGCCAAAAGGCGGGGCTTGTCGTTCATGCGGTAGCGCTACTGGCACGTCGTACCACCGGAACACCGCAACTTATCCCGATCGCAAGCATTTATGGTGTATCATATTCGATACGAACAAATTAACACGTTGTCAATCGAGTGAGGCGAGAATGATCGTGCGAGTCAGTCGCTTGTTGTTAACGGGCACTCTTGTGTTGCTGATGGCCGGACCGGCGGCGGCCCAGTTTCGGCCCGGAGGCGAGGTCGTATTCGAAAACGGTCGCAGTGCCGTCGGCATCCCGTTCGAGCTTAACAGCGACAAGATCTACCTCCACGTGAAACTCAACGACAGTGGCCCCTACTGGCTGGTGCTGGATACCGGTTCCCCGGGCATGATTCTCGATACCGGCGTGGCCAAAGAACTCGGAATCAGTACGGGCGAGAAATTCCCCGTGGGTGCCGCCGGTGAGAACCCGTTTACCCTGGCTCCTACCGACAGCACAGTCGACGCCGTCGTGCCGGGGATGATGCTTCTCGACCAGCCGGCCCACGTCGGCGCAATCAACGCCATAGTCGGTCCGTATGAGGGTCGGCGTATCGACGGTGTGCTCGGCGGTTACAATGTGTTTGCCAAATACATTGTAGAGGTCGACTACGACGCGCAGACAATAGGAGTCTACGAGCGCGGTTACTATACCGAACGCGAGGGGGGCACCCCCATACCGGTAGAGGTCTTTCGCGGGCATTGCGTCATCGAAGCAATATCGATATTAGCCGATGGCGACACGCTCGCCGGCGAGTTTATGCTCGACACCGGACTCCGCGGAACGATGGTGTTCAATACCCCTTTCGTCAACGAGCACGATCTGCTCGACCGATTTAGCCCGACTGTTTACACGACGGTGGGCGGCGGATTGGGCGGACAGGTAAAAGCGCGGGTCGGCAGACTTCAGGATTTCATTTTTGGAGGGATTTCACTGGGTGGCATACACGTGAGCTTGTCACAGATCATCCGCGGTGCTTTTGCCAATCCCGATAGGGCTGGCATCATCGGGTCGGCCGTGCTGCAGCGCTTCCTGGTGGTTTTTGACTATGCGGGCAAAAGACTGATTCTTTACGAACAAGACTACGACCTGGATCGACTCGACTTTGACAAGAGCGGCACCTTTTTAGTGTCGGACGTTGACGATTTGTCTGTCTATCGCGTAATCGATGTAATCGAAGGCTCACCTGCCGAAGAAGCCGGCCTCGAGGTGGACGACGTGATTCGAGAGATCGACGGCCAGCCGGCCGCGCAACTCAGCCTCGAGACCGTCCGCCGTCTATTCCGCGGCCAGGCGGGGACAACTTTTTCGATCGTCTACAAGAGGGACGATCGCCTACACGCCACAAAACTCACGTTACGAAAAGTGATTTAACCGCGCCCGCAACCCCCAAAACAACTCGGTCATTTTCCCCCTCACTGTGAAGGGGAATTTACCCCAACTCCATTTTCCGCCCACCGGCTTTGGCCGTTGGTATCGGCATAAGCGTTTCTCCCCGGGCGCAGAACGCCCACCAGCAGCGCGACGAGGAGCCCAAATAACGACAACTGAAGCACGAGAAAACTGGCCACCTTGAGCCAAGCGAAGCCGGGATGGACGAATCGCACCAGCCAACTGGAACCTTCGCACAGCAGCGCGCTCAGGAAAGTCACTAGCGTCAGACTTCCCTTCAACCGCACAGAGACGGGCAAGAATAGAATGAGATGCGTGAGCGTCATTACGAGAACCCCCATGGCAAACAAATGAAAATGGCTGGTCTCGGCCAGCGCGCCCAACGGACGCGGCGGCTGCCCGAATTCCGCTTGGGGATCACCTCGGTAGTGAGACACAACCGATGCGGGGTTCAGGTTCATCTTTTGAAAGTAAAGAACCCAGTTGGTGACCCAGAAAAGCAGCATATAAATAAGAAAGAAAAACAAGATCAACCTGAGCAAATGGTTGCGGCTCCACTCTCCGGTCACGACAAAACGCACGTTGTAACTCCTCTTAAGTTGTCTCTGGCTATTGGCCCGATGGCTTGGACATCGAACCGCCCATTGTTGAATTCGAGTCGTTGTAAGATTCTACGGAACCTACGGCTACATTGAAAACCGCAAGTATGCTGCGAACGGTTGCGGTGATGGCGTTGGCGGTGAGAGTCGCTCCGGTGATACCGTCAACCTCGCCCCGCAGACTCAATTCGCTGTTTAAAGGACGGCCATCAAACTGCCGAAGCCAACGATCTGTTGGTGCATACTCGGATGGCTCATGAAAAGCGAGCATATAAACGCCTCGCGTGAGACCATCGCGATCGAGGACGACTAATAAAGTCTCCGGCAAACTCCGCACTTTGTGCGTATCGATAAACGCATAACCTACGATACGTTCCTCCTTGCGACCGATGTACACGGTAACCAGTCGCGACTTCAGCTTCACCCCCGCCAGGCGCCCCACGTTTGCCGATTCTTCACCGCTAAGAAAGATCTCCTTCTTCTCCACAGCATCGGCGTCAGGAAACGCAAGTCGCAATGCCGACTGTTTGCTATGGAATACCTCGGCACTCACACCGCCCGGGATGGCTGCCGAAGCGAGGCACAACAGAAGACACCACATTCCGCCCCAGCGCGTTGTGATCGGCATTAGTAGATGAATCCTGCGCCCAAACGAATTTCGTCACTCGTTGGTTTGTCCGATTGATTTGTGGGGCGGACCCAATCGAGCTTGACCACCACGTTGGGGTGCGGCTTGCTCTCCAGACCAACGGTGAGCAACGTGCCGTCGAGCGAAGGATCGGCCGGAATCCCAGTCAATGACGACACGTTACTTTGCAGATTGTATTGCTCGTAGCGAATCCAAGGGGTCAATGTGAATCGGGCCTGTTGTCTTATCCACGGCGCAACGTCGTAACCGGCTTCCGCATACCAGCCGTACTGGTTCTCGGGAACCTGTTCGGTCAGTTCGCCGGTGCCGGACTCCTTGTACAACGCCCAGCTCAGCTCGCCGGCATTCTTTATATGACTCGCCGTGAAAAGGACGCGGGTTCGAAATCCGCCGTGCCGATATTCGGCGTGCACGTCATAGATCTGATTGTTCACTGCGATCGAACTTCCGGTGGAGTCAACGACCAGCCCCTGATCCGCGCCGCCGGCAAAAACAGAGCCACCGACTCGGAGGGTACCCCCATAATAATAGTCGAGAGACAACACGCCGCCGATGTCCTCCCATATGGCCCGGTTGCCCTTCTGCCGGCCGCCCCGGACGCCTTGGGCGTCGAATTTCTCGCCGTTGAAGCCACTTAGGGCGTACGCTGAATAACGGAAGTCGCCTGGACTGCCGTGCGCGCCCAGTCCCATTTCGCGCCAGGTGGTGGGAATGATCGTCGTCTCCACGGTGGGGCGAATATTACCCCAATAAGTGGGCGGCTCGTGAATGAGGTTCAAGAAACCCATGGGGACGAGGAGATTGCCGCCCCGGATGTTGAAACCACGGTTCACGAGAAAATCGAGGTAGGCAAACTCCACGGAGACCGAACCCGATTTTCCTTGGTAGTTGGCGGCCGTCGTCGCGTGTTCGTACTCGATCTCGGCGTTCATCACGATCCAGTCGGTGAATTTGTAACCGATGTAGGTAATAAATCGATAGAAATCAGTGGTGTTCACCTTACCGGTGGCATCGGTGTCGCCATACGGCGAAGCGAAATAGAATTCCCCGTAACCGCCGAATGAAATTCCCTGCGACACGCCGTAGACCTTGCTGGCTGCCGGGCCCATACCGTAAGCGCCCCTGAGTTCCTCGTCCGTTTCGGGAATGTTCATCTGTTCGCGCAGCCTGGAAACCTCCTCGGTTAGGATTTCCACCTTTTCTGCCAAGCTGGCTTCATCAGGTACGGCCTCTTTGTCAGCGTGCTCCTCGGCGAGGGCGACCGAGCCACCAAAAGAAAGAATGGTGACGAGCACTGCGATAAAACGGCTGAGATTTCCCGTCGGAAGCATCTACTCCCTCCCTTACAACAAGTCCTCTATAGTTTGGTACCCCTAATTATTATCCTAAAAAAAACGCGTCACTGAGGCAACTTGAGCGCCCACAGTATCTTCTCTCCCTCTTCGCATTCCGAACACTGGTCTCCTTTTGCGCGCAGTTCGTAGTACTCCTGAAAATGAGAAACCACCTCGCCCACATTCAGCTTGCACCGATGGACGTACTCGAGGAACGCTTTCAAACGGTCGATCGTTTCCGTCGTGGCGACGTGCTCGATCTCGCAGGCGTCTCGCCGAGCCACGGCCTCCCCCACCCCCAACACTTCGGTCAGGAAGTACCGTACAACTTGGTAACGATCCTCCACACGGCGCGCCACCCGCCGTCCCTCGGCTGACAACCGAACACCATGATAGGCCCGCCGCAGGATCAGCCCCTTCTCCTGCAGCGTCTGAATCGCCTCGGTGACGCTCGCCGCACTGATTCCCCTGACCTTGGCAATCTGATTCACGCGGACTGGATTGTATTCCCTCTCCAATATGAGGATGGTCTTTAAGTACATTTCCAGCGTCTCGGAGAGTTTTTTGGCCATTTTGCCTCCACCCTGTTTCAGGGATGCCTTAACTTTATTAGGGTGCCCGAATATTGTCAAGAATATTTTTCGACAACAACATCGTTTTTTGATTTCACCGGCCCACAGCAGTACAACCAGATTCATCCCAAGTCGGCGAACAATGTAGTTCCACCAATCCCCCCTCCATCAATACAAAAAGGTCTTTATTAGGAGCCTAGGGCGATGTACAGTTTACGTATGGAAATGCCCATTTGCCGCGCTGTCCCGCCAGAATGGAGAACACAATGAAAGTAGCCATTTGTGCAGTTACGGTTCTAGCCGCACTCGTCGCCTCGACACTCGCACAAGAGGCGTATGTCGGCGAGACGTTGATTTCTCCGCGAACCTCGACCGAGAGTTACCTGATCGACATGGACTTCATCATCACGAAGACGTGGCACGGCGCTAGTCAGCCGGCCGGTTTCGCCTATCTGCTCCCGGACGGATCGATACTCAGACCGTGCGCTGACGAAAATGCCACGTGGGGCGCCGGTGGCGCCGGCGGTCGCATCCAGAAAATCGATGAAAACGACGTTGTCGTGTGGGATGTACTTTTCTCGGATAGTCTCCGTTTGCAGCACCACGACGTCGAACCGATGCCGAACGGTAACGTCCTCTTGATTGCGTGGGAGCGGAAAACTCAGGCGGAGGCCACTGTTGCCGGACGCGTAGCGCCGCTTCCAATCGGCGAGGCGTGGCCGACACTCATCGTAGAGTTGGAACCAGTCGGTGCCACGGGAGCGAACATCGTATGGGAGTGGCACCTGTGGGATCACCTTATCCAAGATGTGGATTCCACCAAGGACAACTACGGCGTGATCGCTGATCACCCCGAGTTATTGGACATCAATTATCCGCCCGCGCCCAACGGCAGCTTCGACCACGCCAACGCCATCGACTACAATCCCCAACTCGACCTGATCGTATATAGCGGGCGGGCAGTGCACGAGTTCTATGTGATCGACCACAGCACGACGACGGCGGAGGCAGCCGGCCATACAGGAGGCAACCACGGCAAAGGTGGCGACATCCTATATCGTTGGGGCAACCCGCAGGTCTATCATCGCGGAACCGAGGGCGACAGATACTATTTCGGGGTCCACGGTGCCAACTGGATCGATCCTGGCCTTCCTGGCGCAGGCGGAATTCTGACGTTTAACAATGGCAATCGACCCGGCGGCGCCAATGACTACTCCAGCGTTGAAGACATCCACCCCCCTGTGGATGGAGATGGCCACTTCGTCATTCTCCTCGGTCAGCCGTACGGACCGTCCGCCCCGGCCTGGGCGTATGACGATCCGCCCGGGTTCTATTCCCAGAACAAGGGCGGCGCGTTTCGTATGCCTAACGGGAATACCCTCATATGTGAGTCGAACGACAACAAATTGTTCGAAGTAACCACTGCTGGCATTAAGGTATGGGCGTATGCGACTCCGGGCGAGCTTCATCGCGCCCCGCGCTACTGGGACGACGCCACGGCGGTGGCGGAATCGCCGTCGCACGATACACGCCTAGAGCAAAACTACCCAAACCCGTTCAATCCGCAAACCACCATTGCCTTCGAACTCGAGACTCCGGGTAGAGTGAAGCTGGAGATATTCGACGTCCGAGGAAGGCGGGTTGCCTCTTTACTGGACGACGAATTGGAGGCCGGTCCACACGATGTGACTTGGACAGGACGCGACCATTGGGGACGAAACGTCAATTCGGGTGTTTATTTTTACCGTTTGTCGGCACCGGGGATCACACGAAGCGGCAAGATGGTGCTCACGAAGTAACCGTGAACATTCCCCTCCCTACACTCACAACACATTGAATATGTACACGAGTGTCAGGTAAATGCCGACGCCGACGAATACGGCGCCGGTGATGCGGCGCGCCCACTGCGCAATGCGCGTGACGTTGTCGTACGCCTTACCCAGCGAGCGCGCTCCGAAGGCGACGATTAACGCGAACACAACCACCGGTAGCGCGGTACCTATGCCGTAAACGGTCGGGAGCATGACGGCCGAATCGTTCCGTACCGCCAGCGGCAATAAGCTTCCAAAGAACAGCGCCGCCGACACCGGACAAAACGACAACGCAAAACCGACGCCCAACAAAAACGCCCCCCACATTCCCATTTTCCCGGCGCGGCTTTCCAATCGGGCACCAAACCCGGATCCGCCCCAACTGACCTGCAGGAGATCCAGGAGGAACATACCAACCACAATCAGGACGGGCCCCAGCAACTTGTTCATGTATTTTTGAAGAAACATCGAGAGATGTGGCGCCGAAAGCAGACTAAAGACCAAAGCGGCGCCCAGAACGACGTACGTCGCCGTACGTCCCAGCGTGTACAGCGCGCCGCTTGCAATGACCTGGCGCGGCGATTCCACGCGGCGTCCCACAAAAGAAATGGCCGCGATATTGGTCGCCAGCGGGCAGGGACTGATGGAAGTCAATATCCCAAGCCACAAAGCGGAAGCAGCGGCGAAAAAGTAATCAGCCATTCGCTTCCGCCAGGAAATCGTTGGTGCTTTCCCAGATGTAATCGACGAAGGCCGGTTTGTCCAAGACCAGCTCCCAAACGCGATCCAATCGGACCCACTTTTGTTCCACGCCGTTTTCTTTGTTCACGAGCACCACGGTACGGGTGGTCATCTCGAAATCCTCCATAAAATGCCGGTTCTCGGGTTCGTCGACGTTGACCGTACGCCACTCCAAAGCCCCCGACGCCAATTGATCTGGAAACCTCGCCCGGATGGTCTCTTCGGTAAACGCCTCAATCGTCTTGCACGTCCAGCAGCGCTTGGTGGCGTGGAAGTAATAGACAATTACTTTGTCTCCGGTGCCGGCAACCATCGAATCGGCGGATTGGCCCGCTGACTCCGACCGGCGTCCTTCGCGCTTCGTCTCCGTGAACACCAGGTACACCGCGCTGGCCACGACAAACGCAAGCAGGATCGTGGTAATAACTGTTTTCGGTTTCATGTCAGTCCCCTGAAAGTATCTTTTTGATTTTATCGACGCTGAGCGCCGAACCGCTTGACTTGACCACGCCGTCCACCACCAGCCCCGGTGTCATCATGACGTCATAACGCGTGATCTCGCCGATGTCGGTGATTTTCTCTACTTCACATTCTATGCCAAGCTCGCTCACCGCACTCTCGACGTTGTCAAAGAGCTTTTTACACTTCGCGCAGCCCGGTCCGAGTACCCTTATGTTTTTCATCGCTGTCCCTTTTTAAAAAAGAGTCCCATAAATCAATCCCGTGATCGTCGCCATGACGATCACCAACGTTACGAATACCACGGTTTTCTTGGTGCCGATCACACTGCGAATGACGAGCATGTTGGGCAGGCTGAGCGCCGGGCCTGCCAACAAAAGCGCCAAAGCGGGTCCCTTGCCCATCCCGCTTCCCATCAGCCCCTGCAAGATGGGCACCTCGGTCAGTGTGGCAAAATACATGAACGCCCCCACGACGGACGCAAACAGATTTGCACCGATCGAGTTACCACCCACCGCCCCGCTCACCCATCCCGAAGGAATCAACCCTTCCTCACCCGGCCGCCCCAAAAGCGCGCCGGCAACCAGGACGCCGATTAACAGCAACGGCAGGATCTGCTTGGCGAATCCCCAGGTTGACTCGAACCACTCACCCGCTTCCCCACTGTCCGTGCTGGTGATCACCGAGAGCCCGATGGCAGCCGCCGCAAACGCGGCCAGCGGCTGTCCCGGCATTACGACGGCGAGAATTACGGCGGGCACCGCGGACAGCACCACTCGCCACAACGCCAGGCGCAGCCACGACACAAGCATCACCGCCAGCGCGGCGGCGAAAACAGCCGTAACATACCACTTCGCCGCATACCACCCTCCCACCGACCCGGTGCGCTGCCCCCAGTTGGCGAAAACCAGCACAGCTACCAATGCGGCGACCAACGACGCATCCTGCCACAAAGCCCTACCACCATCGTCGTCAGCGCCCCCCGCGTCCGACACTCCCGCGTCTTCGTCGTTTTGAAATACCGCGTGCATGAGGAGTCCGATGACAATACTAAAAAAGACGGCACCCACAGCGCGCGCCACACCCATCTCCACCCCCAACACGCGGGCGGTCAGAATGATCGCCAACACGTTGATCGCCGGACCCGAGTACAAAAATGCCGCCGCTGGCCCCAGCCCCGCACCCCTCTTGTATATGCCGGCAAACAGCGGCAGCACCGTACACGAGCAAACGGCCAGGACCGTCCCCGACACCGATGCCACGCCGTATGCCACGATCTTGTTCGCCTTGGCGCCGAGATACTTGAGCACCGCCGCCTGCCGCACGAACACGGCGATCGCACCGGCAATAAAAAACGCCGGAATCAGGCATACGATCACGTGCTCCCGCCCGTACCACTTCGCCAACTGAAGAGCTTCCGAGACGGCGGCACCAAAACGCCCGCCGAAGACACCGACGGGCAAATAATAGAAGCCGAGAAACACGCCGACTATCAGCGCCAGGCTTTTCCATTGGTCTTTCCAGGACATTGGCATTATTTCCGGAGCAGCTTGATCTGGCCCTTCGCCCTCGATTCGATCACGGATCGCACACAGGTAAAAAACCCGAGCACGCACGGCATCGCCAGGCGGTAGAACACCTGTTTCCCGCGCTTGTCGTCATTGAGGATCCCTGCATTTTTGAGGACGGAGAGATGTTTCGAGACCGTCGACACGTCGGCGTCGACCATCTCGGTGAGCTCGAGGACCGACTTCTCTCCCTTGGACAATCGGTCCACGATGTACAGCCGGGTGGGGTGAGCCATCGCTTTGATCACGGCGGCTTGGGCTTCAAACAGTGCTTTCGTCTTCTCGTCCATAGTCATCAGACCTCACCTTATTTGGCTATTTTGCCAAATATTCAATATTGTGTCAAGTTGGGATCGAATCACATCGCCATTGGTGGTACAATTTGGGGCACACGCCTTCCAAACGCTCTCTCCGCAGTTGTCGCGTAACCGAATGGAGCCCACCATGAAAGCGCCCATCCTCGCAGTGCTCATCCTTTTCGTACTCACCGCCTCGACTATCGCGCAAGAGGCGTTTGTCGGGAACACCCTGATATCCCTGCGCAATACGAACGAGACGTTCCTGATCGACATGGATTTCAACATCATCAAGACGTGGCACGGTGCCGGTTTTCCGTCTGAGGTCGCTTACTTGCTGCCCGACGGGTCTATCCTGAGACCCACCGCGGCCCCGAACCTGGACTGGGGCATCGGCGGCCGCGGTGGCCGTATTCAACAGATCGATGTGAATGATATTGTGGTTTGGGACTTTCTCGTCTCGGACAGCCTCTACCTGCAGCACCACGATATTGAGCCCATGCCGAACGGCAATGTTTTGGTGATCGCCTGGGAGCGGAAGTCTGAAGAGGACGCGATCGCCTTCGGCCGGCAGGACATACCCGCCGGCGAGATCTGGCCGACGGCCATCTTTGAGTACGAGCAAACAGGGCCAGCCAGCGCGGCAATCGTCTGGGAATGGCACCTTTGGGATCACCTCATTCAGGATGTCGATTCCACGTTAGACAACTACGGTGTCCTTGCCGATCACCCCGAGCTGGTCGACATCAACCACCCGCCCGCGAGAAACGCCAGTTTTGATCACGCCAATGCTATCGGCTATAACCCCGAACTCGACCAGATCGTGTTCAGCGCACGCGCAATGAGCGAGATCTACGTCATCGACCACAGTACAACGACAGCCGAGGCCGCCGGCCACACCGGAGGAAACAGCGGCAAGGGTGGCGACATACTCTACCGTTGGGGAAATCCGCTGGTTTATGATCGCGGCAGCGCGAGCGACCGTTACGTTTTTAGCATACACGGAGCGGTCTGGATCGACTGTGGTCTGCCTGGCGAGGGCGGCTTTTTGATCTTTAACAACGGTTTTCGGCCCGGCCCCGCCCCAGACTATTCCAGCGTCATTGAAATCTTCCCTCCCAGAGACGCCGACGGTAACTATTACATCGCCCCGGGCGAACCGTTCGAGCCGAGCGCCCCTTTGTGGGAATACGAGGATCGACCCGCTTTCTATTCCCGAAACAAAGGCGGCGCCTACCGACTGCCGAACGGAAACACCCTCATCACCGAATCGAACGATAATAAAATTTTCGAGGTGACCCCGGCAGGTCAAAAGGTATGGGTATACGATTCGCCGGAAGAGGTTCACCGAGCGCCGCGTTACTGGACATCCCCACAAATGCTGGTGGCGGATTTGGATATTCACCCCGGCTCCTGTCCCAACCCCTTCAACACCAAGTGGCTGAAGAACCTCGACGGCGGCAATGGCAACGACGCCGCGAAACCCAAGAAGGGCGGCGTTATGCCGGCGGCGATCGTTGGCGGCCTTTGTTTCGACGTCTCCAATGTCGACTTGTCCACGTTGCTCCTCGAGGGCGTCCCTCCCCTAAAGAGCAGCTATGAAGACGTCAGTGGCCCGGCGGGTGGCGGCGAGTGTGCCTGCACCACAGACGGGCCTGACGGGTATGTGGATCTCACGCTGAAGTTCAGCCGGCAGGATATCGCGGCCGTTCTTGGGAACGTGGCTAACGGCGACGTAGTGGCGCTGACCTTAACGGGTTCGCTGCTGGACGGGACGCCTTTCGAAGCGACCGACTGCGTGACTGTCCTGGCCAAAGATCCAGAACCGTTCACCGAATCGAATCAGGTCGTCTTGTATCCAGCGGTTCCCAACCCCTTCAATCCGGAAACGGCCATAAGGTACGAGCTGAAAGAACGCGGTCATGTGTCGTTGGCGGTATACAACGTGGCTGGGAAGTTGGTGCGAACGCTGGTTGACGAAGTGAAACTGCCACTGGCGGGTGGATACTCCGCGACATGGGACGGTCGCACGAACGCCGGCAAACCGGTCCCCAGCGGTGTGTACTTCTACAGACTGGTCACCCAAAACTTTATGCAGACGAGGAAAATGATCTTACTGAAGTGAGTGCAGCCGGCACCCACATTCTTACCGGAACCAGCCTCATTGAGGCTAGATGGTGTTGCTACGCTGACATATTGACCACCGAAAACAGGTAGAGCATCTCACAGCTGATCTGCCGGCAACGTTCGTCGTACTTGGCGGCCTCTTGGTCAGTGCCATCA
>CBDVBX010000007.1:0-35697 GCA_965372335.1 uncultured bacterium | reverse complement strand
TAAGGAACTTCTGAGACAGGACACCGGCCATAACCATTTGTTAATATTTTAGTTACACTATCCGGTTCGCGCGCGCCACCACCCGCCCTTATAATTGCGGCGATTCCGACATTCCCGTGTGTTGTAACTTTCTCCACACCCATCCGTTTAGTGGGTAGACGATGAGCACACCGTTTCGAGAGCTGGCCGACGAGTACAGGGATAGGGTATACACCTTTGTATACTACAGCCTTCGAAACCGCGAAGAGGCGGAGGACATCACACAGGAAGTAATCGTGAAACTCTGGCGACACCGAGACGAAATAGACCCCCAAAAGCTGACGCCATGGGTAATGCGCGTCGCCCACAACGCGGTAATCGACGCAGCCCGAAGGCAGCGAACGAGAAGCGCCGTCATCGCCGAAGGGGTCGAACTCGACGTGGCGGAACGCGTCGTGGCGGCGGGTAACCCCGATACCGATCGCTCTGTCCGATCGCGTGAGCTGCGAGACGCCCTCGAAAGCGCCCTCGCCACCGTAGACGAACCGTATCGCAGCATCGTGGTGATGCGCGAGGTTCAGGATATGACCTACGCCGAAATAACCGAAGCTTTGGAAATACCGCTCAACACTGTCAAAGTGTACCTCCATCGTGGCCGGCGAATGCTCCGGGTGGCTTTGAGAGGAAAGGTTTGAGATGTCGAAGATCGACGCCAAATGTCCGTGGTTCCAAGATCGGATAGACCTCTACATAGACCAAGAGCTCGACCGTGCCGACAACGATGCGTTCGAGCGTCACATAGAAACGTGCGCGGCGTGCAAAGAGGAACTCTCGCTGGCCGCTGACGTTGTAAACGAGCTCAGGTCGCTGCCAGCACAAAGTTGTCCGGAACGGGTCGTGGACGAAGCTATACAGCGCGCCGGCGGGGGGACTCCCCAACACCCGATCCGTCGCGTATTGGGCTGGCTCGGCGGGCGGTCCGTGTTGACGATGAGGCCGGCCATGGCCGCCATGATCCTCGTCGTGTTGGCGGCATCCGTTTTTGTACTGACGCGGCACGAACAGTCTCCTTTCAACGGAAACGCCGGCCAGCAGTCAGTCGCTGAACACTCCGATAAAGAGCTGGAATTGGCCAAGCTGGACGCCATGTTGGCGTTTGCCTACTTGGGCAGATACGGCCGGCGCACGGTAGAAATCGTCAGAGAAGACGTCATCACCAACCGGGTGGTGAGACCTTTGGGCAAGACCATCGTCGAACCCATGAATCCGTTCCCACTAAGATGAGTAAGGAGGAAGCCCCGTGAGAGTGAAATCCATCATGATGTGTGTGCTCCTGTCATTCGCGCTAGCGGCCACGGTCGCGGCCAAGGACAAAAAACAGACGGAGGACTACACCAAGCACCCGGGCTACGTCGACTTCGATGCCCTCGAGATCTTCGCCGACGAAGACGCGAAGATCGAGGTGTACCTGAAGCAGCCGATGCTGAAATTGCTGTCCGAATTCGCCAGACACGAGGACCCGGAACTGTTCGAGATGTTTGCAAAGCTCAAGTTGGTCCGCGTGCAGGTGTTCGAGGTCACACGCGAGCTTGCCGAAAAATTTGAAAAAGAGTCATCTAAAACCGTTAGGGCGCTGGACAAGAAGGGTTGGGAGAGGATCGTGCGGGTCCGCGAAGACGACGATCGCGTCTACGTCTACCTAAAACCGTCCGATGATTATGATTTTATCGAAGGGATCGTCGTTATCGCCATAGAAGACTTCCACGAGGCCGTTTTTGTGAATATCGTGGGGGAGATCAACCCCGCCGATATCGGAAGACTGAGCGGTCACTTCGGTATCGAAGAGCTGGACAGTATCCGCTACGAAGTAGAAAAGGGAAACTAAATTGGCGTCGACCGCGTCTAACCGATCAACCCCCCAGACAACGATCACGGGAGAATTGAGATGGACAGGTATAATTACCGGCGGGCGCTGACGCCGATCTGGATTGTGCTTCTGCTGGCCGTCGCCGGCACGACGTCTGGATGCATGTGGGCACCCGATTTGGCGATGGTCCGTAAGGACATCGAGCGGCAGCTCCCGGGCGCGAGTTTCGAGAAAAAAATCGAACTCACACTGGGCCCGATATCACTGGCATTTGCCAGATTGGTCATCCGCGTGGTTCCCGATGCACGAGAGGCTAGAGGCTATTTGAGCGACGTCAGCCGCATCGAGCTGGCAGTTTACAACGCCGAACGCGTGCCGCCAGCCCAAGACGTGGAAATGCCCGAGAGACTCAAAGAGATGACGTCGAGCGAGGGATGGGAGTTGGCCGTCAGGGTCCGCGACAGAGACGAGCTGGTGTGGATCCTGTATCGAATCGAAGACGACTCGATCAGGGAACTGTACGTGGTGGCATTTGGCGACGACGAATTGGTCATGGTCCATGCAGAAGGAAACTTGGAGCGGCTAGTCGCGAGAGCGCTGCAGGAATCTGGGGCCGTCAAAGAGCTACTACCCCACGAGGAACCCGGTGACGAGTTCCTCGACATCGACCGCATCGAGTCCTAACCAAATTAGTAGCGCGCGGCCTCGCCGCGTCTCTTCTTTCGCCATTTCGCACCAAAAAAGTCCGAAACGGTTGCCAATCTCGAAACAAAGGGGTATGATTTAGCCGAAAGTGCCCCAAACACGAGAGAAGCGCGTCGACCGCGTTTGGCCGCTTTTCGGGGCCCCAAAGGCATATCGAAGAATAACATCAAGCATTATTACTAACCTCCGGTCTTTCCTAGACTTAAAAGGAGCGGTGTTCTATGGCGATGGAAAAGACGAAGGGGACCGGATTCGGCAGCCACTTCCCCAATTCGAAAAAAGTATACAAATCTGGTTCCCGGGCTGACGTGATAGTCCCGTTCCGCGAGGTCTCGGTTGGCTCGACGACGAAACACGACGGCAGCTTGGAAGAAAATAGAAAACAGTGGATTTACGACCCCAGCGGGCCGTGGACCGACCCCCAAATCGAATTGGACGTTCGCCACGGGTTGCCCGCGCCGCGACAGCCGTGGATCGAGGAACGAGGGGATACGGAGACTTACGAAGGACACACCAGATTCGAACCGGGAACGCCGCTGGGCGATGAACCGCGTCCGATGCCGTTTCCGGATTTGAAGCGCGCCAGGCGCCGGGCCAAACCGGGCGCCCGGCCCACGCAGATTCACTACGCCCGGCGCGGCATTGTGACTCCGGAAATGGAGTTCATAGCAATCCGCGAAAACCTCGGGCGCGGTGCGGCGTTGGAAGTCGAATACGGCAAACCCAACGGCGGAAAGGGCGTACTGGCCAGGGCGCAGACCGGGCCCACGAACGGCCGGCACCATCAACACCCCGGTGAGCCGTATGGCGCTTCTATCCCGCGTCATATCACACCAGAGTTTGTCCGCGACGAGGTCGCGGCGGGCCGGGCCATCATTCCGGCAAACGTCAACCACCCCGAGACAGAACCGATGATCATCGGTCGTAATTTCCGCGTGAAGATCAACGCCAATATCGGCAACTCGGCCGTTACCTCCAGCATCGAGGAAGAGGTCGAAAAAATGAGGTGGGCAACGTTGTGGGGCGCGGACACGGTGATGGACCTTTCGACGGGCAAGAATATCCACGACACGCGCGAATGGATCCTACGCAACTCTTCGGTACCGATCGGCACGGTGCCGATTTACCAAGCGCTGCAAAAAGTCGACGGAAAACCGGAGGAACTCACCTGGGAGATTTTCCGGGACACGCTCATCGAACAAGCCGAACAGGGTGTCGACTATTTCACCATCCACTCCGGCGTGCTCCTGAGGTATATCCCGTGGACCGCGCATCGCGCCACGGGCATCGTGAGCCGCGGCGGCTCGATCATGGCCAAGTGGTGCCTGGCGCATCACAAGGAGAGCTTTCTCTACACGCGCTTCGACGAGATCTGCGAGATCATGAATACGTATGATATCGCGTTCTCGCTGGGGGACGGCATGAGACCGGGCTCGATCGCGGATGCCAACGACCGAGCGCAGCTGGCGGAGCTGGAAACATTGGGCGAGCTGACGGAGAAGGCGTGGGATCAGGAATGTCAGGTGATGGTCGAGGGGCCGGGTCACGTTCCGATGCATTTGATCAAAGAGAACATGGACCTGGAATTAGAGCATTGCCACGAAGCGCCCTTTTACACGCTTGGGCCGCTCACCACTGACATCGCTCCGGGCTACGACCACATCACCAGCGCCATCGGTGCTGCGATGATCGGATGGTACGGTTGCGCGATGTTGTGCTACGTCACGCCCAAAGAACACCTGGGATTGCCAAACAAGAAAGACGTCAAAGACGGCGTTATCACCTACAAGATCGCCGCCCACGCGGCGGATCTCGCCAAGGGCTTTCCGGCCGCGCAGGAATGGGACAATGCGCTGAGCAAGGCGCGCTTCGAATTCCGGTGGGATGATCACTTCAACCTGGCGCTCGACCCGGAGACGGCCAGGGAGTTCCACGACGAGACGCTCCCGAAGGAAAACGCAAAGACGTCTCACTTTTGTTCGATGTGCGGGCCGCATTTCTGTGCGATGAAAATTACAGAAGACGTGCGCGAATACGCCGCCAATAAAGGCATCGACGAAAAGGACGCCCTGTCCGAAGGCCTGACAGAAAAAGCCAAAGAGTTCAAAGACAAAGGTTCCCAGATCTACTCTTAGTCCTTGTCTTTGTCTTTTTTCTTCGAGCGGTCTTTGAGGATTTCCAGGAGCGCGTCGTGCGCTTCGTCCGTGTCGATCTCGCCCAACACCTGTATGGCCGTTCGACGGACCCGCGTGCTGGGGTCGTTTTTCGCCACGTCGATAAGAATTTTGACGACCTCATCTTCGTCGTCCGCATCTTTCAACGCCCACAGGGCCGCCACGCGTAGATCCGAGTCCGGTTCCGATTTCAGGACCTTTTCGATCGCCGGCAGCGCTTCGTCACCGCCGACGTCCAAGATTACGTGCAGAGCCGCACGCCGCACCTCGTGGTAGGGTGATTTTTCGTAGACCTCAAGGACCAGACCGACTTCCTCGTTTTCGATCAAGTCCGCCAGCGCGTACATCGCGGCCCGGCCGAGTTCCTCGTCGTCAGCATTCAAGGCCGCATCTTTGAGAAAATCCTTGCTGATCTCCTCATCGTCGTGCTCCACCAGACCGTACAGCGCCGCTTTTTGAACCTCACGGTCCTTGCTGCTTTTGAATATTTTCACCAACGCATCGGCGGCGGCTGGCTCGTCGTCCATCTCCGCGATGGCCCACACCGCAGCTCTTCTTAGGTCCGTGTCGTCGGCTGACAACGCGATCTCCTCGAGCGTGCCCAGAATCGAGATATCATCTCGTTCGACCAGCGCGTAGAGCGCCGCCCGTTTGACGTCGATATCCTTCGATTCTTTGACCAAACGCTCCAGAGCTTGGGTGGCTCGAGGATCGTCCGTTCCCGCGAGGCCGTAGGCCGCGGCGCGCGCCATGTCCGTGTCGTCTTCCGTTAGAGCGATTTCGATCAGAACGTCCACAACAGCCGGGTCATCCGACTCGGCGATAATGTAAAGCGCGTGCCGGCGTATGTCTGCATCCTTTTCCGTATTTATTATATCGACCATCAATTTGATGACTTTTTCTTCGTCGTCGAATTCCGACAGTGTGTATATGGCGTGGCGCCGCACTTCCGCGTCGGGATCCGTTTTGGCGATCTCGATCAACCTCTCCATACAAGTCGGAGTGTCGCAGTCGTCGAGAGCGTATACCAGCCAGCGCCGGATGTCCGGGTCGTCCATTTCATTGAGGAGTTCGAGAATCGTGTTCTCGTCACCCCTCTCGACCAACGCCATAATGAGCGCGCGTGTTAGTGCTTCCTCCTCTTCGTCGTGCAGATCTACCAGGTACTTCTTGTACTTCGGATCCGTTTTCCCGAGCTTCTTGGCCAAAATCACCGCGTTCGTCTCGGCTTCTTCACGCCATTTGCTGTCCGGGTGGCTCTCGATGAATTCCTTGTAGCAGTCAAACGCCTGGTCGAGCTTTTTTGTAGATTCCATCAACGAATAGCAGTACCAGTAGCGCGCGTCGTCGTACCAACGGCTGTCGTGGTAATCCTCCAAGAATTTCTCGAACTCTTTGTACGCCTTCTTATAATCCTTGGAAAGGATCAGCACGTAGGCTTTTTTGTAGGCGTCCGCTGCGGATTGTTCGTCCTTCGATTTCTCCCCGCCGGTCGCCGGAGTCGCCAGCATCACGACCAACATTGCCACCATCATCAGCGCCAGTGCCAGTCCGCTTTTCAGGGTGCTGCATTTCATCGTTTGTACTCCTTTTTATCTTCCTGACCTCACGCGTCGCACGCGCCCGGCTCTGGTTTGTCGGTATCACTGCCGCGCAATTTCTCCAAGTCAATCCTGAACATCACGTCACGTTTGCTCACGCTGCTGCGGATCAGGTCCACCGCATCGAGGTCTCTCGTCGTTTCGAGATTCGCTATTTGTATCAAAATCATTTCCAACTCGGTTACCAGATCTCGCAGGCGTCGCTGCTTGGGGTCCGATAGGTCGTTCTTGATCGATCCGGCCTGGGCGACGAGTTCACGGGACCGTCTCTTCTCCGGCGACCAGTCGGCCAGATACTCCCCCTCGGTTTCCGGATCAAAATGGACCAGTGCCAGAAGAAGAACCTGTGAATCTTCGATGTACTGACGAGCACACGCCTCGGCCGACGCCATTTTCACCACCGGCGCGGCTGGGCCCCGACTTGGCCCCAGCTTGGAACCGGGCGCCTCAGCACCTTTTTCTTGTGCCACCGCTGGAGACTCTCCGTCCGCGCGCTCCGCCGTAATGGTCGGTTCGATCCCCGGTCCGGGAAGTATCATCCTGCCGACAACGGCGCCGAACACGACGAGGGCCACGGCCAACGCGCTCCCGTAGACCCATCTTGCGCCGGTGGCTGAAAGGCCCGGCAACAACCGTCGCAGCCAGCTCCTCTGCCGCTTTTCCTCTTGTTCGCGCTCCATGCGCGCCGTTAGTCGGTTCCAGTAGCCGTCCCAGTAGGCTTGTCCGGGATCCGGTCTTTCGTACCGGTCCATGACGTCGAGCGTCGACCGCAGATGTGCGTAAGTGCGCTGGCACTCCGGGCACGAGCCGACGTGCTCTTCGAAACGGCTCCTTGCCTCCGCGTCCAGTTCGCCGTACAACGCGTCAACGATCATTTGTTCACACTGGCGGCAGTTCATTTCGCCTGATCCTCCAGACCGAGTTCTTCCCTGTAGCATGACAGATGCTCCCGCATTTTCCGGATTCCCCTGAACAACAAGCTCTTGACCGTCCCCTCCGCTACGCCCATGGCCTGGGATATTTCCTTTAGCGGCATGTCGTGATAATGCCGCATGACGAACACCGTGCGCTCCTGGTCTGTCAGGCGCTTCAGACCGGCGCCCACGTGTTCGCTGATTTTCACCGATGCCGCCGTCCGTTCCGGACTGACCGCCGACTCGTCCACCGCATTCTCCAGCGGATCGAAACCGTTTTCGTCTTCTTTATCCACCAGCGTGACCATTTTGCGCGATTTCTTCCTTTTTGTGTCGATATACGCGTTAACCGTTATCCTGTGAAGCCATGAGCCGAGTTTGGCGCCGCTTCGAAATCGTGCGATACCGCGGAATGCTTTGATGAACACGTCTTGCGAGAGGTCCTCGGCATCGTGATGGTTCCCCGAGAGGTCGAGGGCCAGGTAGTACACCTGTTGTTTGTACCCCTCGACCAGTTCTCGAAAAGCGGCGGCATCGCCATCTTGTAGTTTCCGAACGAGCGCCCGTTCATCTGCCATGGCCTGTTATTTCCTCACTATTCATTTGACGGTGCCGCTATCCAAAAGGTTTACGGCGTTATCGCCCCTCCAACGACCACCCCTCCAACGACCGGTTGACACTTGCCAAACGTTTGGGTATCCTGTGGAAATCCTTTAGGTTAGCTCCAAGCTCTATCCACGCTTCCACGTTTTGGCCAACACGAGAGGGGTCCCCCCCATGATTCGAATCCACATCTGTGTTGTCGCTCTCATCGTGATTACGGCCGCTGCGGCGGCTGGGCAATCGGTACCCCGGCAAGCGGGGCACAGTTTGCCGGGGCGCCTGCACCAGGCGCCGGGGCTTGGCGAATACGATCTTCCTTTCTATCCCAATGGTACCTACCGTTCGGGTATCCAGTCACCGGACGAATTTCTCGGCTACGCGTTGGGGGCAAAACCAGCCGCCCACGACAGGATCATCGCGTATTTCGAATACCTTGCCGAGTCATTTTCGAACGCCACACTCCACGACTACGGGGAGACGTACGAGGGACGGCGGCTGGTCTACCTGGTGGTGACGTCGGAAGACAACGCCCCGAGAATGGCCGAAATCCGCACCAACCTGGCCAAACTCTCTGACCCGCGCAAGCTGGAGAATGACGGCGAGGCCGCCAAGATCATCGACGAATTCCCCGCTGTCGCGTGGGTGTTGTACGGGATCCACGGTGACGAGCTATCCAGCTGCGAAGCCGCCATGCAACTGGCCTACCAGCTGCTGGCCGGCACCGACCCGAACACAAAGGCCATCGTCGAGGGGCTCATCGTGTGTATCGATCCGTGCGAAAATCCGGACGGCCGCACGCGCTGGCTCCAACAGCTCCAACAGTTTGGCGGCGTGGTCCCGAGCCACGACATCCAGAGTATGGCTCACAGGGGTCAGTGGCCGTGGGGACGGATGAACCACTATCTGTTCGACCTCAACCGCGACTGGTTTTCCACCGTCCACGTAGAATCGCGGGGGAAGGTTTCCGCAATCCTCGAGTGGATGCCGCACTACGTCCTCGACGCCCACGAAATGGGGCCGACCGACACCTACATGTTTTCTCCCCCGCGTGAACCGTTCAATCCGTACATGGTCGATTATATCCACAAATGGTGGGATCGCATCGCCAGCGACCACGGCCGTATGTTCGACCGCTACGGATGGAGTTATTACACGCGCGAGTGGAACGAGGAGTTTTTCCCCGGATACGGCAGTTCGTGGGGGATCTACTTGGGCGCGATCGGAATGCTATTTGAGCAGGCAGGCGTCGACGGTTCACAGGTCAAGCGGCCCGATGGTACGATCATGACCTTTCGCGAGACCATACACCACCAGTTCCTGGGGTCCTTCGCCAACCTGCTCACGTGCGCCAACGGCCGCGAAGAGCTGTTGTCGGACTACTACAACGTCAAACTCAAAAACGTCAGAGAGGGCCGGAGCAAAGCGGGGGCTTTCATCTTCCCTCCGGGACCAAACGCATCGCGGCTGGCCCGATTCGCCGGAAAGCTTCGACACCAGCGCGTCGAGGTCGAGTCGGCCATTTCGAGTTTCAAGGTCGATCGCGCCGCGTCGAGCCTCGGCTACGACCTCAAGAACAAGTCGTTTCCCCAGGGTACTCTCATCGTTCGGACCGGCCAACCGCTGAAGCAGCTGGCCGAGGTGATGTTGACCTTCGACATCCGCTTACCGACTTCATTTTTGGAAATCGAGAAAAAGGAGATCCTCAAACACGGCCGCTCAAAGCTCTACGAAACGACGGCGTGGTCGTTGCCGCTGGCCTATAACGTGGAGGCCTATTTTACACAGTCGCTTCCCCGAGTCAAAACTCAGCCGTACGAGGCCCCGGTATTCGAAGGCGGGATCTCCGACGAGGGGTCGCAGATCGGTTTCGTATTCGACTGCTCCGACGATCGTTCCTATCACCTGCTGGTGAATCTCTTGGATCAGGGCTACAAGGTGTGGAGCTCGCGAAAACCGTTCGAAAACAAAGGGCGTCTGTTTCCCCGCGGCAGTTATCAGATACGGCTCAACGCCAATCCGGAGCTCGACCTCGCGGAACTCTCAAAAATGGCCGCAGAAGCCGGTGTTACGGTGTACGGCATAGAGACCTCGTTGGGCCGTGAACACGCGGACTTGGGCGGCCGAGAGTTCGCGCTTCTGGAGCGGCCGAGGATCGCCCTGGTCGGCGGTTATCCCGTGTCGGCCTACTCGTTCGGCGCCTGCTGGCATTTGCTCGACAGCCAGTTCGGCCTTCGAACGACGCTTTTGGACGTGGCCGCATTGTCCTCAATGGACCTCGACAAGTACAACGTCTTGGTACTTCCCGACGTATGGGGCAATGCTCTTTCGTACAAGAAACTTCTCGGGAAGGTCGGAATCTCGAAACTAAACGAGTGGGTCGAGTCGGGCGGAACGTTGATCGCCGTGGGTAATGCGTCCGCATTCTTGGCCGACAGCTCGGTGGCCATCAGCTCGGTACGGACAAAAAGACAGATATTGAAGAAACTGGCCCGCTACCAGGACGCCGTGGCCGAAGCCGAAGCCGCGGAATCTCCACACGTCGACAGCCTAACGGTGTGGGAAGGAATCGAGCCCGAGGGCGAAGAGCAACCGGAGATGGACGAAAAAAAGCGGCTGGAGTACGAAAAGCTCAAAGCGGAAGACGAAAAAGCCCGCAAACTGCGCCCACGTGGCGCGATACTATACGTCAACCTCGACGACGAACACTGGCTTACCAACGGATGCGGGGAAGGCGTGCCGGTGATGTTCAATTCCGGTTACGCGTACATGGCGGCGGGCGACGTCCAAGTGGCGGGACGGCTGGCCGGCAAGGACTACATAAGACTCTCCGGCCTGTTGTGGCCGGAGGCGCGCGAGCGTTGGGGCAAAACGGCTTATCTGACCCGCGAAGCCAAGGGCAAAGGGCAAGTAATCATGTTTGCTACCCTCCCCAACTTCCGGGGCTACTTCGTCGGAGCCGAACGCTTGTTGCTGAACGCGATGTATCTCGGCCCTGGATTTGGAACCAGACGAACGATCGATTGGTGAGTGTCAAATGAGTTACAAGGGTTTGTTTCTATTTGTACTAGCATTCGCGTGCGGCGCATCAGTGCTGATGTCCACGCCGCTCGCCCAAACTGCAGTGCCTCCAATGCGGGGCGAGAAAGTCAATTCGATGGGGCAGATCCAGCGCTGGCGACCGTACGTGGGTCCGGCCCTGGTATGGGACCGACAGGACCCCGAACGGGGCGGATGGGAATTCTACGGAGGTATCTACAGAGATCTCATCGCCCCTACGTTTGGTGGGCTGGGAGTAGCGGGTGAGGGATACTACCGCCATCTGAGCGGTGATAACGACGGTGGCTTACGTTTGTTCGGAGTCACACCTTTCTTCGGTCTGCAGTTCGGTGCCGACTATTCGTTCATATCGAAAAACACCGATTTTGTCATGTCGTTCTCCTTTCCGTGGCGCCGGAGCGGCCCTCTGGGTAAGGGTGACTTATTCCGCATCGACTGGTATCACTCGCGCGACAACTCGTTCAGCTTCGGTCTCACCATCCCCATCTTTCAGCCGTGGATGGGAAAAACGCGACCGCAACGCGACGCCGTCGAGTTGCCCCGCAAGCCTAAGCCGGAGAAACCGGTATTCGAACCGTCGGTCGAGATGCAGAAATCTCTCGACGCCATTCGCGACGCATCCTTCACCATAAACAGTTTTACCATCCCCTTCATCGACCAGGACGGTGAAACCGACGAAGCGCACATGGACGTGTTTTTGGAGGCCCTTAATGAGGGCAAAGCTTACATCGCAATGACAGATGAGCTGTTTCCCGACGGTCATACCTGGGACGCGGAGGTCAGCGTCTACCACAGCCAGCTCCAAAGGGCTTTTACGATGGCAGCCGATTCGGGAGAGGAAAAGGGCGAAGAGGTTACCAAGCAGGCCCGGCAAGTACTGCTGCACGAAGTTGTATTTCCCTACAACCGTTTATTGGGGCAGAGAAAGCGTCCCGATTCACTGCTCGGCCTCGGCATGCGCGCCGAAGAGGTGTTCGGTGCGTGGCTGTTTACCACGTCGGGGGTGGATCCGCCAAAACATTCTGCGATCATGTACGTGTTTCGCGACCTCGTCCGCTATTGGGACTCGAATCGACACTTCGAGAAACGTCAGTGGGGCGACTCCCGGTTGGTGTGGATTCCGCTTCACTACGTAATCAGGCCGGACGAGAGTGATTCACAAGCAGAGATCGACGCCATCATCGAGTTGGCCGTCCATGAGAGATTCACAGACGCCAACGACGTTCATTACATTATTAACGAATTGTTCCAGCCGGAGCTGCACCGGATGATACACGCCGCGCGGGATTACCACGTGTTGTGGATCCACGATTTCCGCGGCAAGAACACCGCGGGCAAACCCGACAGAATCGGCTATATGCAGACTGTCGATGCGTATCTAAGAGCGTTAATCGAACGCGTGCGTGAGTACGAATCGACACGGAGAATACCGGTCTACATCATTATGTTGGATCAGGTCTACTATGAGGCCAACGACGGCCGCAAGTGGATGACGCTTCTCGAAGACCCATTGGGACACAACATCCAATTGCACAAGGACTTCGAGGAGTGGGAGGAGCACATTCGAAAACACCAGGAGGAGCTGCGGGCGGCGGTGGAAGCGTCGCCCACACTCCAAGCTGGGAGGAAACGATACGGCGACGCCTGGCTCAAAAACATGATCAAGGTGCACGTGAACAACACCAATCCCGCCGACATGTCATTCCGGAGCAATTACCTGTTCGGGTGGCTGCCGTTCATTCCCGACATCATCCTGCGCGATCACCGTAAGATCAGTTTTTATGACATCACAGAACTCGATCCGGGTAGGGGCGAGGCGATCTACACCGGCATGGGTGTGGGCGAGCACTACGCCGGCCCCACGTGGGACGATCGCGCGATCCTGGTGGCCGGCCCCGCACTGGTAGGCCTCAAAGACGCGGCTCGTGAGACGCTGCTCTCACAGGGTTTCAAGGCCGCGGAGATACCGCTCCCGTTGCGCTCTTTGCCGTTTCCTGACAACTACGAGAAAATGTTGGACGCGTTGAGGGCCAAAGACTGGGACTCGACGGCGTTGCAGGTACACAATGCCGTCGGCTACGGCATGAAGTATTCGAACATGCTCAAGGCCACGCTGTACAACCTCATGCCCAAGGGAACCCGCATGTTCATACCCGATTCGTTGTGGAACAGCGCGTTTTGGGCGGGTATGATGGTCGGCGCCGCGCTTAGAGGGTGCTGGGTCTTCCCCGTTGCGCCCTCTTTGGCCAATGCGCCCAGCGACGGTATCCCACAGATGACACGGGCAAACGAGATATTCACCCGTCTGGTCATCGTTCAAAACGAACTCAAAGAGGAAATTGAGTCGGCCGGGGGCATGTTCCGCGTGGGCATCTTCAATGCCCAACACGATCTGGGCGACGTCGCCGCCAATCTCAGGACATTTAACAGGGGCGCGGCCAAGAGTGAGGTGTATCGCAAGATTTTTCCCTTCGACCAGTCGGTGTACGACTTCTTCGAAAACATGGAAGAGACGATAGACACTTCGAGGATTGATGTGGAGTATCTAACCGAGGACGTAGATGACCGCAGGCCCAAGCTCCACCTGAAGTCGCAGTTCTTCGCATCCGGTGAGGCCCTCGAGTCGCTGATAACCATGGACGAATGGACACCGGTGGTTGTCGCCTACATCCAAGCCCGGGCGAGGCAACTGCAGGTGCGCGGCACCTACGTCGACGCAAAAGAACTACGCCAAATGCTGAGTGATTCGGCAGAACCGCTTGGAGAGAAGTGGCGTAGTCAGACTCCAGCAGAAATTCAGGAGAATGCGTTTTTCTACCTGACCGTTGGCTCGCACAACATGGACTATCGGGGGAAATTCATGGACGGCGAAGTGTTGGTGTTGGTGGCGGGTAATTCGGCGTTGCTGGCCTATCTGGATTTTTTCGGCATCATGGGAAAGACGGTGTGGGTCGACACGGTGGAAGAGCTAAACAAATTATTACCGGCGCAGGGTGGTAGGACGCGTGGGATAGCCCGGTTTATTAAGAACGCTCTGTAGCGTCTCTAGGACGAACCGCCAAACGCAAAGCCCACAATAAACTTCCAACGCTTATACAAGAGTGTGGCGTCGATATCTTCGAGCGGGATGCTCGTATTCCCCTGCGAGTCGGCAAAGTCAGCTCTGTTCTCAACCTGACTGCTGCCAAACGCATATCCGAGGCCGAGCGTAATGTCCATGCGGTGTAAAGTAAACGCGGTGCCACCCATTAGATGATACAAATCCCAATTGGATGCCGTTACGCTCGTCCTGGTACCCTCCACGTAAGCCGAGCGGTCGGTGATAAAACTCCCATACACCATAAACCACTCGAGGACGTGCTGTTCGATCCCGAACCCCCAGTTGAATACGCTGCCCAGCTCGTGGGATATGTCGTGTGTATAGGTATTTCCGGTTGTCGGTGAGGTGAACTCCACCGGCGGTAGTACGTCATACTTGTCGACGGCGTCGAACACCTCGGCGCTGGCATGTATCGTCGTGTCTTTGAATCGGTACGAAGCGCCGGCCGCTATCGAACCCGGCGATTTGTAATCGGCCGGCTGGTCTTTGATTTGGTTGGCGATGAGCTCGGTATCCGGCTCGCCGTCCTCGTCTATATCTACGCCGTTGACAAAAATGTCGACCAGCGCCGACCCCTGTCCAAACAAGCCGATGCCGGGAGCGGTCACAGCAAATCCGAAAGTCAGGGGGCGCATGTCCCACGCCATCCCCGCCTTGAACACCATCCGGACGTGCCAGTAGTCGATCGTGTTCAGAAAAGTGGCCGACGAACCACCACCACCGTCATAAATACCCTGCAATAGCGATTGGTAGCGGGTTCGCTGTCCTTGGTATGCGACAAACGATGATATCCCCACACCGATCTTACCCCACGCACGCGACCAAGTTGGCCCGCCCCAAATTCCGGTAATATCTTGTTCAACCAGAATTTCCCCGCCTACCAACGCGACGCTGTCCGGATTGGCCGAGGGGATTTCTGTCGATCCCGCCGCCTGCATTCGGAAATCGAAGTCCTGGCGCGTGAGCACCGAATAGCCGATTACCCCCTCGAACCACTTGGGCGGCAATATACCGGCGAATAGCGTCGGCGCCGTGCCAAAGCTCTGGGACGCGAGCGGCGTCTCGTATCCCTCGACGTTTTTAAATTTGATCGACTGATACTCAAAAGCCTTGGCTCCCAGAAGCAGTGACGGATTGTCCTGCAGCGCCAGTGCCCCGGGGTTGTAGTACACCGCGCTCAGGTCGCTCAAGCTGCCCACAACGGTCCCCAACAACAATTCGCCCTGGGTGCCGTATTGCTGCGTCCAATAATGCGTGTCTTGCGCGAAGACGTTTTCGATCGAGGTGGCCGCGACCAAACAAACGGCAATGATAATTGCTCGCGTAGATCTGCGCAAAACGTCAAAACACGTAAACAAAGCCAATACTCAATCCCACGTATGAGTAGTCGATAGTATCATCTCGGGAGAAAACATAGTTATAGTCGGCTTTCAAGAAACCGTAAAAGTCAGTGGTCGGTGTCAGAAACGTGAACCCGGCTTCGGGCGAAACTCCCAGGTGCCAGTTTCGGTTGACAATTATTTCTACCGTTCCGATATCAACACGCTGGCTGACATAGTATGTTCCCACTTTGGCACCCAGGTACGGCCGCAGTCGGTAGCTCCTGTCACCGAAATGATAGTTCACTCCCCATAAGATTGGAAGAAAATCCAGATACCGAACTTGGGTGCCACTGATGGTAACATTGTCCACTTGGATAATTTCGTCGGTCTTTTCGTACAGGTTCTGCCACCCAATAACGAAGCCTGTCGACACATGATTTTTGTCGAAAGACCGTCCCTCGAGGCTAATTCCGATGTAACCGGGGTCGCTGATGAAATCCCTCGTCGCCCCGGTGGCAAACGAAAAATCGTATGCGATGATCCCCCACACGTCGTAGGCACGCGCCTGATTCACACTGAAACTCGCGTAAATCGCCACCGCGGCTACGAGCATGGATGTTTTTCTTAATACCATCTAATGCCCCAGTTATGCCACATAAAGGTCGCCGGGCCCTAATTCAGTTTCAGGTAGGGTGATTGGGCGAACGCTTGATCGATACCATCGGTGAGTCTTTGAGCTTGGTTTTTGACGTCTGACTGCAACACTCCATTGACAGCGGCCGTCCACACCGCGTGGATTTCTTCTCTGATCGAGTCGATGTTTTTGTAGTCGATCATATCTATCGTGACCGTCCCCACGGTATACGTATACCCCCCCGATATCGGCGGATACCCCACACCCCAGCCGGTATACGAACCAAACCCTCCAAAAAAGGGCCAGCCGATAAATGCGCCGTACTCATCGCGCGTGATCGCTCCGGCGACGACGACCAAATCCGGAGGGTTGTTTTTCGGATCATGCTGCGGTTCGTAGCCGAAGGCCTGCATGTTGCGATTAATGTCGCCCAGAATTAAATTCTTGAGCTCTTCGGATATCTGTCCCTCGTCGGGTCGATAGATGATGGTGTCAGGAAGTGCGTAGGTTTTGAACTGCTGGAAGTCGACGTCTTCGTCCACGGCGGTTATGACGGTATCGAGCTCCTCGATTACCAGATCAGGGGACGGGTAGCACGCCGCCAAAACGGCAGCGGCAGCAACCGCCGTGAAGATTGTCGCGTGTCGCATGCACAGGTGCTTCGTCGGTTTCACGTCTTAAATCTCCTTATGCCTTACAATCGGGGAACTTATCCCGTTTGGACGCCGAGGGCAAGCCGCAATACAGATCGCGAAGCACGAATAATACTGCAAGATACTTCTAGTAAATAAGTTACGCCGCCCCCAAGCAAACCCGCGGGCGACGCGACGTGCGGTTGCCGCAATTTCTAAACGTTTGTATTAGAACATGATACACTATTTGGCAGGGCAATGCAGCACCGTATTCCAGCGATTATGTGGCTTGATCGTACTCGTCATCGCTGGTAACGTAGGTGTTCACCGGGCCGCGGATCGACACCCTAAGATGATCAAAGTAGAAAACATACACAAACGCTTCAAGCTCTCGCGCCAGCAGAAGCGCGAGATGGGCCGCGACTTCGAGGGATCCTCGGTCGACGCGGTGGATGGCGTGAGCTTCGAGTGCGTCCCTGGACGGATCTTCAGCCTGCTCGGTCCCAACGGCGCCGGCAAAACCACTATGCTCAGGATGATATCGACGATGCTCCACCCCACATCGGGTTCGATTCAGGTGGACGGTTTCGACGTGTCAAAGGAACCAGAGAAGGTGCGCAGGAGTCTTGGCTTTCTCACCGGAAGCACCAAGCTATACCACCGATTGACGGCAAACGAATTAGTCAAGTACTACGCCGATCTGCACGGTATCGAACGCGCGACGTTCGCGCGACGCAAAGATGAAATATTTACACTTCTCGACATGCACAGCTTCGCCAATCAACGGATCGCGAAACTCTCGACCGGCATGCAACAAAAAATTTCAATTGCGCGCACCATTATCCACGATCCATCAGTATTAGTATTCGACGAAGCCACGGCCGGCCTCGATGTCGTGGCATCGCGCGGCATCGTTGAGCTTATTCGAAACGCCAAGGATCGAGGCAAAACGGTAATCTTTTCCACGCACCGAATGGGAGAGGTGAGCCAACTGAGCGATGACCTCGCCATCATCCACAAGGGAAAGTTCCTATTCAACGGAACCTATGTAGATTTTACGGAGCGGATGACGGCGGATTCCCTCGAAGACGAGTTCATCCGTCTAGTAGAAACAGTGTGACGTTATGAGAACGGTCTCGACGGTTTTTCGAAAAGAGTTGATCGATACGATCCGCGACCGCCGGACGATCGTGTTCATGATCGTCATCCCGCTGTTGTTGTTTCCCGTTTTGTTCAAAATATTGTTTTCCGTGCAAGAGTCGCACACGAAGAAGGCCGAACAGAAGACACTCAGCGTGGCGATCTTCGACCGTGGCAGCGCCGCTCAACTGGTGGACATCCTGCGAAGCAGAGATGATCTGGAGATCGTCGTTGGGATTCCCGAGGACAGTGTTCGCCACTACATTCAGTCCAACGGTTTGGACGCCGCTTTCTTCATTGCCCGCGATTTCGACGAAGACGTCGCCAATTTCGCGCCAGGACGGATCGATCTATATTACAAATCCACCGACGATCAGAACATCATCCGCAACAGGCTTTCGAAAATTGTTGATGATTATGAGGAGGATATTCTAGACGCTCGTTTCGAGAGTCTCGACCTGGACGAGGATGTCGTCAATGGCATCGAACTCGAGAGGCACAACGTAGCGTCGATGAAAGAGAGATTTGGCAAACAAGCCGGAGGGTTCTTACCGTACATATTTATATTGTTCTGCTTCATGGGTGCAATGTATCCGGCAATCGACCTGGGCGCCGGGGAAAAAGAACGCGGCACTTTGGAAACGCTGCTCACCACCCCCGTCAACCGCTTTCATATACTTCTCGGCAAGTTCGGGGTAATAGTATTGACTGGCTTTTTGTCGGCGATCGTCTCGATGGTGGGGCTCTATATCGGGCTGCGCCAGTCCAACGAGCTGCCACCGGAGATATTGGACATAATAGTCAAGATCCTGGGCGTCGATACGGTGCTGCTGATCTTCAGTCTGCTGTTGCCGCTCACGGTCTTCTTTGCAGGTATCCTGCTATCGGTATCGTTATCGGCAAGGTCTTTCAAAGAAGCGCAGACCCTTATTACGCCGCTCAATATCGCCGTAATCATACCCGCGGCAGTTGGTATGGTGCCGGGTATATCGTTGAATTTCAAAACCGCCATCATTCCGGTACTAAACGTAACGCTGGCTACAAAGGAAATCATCGCGGGAACGATCACCACTGCGAATTTGGTGGTAGTATACATTTCGCTAGTGGCGCTGGCCGTATTGAGCTTGTGGGGATCGGTCTTGTGGTTCAAGCGGGAGAGCACCATATTTCGATCGTAACCTCCGACAAAGTCAGCTCTGCAATATGAAGAACACGATTGGAATCCGAAGAGAGAGCGTGGACGCTACGGAACGGCGGGCGCCGCTGACTCCGAAACAGGTCGCCAAACTCACGGTGGAGTACGACTTCGAGGTGATCGTCCAGCCTTCCAGCCTCCGCTTTTTCCCCGACGGAGAATACGCGTCAGCCGGTGCTAAGATCTCAGACGATGTCTCCCGGTGCAATGTCCTTTTTGGGGTCAAAGAAATTCCTATCGAACGAATCGAACGAGGCCAGGTTCACTGTTTCTTCTCACACACCATCAAGGCACAACGGTACAACATGCCGTTACTCAATCACATTATTGAATCGGACTGCACTCTGCTCGACTACGAACTGGTGACCAATGAGACGGGACAGCGGCTGATTTACTTCGGCGACTTCGCCGGCTACGCGGGCATGGTCGGAGCTTTATGGGCTCTGGGCAAGCGTCTCGAATGGGAGGGTACGGCCAGCCCTTTTGCAGTCGTCGAGCAGACCAAGAACTACGACACGCTTGCCCAAGCGGAAGAAGCGATAAGGCAGGTCGGCCGTCAGATTCAAGGGGAAGGTTTACCGGACGAAATTTCGCCGTTTGTTTGTGCCTTTACCGGAAGAGGCCACGTTTCCAAAGGGGCGCAAAAGATCTTCAGACTGCTACCGGCCGTCGAAATTAGACCTGAAGATTTGCCCACGCTGGCATCGTCGGGAGCGTACTCAAAAAACACCGTTTACTGGGTGGAATTTCGAAAACCTGACCTGTACGAACCGTTCGAACCAGATGCCGGCTTCGATCCGGATGAATTCGAGCAAAAGCCCGGTAAATACCGCGAGAAATTTCACCGTTACGTCGAATATCTCGACATGATGGTCAACGGGATATTTTGGTCGCCGCGGAGCCCTAGGATATTGACGCGCGAACACATGTGTCAGCTGTACGCGAGCGACCCAAAACCAAGACTGAGGTTGATCGCCGACGTCACCTGTGATATCGAGGGGTCGATAGAACTGACGGTTCGATCCTCGACGTCGGACAATCCTGTGTACGTATACGAACCCGTCACCGGACACGTTATCCCGGGTTTCGCCGGCAATGGTCCGGTGGTTATGGCCGTCGACAATCTCCCCTCCGAATTGCCCGGTGAAGCTTCCGACTCGTTCGGAAAGGCGCTGCTGCCATTCATCCCGGTATTGGCACGGGCGGACTTCACACGGTCTATCGACGATTTGGATATCCCGGCACCGTTCAAGAAAGCGGTCATCGCCCATCGCGGTGTCCTCACCGAGAACTTCCGTTATCTGAACGAGTACCTTATTTGACAGGGAGCAAGGGCCGCATGAAGAAAATACTGGTGCTGGGCGCCGGTCAAAGCACAGCCTACCTGATCCGCTACCTCCTAGAACAAGCCAAACAGAACGACTGGTTCGTCACAGTGGGCGACGTTTACGAGGAAATGGCCGTTGCGCGAGTCGGTGGTCACCCGTGCGGCAGCGCAGTGCGTTTCGATGTGAACGACGCCGAAATGCGCTCGCTGTACGTCAAGGACGCCGACCTCGTCGTAAACATGCTACCGCCGACATATCAGCACCTGGTCGCGTGGGACTGCGTGAATAACAGCACCCACATGGTATCGGCGTCATACGAAGATATCCGGATGAAAGACCTCGACATGGACGCCAACCGCCGCGGCATTTTGATACTCAACGAGACGGGACTCGATCCCGGGATCGACAATATGTCGGCGATGGAGACCATTGAGAAGATAAGGTCGCGCGGGGGGACGGTAGAGAGCTTCAAGTTGTACGGTTGCGGTTTGCCCGCTCCCGACGCCGACGTCAACCCGTTGCGATATGCCATAACTTGGAACCCGCGTAACATAGTCATGGCGGGTGAATGGGGCGCGACTTACCTCGTCGACGGCAAGATCAAAATGCTCCCCTACCACGAGGTCTTCCAGAGGACTTGGGCGGTTGAAGTCGACGGGATCGGTTCCATGGAAGCGTACCCCAATCGAGATTCTCTGTACTACCGTCAACTGTTTGGCCTCGACGACGCCCACACAATGATTCGCGGGACCATGCGCTATCCCGGATGGTGCGAAACCTGGTTGCAAATCGTACGTCTCGGGTTACCCAACGAAACCATGAGAATCCCCAAAGTGGATTTACTCACCTACCGCGACATCATTGAGATGTTTTTACCCGACCACTTGTGCAACGGCAGGATCGAAGCCCGCGTCGCCGACTTTCTCAAGATCAGCCCGACGGGACTTATAATGGAGAATCTCAAATGGCTAGGTTTATTCTCCGACGAACCGGTGCCGGCCGGAGCTGTGACCATATCGGAGGTCATGATTCACCTGCTACGCGAGAAACTGGTGCTCCCCCCGGGTGAGAGAGACATGATTGTCATCATGCTCGAGATCGAAGCGAGATTTCACGACGACGGTGACCGAGGCGAACGGATAACCTCGACACTGGTGCAGTTCGGCGAAAAAGATGGTGCGACGGCTATGTCCAAAACGGTCGGGCTGCCAGCCGGCATCGCGGCCAAATTGATCTTGCTTGGTGAAATCCCGCTAACCGGATGTCAGCTTCCCACAAATCCGGCAGTCTATAAGAAGGTTCTGGCCGAATTGCGCGACTTGAGCGTGGAGTTTAAAGAGACTGTCCGCGAGATAAAGTGAGCGGTGCGGACACACGAGCTACTCCGGCCTTGAGTTTCTGGTTTTGAGAATCTTGGTGTCCGGGAAGGCCTCCTTCCACTTGTTCCACGGCTCGTACGCAGATACGACCGCGGTCAACGTTCGTCCTTCGTAGACACCGGCGATGCAGGTAAGCCCACTGGTGCCCGGAAGGTGGTACCAAATACTCCCGGTTTCGTAATCGTACAACACGAACAACCTGTCGTACGTCCATCCCGATGCGCTGATCGTCAGGATTTTTCCATCGATTTCGCGGCTGTACACGGCAGCCTCGTCGACGAGCGGTCAGTAGGCAACGGCCAACGGCACGCCGCCGATGTAGTCATCGACCACCTCCGACGAGATGATGTCGAATCTGCCGTACGCGCGTGTGTCGCCGTTGATCGAGGTGCCAAGGACCAGAAACGTCCCTTCGCTTGTCGGGTAACCTGTTTCGCCGGGTGACAACATCGGAGGTTCGATCATCGGCTCGATGGCGTAAGGGCCGAGGCCAAACTCGAACCGTTTGACTTCGAAACCATACTTCCTCACCGCCGACGTCACGTCCCACTCTTTGCCGGTCTGGTCTACGAGTACGACCGGTTCGATTGGCGTTTCGTCGGTGCTGACTTCCGAAAAACTGCAACCGGATGAGATCAACGCTGCCGCCAGCGCAGCCAGCAACGACAGGTAAAGCAAACCGCCGGCCGGGATCGGGATGCTCCTGGCGCGCGCGGTGGGCGAATTTGGTTTGGAAATCTTGTTGCGACTTACTATCATCTTTCCCACGTCCTTATGCAAAAACGAACCATCCAATCCATTCGCAAACTGCTGTCCGAGTGGTACGCCGTCTCTAGCCGGCGCCTGCCTTGGCGCGAAACTCGGGACCCGTATCAGATTTGGGTCTCTGAGGTCATGCTCCAGCAGACGCAGGTCAAAACGGTGGTTTCCTATTTTGAGTCGTTTATCACCCTGTTTCCTTACGTAGAAACGCTGGCGGCGGCAGATCTGGAGCGGGTGTTGAAAGCGTGGGAAGGAATGGGCTACTACGCCCGCGCCCGCAACCTGCAACGCGCCGCCATAGAAGTTTGCGAACTGTACGGGGGGCGAATTCCAGACGATCCGGTCGTGTTCAAGTCGCTCCCCGGCGTGGGCGACTACATCTGCGCAGCAGTCCAAAGTATTGCTTTCGGGGCGCCCAAGGCGGTGGTGGACGGCAACGTGAAGCGCGTACTATCGAGGATGTTCCAGATCGGCGAACCGGTCAATCGGCCGTCTGCGTCCAAGGTGTTCGCGGCGGCGGCGGATCGGTTGCTGGATCGGAGCGACCCGGGTGAATTCAACCAGGCCGTCATGGAACTGGGTGCGCTGGTTTGCAGACCATATAGTCCGCTGTGCGGCGACTGTCCGGTAGCACGTCACTGCGCCGCCCGGCTATCGGCACGGGTGGCCGACTTTCCGGTCCGCGACCGCCGCCGACCCGTGCCGACAAGACGAGTTGCCGTCGGTGTGGTGGAAAAAGACGGTCGTATCCTTTTGACGCAAAGGCAGCCCGAAGGCTTGCTCGGTGGTTTGTGGGAGTTTCCTGGAGGCAAGATCGAGGACGGCGAGAAACCCAAGGCGGCCTGTGCGCGAGAAATCCTAGAGGAAACGGGCCTTTCGATCGAGGTGGCAGAGCACATCGCGTCTGTCAAACACGCGTATACACACTTCAAGGTGGAAATCGACGTGTATCGTTGCCGCTTCCGGGGCGGGTCAGTCGTCCTCGACGGGCCCGTTGATTTTTGTTGGGTCGCCCTCGATGACGTCCGCCGTTATCCGCTCCCGAAGGCCAGCCACAAAATTCTTCCCCACCTCCAGAAAAAGCGGTAAGCACTGCGGGCTTGCCCCGACCAAGGCCATGATTTAATATTGAACTAAATTGAATCCTGAGTCCCCTGATTTCCAATTGCACGGGAGGATCTAAAGTGCGTTTACAGAAACTGTTTGCAGTCCTAACGGTGGCAGCTCTATCGGTGTCCATCGCCGGCGGGGTATCAGCGGCCGACCAGTACGGTATCGATATCGTTCATTCTTCGATACAATTCTCCGTCAAGCACATGTTGATATCCAACGTCAAGGGCACGTTCGACAAGTTCGACGGCGTCATCAAATACGACCCAGAAAACATCGCCAACTCGTCTGTAGAGGTGACTATCGAGGTGGCCAGTATCAACACCAAGGATCAGAAACGAGACGATCACCTTCGTAGCGAAGAAT
Source organism: uncultured bacterium (assembly GCA_965372335.1). Taxonomy (GTDB): domain Bacteria; phylum Krumholzibacteriota; class Krumholzibacteriia; order WVZY01; family JAKEHA01; genus CBDVBX01. The sequence goes on along the minus strand of CBDVBX010000007.1, from coordinate 11,829 downwards.
TCCTCGACGCGAGCAAGCACCCGAACATCAGCTTCAAGAGTAACAAGATAGTGAAAAAGGACGACGGGTACGTCGCCGTGGGCACGCTTACCGTCCGCGGTGTTTCGAAAGAGGTCGAGTTGCCGTTCGTTCTCAACGGGCCGATCACCAACCCGTGGGGCCAGACGGTCATCGGAATCGAGATTGAGTTCAAACTCAACCGTCAAGACTATGGCGTTAAGTGGAATAAAACGATGGACAGCGGTGGGTTGGTCGTCGGAGACGACATCAAGATCGAAATCAACCTGGAAGCGACGAAGTCGTAGTCGCTCCCAAAGCTGGACGAATCGCGCCAGGCCGGCCGCTCGGGGCCGGCCCCTCGGCGCTGGCGGTGCTTCGGGCACCGGCCCCGAGCGGCCGGCCGAGACACGCGCCGACGACCTACACAACCAACTGTGGTTTAATCACTTCTGAAGAGTTGGTTATTATCCAACTCACCTCAAAAAACTTGACCGTTCTCTCCCTTTAAAGTAGACTCCGCCTAATTGATTCCAGACCTGAGGTCTGGAAATAGTCTAATGAATCTCACGTGTCATCAACGCTCCACGCCATCAAACTCTGGTAATAATAAGCACTTGGAAGATTGGCAGCCCTATCTGTGGGCGGCGGTACGCCCGCCGGAGCGACCGACTTTTTAGAGGAGGCATATTTCATGAGCGATACGCTGGCCAACATCATCCCGTGGGTCGGTGCCCTCGGCATGGTCATCGTGGGGATCAACTTCTTCGCGATCAAACGCTACCCCGCCGGTAACGAGACCATGCAGAAGATCGCCGACCGGATTTACCTCGGGGCGATGACATTCCTCAAACGGGAGTACTCAATAATCGCCATCTTCATGGTAATCGTCTTCGTCGCTCTCGCCATACTATTGAGCATCTGGACAGCCGTCGCGTACCTCTGCGGCGCCATCTTATCGATGCTCGCCGGCGTAATCGGCATGCAGGCAGCCACGCGGACGGCGTCACGCACGACGCAAGCGGCTAAAGACGGCGGGATTGCGGCGGCATTGTCCGTCTCGTTCACGGGCGGATCGGTCATGGGTCTCACGGTCGCCGCACTCGGTGTGATCGGCCTGGGGATTTTCTTCATATTCACGAAAAATGATCCTCAGAACGCGCCGCTCATTATCAACGGCTTTGCCATGGGCGCTTCGTCTATCGCGCTCTTCGCCCGTGTGGGCGGCGGGATATACACGAAGAGCGCAGACGTGGGGGCCGACCTGGTGGGCAAGCTCGAGGCGGGCATACCCGAGGACGACCCGCGCAACCCAGGCGTGATCGCCGACCTCGTGGGTGACAACGTGGGCGACACCGCCGGGATGGGCGCCGACCTGTTCGAGTCCTACGTGGGCTCGGTCATCGCGACCATGGCGATCGCCGCGGCCACTTTTGACGATCCTGTAACCCGGATGGTCCTGCCGCTGGCCATGATCACTGTCGGGATGGTCGCCTCGGTGTTCGGCGTGTGGTCGATCAATTTGTTCAAGAAAATGGAGCCTCACACGGCGCTCAACATGTCGACTTACACCGCCGCCGTGATCTTTCTGGTCGGCGCGTGGTTTCTCATTCAAAGCCTCACCGGTGACGCCAAGACCTTCTGGGCGATTCTCACCGGGCTCTTGTGCGGGATATTGATCGCACGCGAAACGGAGTACTTCACATCCAGCAAACCGGTCAAGAAGATCGCACAGGCCAGTGAGTCCGGAGCTGCGACCAATATCATCATGGGACTCGCCGTCGGCTTCAAGAGCGCCATCCTGCCCGTTTTGACCATCGCGGCGGCCATTTGGATCGCGTTCGAGATGAACGGCCTCTACGGCATCGGCATCGCCGGTGTAGGTATGCTCTCAATCATCGGTATTGTCATGGCCACCGACTCGTATGGCCCGATCGCCGACAACGCCGGCGGGATCGCCGAGATGAGCAATGCCGGTCCGGAGGTCCGAAAGATCACTGACAAGCTCGACGCGTTGGGCAACACAACGGCCGCAATCGGCAAGGGCTTCGCCATCGGTTCGGCGGCTCTCACCGCGCTGGCCCTGTTTTCGGCGTACCAGCGGACGGTCGGCCTCGACTCGATCAACCTCACGCGGCCGATCACGGTCATCGGTCTGCTGCTCGGCTCGATGGTACCGTTTCTCATGGCCGCCCTTACCATGGAGGCAGTGGGCCGCGCGGCGGACAAGATGGTTCAGGAGATCCGGAGACAGTTCAGAGATATCAAAGGACTGCTGGAAGGCACGGCCGAACCCGATGTAGAAACGTGCATCGACATCGTCACCAAGAGCGCGCTGCGCGAGATGATTCTGCCCGGGCTTATCGCGGTGGCCGCTCCCCTGCTGGTGGGTTTTCTCATGGGCCCCGAAGCGCTGGGTGGCTTTTTGGCGGGGGCGACGGCGACGGGTGTTTTGCTCGGTGTGATGATGTCCAACGGTGGCGGCGCCTGGGATAACGCCAAAAAATACATCGAAGAAGGCGCGCACGGCGGCAAGGGCTCGGACGCCCACAAAGCCGCCATCGTAGGCGACACCGTCGGCGACCCGTTCAAAGACACGTCGGGTCCGTCGATGAACATACTGATCAAATTGATGGCGGTTGTCTCGCTGGTATTCGCACCCGTCATCGCCCGGATGTTCTAGATCCGAGCAGGTCGCACAGAGGGCGATCACAACTCTGACGCACCGTCCGTAGCCGCGTATAATCCCCCCTTTCAGCGGCGAGGACCCGGGTGCGGAAGAGTTGCGATCGCCGTCTTCATCTAAACTGGAGACGATCGTGCCACTACACACGATACTCATAGTCGGCGGTTCGTGGGTCATTCTCCTCGTCCTCACCATTTGGAATTATAGGCGACGACACGACCAGGACGGTGAGTGATGGACGTCGCCGTGGGGGGGTTCGACTATTCGCTTCTCGTCGGAATCTTCATCTACCTCGCGATCCTGATGGTCATCGGGGTGACTGCCGCCCGGCGGATGAAAGGGCTCGACGACTTCGTGTTGGGCGGCCGCCGCATCGGCCCGCTCGCCGCGGCAATCTCCGAACGCGCGAGCGGAGAGAGCTCCTGGTTCCTTCTGGGACTGCCGGGCGCCGCGTACGCGCTCGGGTTCACCCAGTTCTGGTCTGTGATCGGCATCGCGTTCGGGATTTTCTGCTCGTGGACTTTTCTCGCCGTTCCCCTACGCCGGCAAACCGAGAAATACGGCGCATTGACCATCCCCGATTATTTCGCAGCACGATTCGGCGACAAGACTCGCCTTTTGCGCATCATCTCCATGCTCATCATCATCTTTTTTTACACGATATACGTTGCCGCCCAGTTCGTTGGTGGTGGCAAGCTTCTTAACGCTGCTTTCGGTCTCGATTTCGCTTGGGGGCTCACGCTAACAGCTGTCGTCGTTATGCTTTACACCATACTCGGAGGATTCCTCGCCGTAGTGTGGACCGACGTCGTACAGGGGATAATGATGGCGCTGGTCGCCCTGGTTCTACCCATCGTCGGAATCGTCAAGCTCGGCGGACCGCTTTTGCTGTCCGACAAGCTGCAACTGTTGGGACCCGACTTCCTTACGATGAACGCCGGCCAGACCGGAGCGGCGTTCGTGTTCGGCGTCATGCTGGGTAGTCTGTCGTGGGGTTTGGGTTACCTCGGCCAACCGCATCTGCTGAGCCGGTATATGGCGATCAGGTCGGCGACCGACGTGAGGCGCGGCACGTTGATCGCGATGATCTGGGTGCTCATCGCTTATTGGGGCGCCGCCATGGTCGGCATCGTCGGTGCGGGCACCTTCGAGCAAACCCTCGCCGACCAGGAGCAGGTGATGCCGCTTCTTGCCAGAAATCTGTTGCCGGGGTGGATCGCCGGGCTCATGCTGGCCGGCGCCATAGCGGCGATGATGTCGACGGCTGACTCGCAGCTCATCGTGGTGACGTCGTCGATTGTCGAGGACGTGTACGTAAAATTATTGCGAATTAAAACCAGACCGGAAAGGTTGGTGCTTCTGAGCCGTGCGGCCACCATCTTGGTGTCCGCGGTTGCATTGGTTCTGGCTTTCCGCAACGAAGACCTCATATTCGACCTGGTGTCCTACGCCTGGGCCGGCCTGGGTGCCTCATTTGGACCGCCGCTACTGCTCGCCCTACGATGGCGCAATACCACCGCCGCGGGTGTGATTGCGGGAATGCTGGCTGGAACCATCAGCAACATAATATGGAAGAACACCCCGGAGCTAAACGCCGCGCTCGATCTCAAACTGGCCAGTTTTTTGATGTCGCTGGTGTTTACCGTCGTAGTCAGTTACTTTGACCATGGTCGTCGGGCATCACGGGTCGGTCACGACGCACCCTGATCGAAAGGCACGCATGCGCACTGCTCCGCGGATCAACTCCTCTGCCACCGTCATCGCCTTCATCATCGCTGTTGCTCTGGGTGGATGCGGCGATTCGAGTGACAAACGGGAACGAGAAGAGCCGGATCGAAAGTCGGTTTTTGCGAGCATCGTCCCCGTCGAGTATTTCGCCCGACGAATCGGCGGGCGTTACATCGATACACATTCGCTCGTAGAACCCGGGGGGTCGCCGGCAACGTATGAGCCGACGACGAAGCAGTTGGCCTTCTTGGCCCGAGCCGAAGCTTTCTTCATCGTCGGCGTTCCCATGGAGGCGTCATTGGTCCCACGTATTCGAGGCAATTTCGAATCGGTCGAAATTGTCGACGTGCGCGACGGGATCCCGCTGATACGACGGGAGACCGGCTCCCAATCGCCAGACGGCCCAAGGGCTTCCCCGAATCACCACCACGAATTCGATCCGCACGTTTGGCTGAGCCCTCGTAACGCGGGGATCATCGCTTGGAACATATGTGAGTTATTGGTTCGGATCGATCCGGAGCACGCGTTCGAATACGCTGACAACCTGAGAGAGCTGCTCGCCGACCTGGGGAGTTTGGACGCAAAGATCGCCAAGCTGCTAGCGCCGTATCAAGGCCAGGAATTGTTCGTGTTTCACCCGGCGTACGGGCACTTCGCCCAGGAGTATGGGATGAAACAGGTTGCCATAGAAGAGGGAGGCGTAACACCGGGTTCGAGAAGACTCGCCAGGCTCATCGAAAGCGCGCGTGAAAGAGGGGTCACCGCGGTTTTCGTCCAGCCGCAGTTTTCGTCCACGGCCGCCATGACGGTGGCTGATGCCATCGGCGCGGATGTGATAGAGTTAGATCCGCTCGCACCCGATTACCTGGATAATCTCTGGGACATGGCCACAAAAATACAAACCGCCTGCGAGAACGGCTAGTATCCTGTCCCCGGAAACTACGACCAGAGGTTGATATATGACGAACAGAAACGCCATACGTTTCGACCGCGTAAATTTCGGCTACGGCGTCGCTCCCGTTCTGGAGAACGTTTCTTTTACCATTGCGGAACGCGAGTTTGCGGCGATAATCGGCCCCAACGGCGGCGGCAAAACGACGATGCTCAAGTTGATACTGGGGTTGATCGATCCCCAGACCGGATTCGTACGGGTGTTCGGGCGCACTCCGGTCGTCGCGCGCCGACGTATCGGGTTTATGCCGCAATACCCGGGTTTGGACACACAGTTCCCCGTCACCGTAATGGATGTCGTGCTGCTGGCGAGGCTGGGTGGCGGGCACCGCATCGGCCGCTACAGCGGTGCCGATCGGGCCGCCGCCGCCCAAGCATTGGAAGACCTTGGCCTGGCAGCCATGGGTAATCGGTCTTATTCCAAATTATCCAGCGGCCAGCGGCAAAGGGTGCTCATTGCGCGCGCGCTGGCGTCCGATCCCGAAATATTACTGTTGGACGAACCAACGGCGAACCTGGACCCCTTCGTCCAGGATGATCTGTACGAACTTCTCCACCGGCTGAACGAGAAACTGACGGTGCTGGTCGTCTCACACGACGTCGGCTTCGTGTCCAAGTACGTCGAAAAAGTAGTGTGCGTGAATCGACGGGTGGTGTTACACCCGGCGTCCGCCGTCAAAGGCGAGCTTGTGTCGATGCTCTACGGAGACATGGAAATGCGCGTCGTCGATCACGGACACCACCCCGACTGATGAGGAAGCGGCGATGACGGAGTTTTGGATTGCGGTCGTAAACCACGAGTTCCTCCGGAACGCATTGCTCGCCGGCCTGTTGGCCAGCGTGGCCTGCGGTGTGATTGGAACGTACGTGGTCACGCGCAGAATCTCGTTGATCGCAGGCAGCCTGGCGCACTCCGTCTTGGGAGGTATGGGAGCCGCTTACTACCTGCGGGTCGTTTACGACTGGCAGTGGCTCCACCCACTGCACGGCGCGATCGTGGCGGCATTCGTCGCCGCCCTGGTCATAAGCGCCGTTCGCAAGTGGGGCAGCGAACGCGAGGACACCGTTATATCCGCGGTGTGGGCGATTGGAATGGCGATCGGTATCATTTTCATTTTCCGGACCCCGGGGTACAAAACCGACCTGATGACCTACCTGTTTGGCAATATCGCGATGGCGGATGATCTCGCCATCCAAATGCTGGTTGTGCTGGACATACTGGTCGTGACCATCGGGTTGTTATTCTACAATCAGCTGCTCGCCGTCTGCTTCGACGAGGAGTTTGCCCGGATCCGCGGCGTACACACCGGGTTCTATTACACGTTGTTGTTGTGCCTCACCGCGCTCACGATCGTAACGCTGATCTACGTGGTGGGTATCGTCCTGGTGATCGCGCTTTTGACCCTTCCGGTCGCGGTCGCCGGTCATTTTTCGAAGAGGCTGTGGCAGATGATGTTGCTGTCGGCGGCGTTGAGCGCGATATTTACAACCACGGGCCTGGCGGTCAGCTACGGCCCCGACCTTCCCGCGGGCGCAACCACGATCCTGTTGGCGGGAGCCGTGTACGTGTTGGTCAAGGTGTTTGCAAAACCGCTTCGACGATTGGGCGGCGGTACAGAATAGAGTGTAAAGGAACAGAATGCTTCGCGTCGGACAAGAAATCATCCGGATCCTGAACGAGTCATCGGGCTACCTGTTGTTGGGGTTTACGCTGGCTGGTCTGTTGCACGTCCTCATGCAGCGGTTTCCCCGGGCGATGGGCGCACTCACCGGCAAAGGCAAGCGGCCGGTATTCCTCGCCTCTCTGATCGGACTACCCATGCCGTTGTGCTCCTGCGGTGTGCTGCCCGCGGCACTGGCACTGAGAAAGAACGGCGCGAGCAAAGGGGCGACTGCGTCTTTCCTTGTCTCCGTTCCCGAGACCGACGTCGTCTCGATTCTTCTCACGCTGGCACTCATGGGACCTCTGATGGCGATATTCCGTCCGGCGGCAGCGTTGGTCACCGCGGTGGCCGCCGGGTTGCTAGTCAATTGGGTCGACTCGAAGACAACCGTCCCAAATCCCATCGGTGTAACCACGGGCGGATGCTGCCACGAAGATGGCGGTGAACATTCCGATTCAACCGCTCAGGGGTGTCATAGTTCGGAGGAACCGGCCGAATCGAAGCCCAAACAAGAACGCAGCTGGTTGGTGAGAGCGCTACACTTCGGTTTCGTCGAGATTTTCGACGACGTCGTCGTCCAGTTGGTCATCGGATTTTCTCTGGCCGGTGTCATCGTCACCTGGCTGCCGGCGGCCGGCATCGAGAACCTGGTAGGAAGTTCCCCGCTATTGTACGTCGCCATGCTTGTCATCGGCGTACCTGTGTACGTGTGCGCCACCGCCTCCACCCCATTGGCGGCCGGACTGATCGCAGGCGGAATCAGTCCCGGCGCCGCAATGGTGTTTCTGCTCGCTGGACCCGCCACCAACATGGCCGGGTTACTCGTACTCAACAAGCAGTTCGGCCCGCGTGTCCTCGCGGGTTACCTCGTCGCCATCGCCGTTTGTAGCGTCCTGGCCGGCGCGTTCCTCGACAGATTGACCGGCCCAGGGTTTACGCTGCCGGTCGCCACCGTCGAACACATCCACCACGCCGCCTCGCCGCTCCAGGTGACTTGTACGATTATATTGGTCACGCTTGCGGTTGTGAGCATTGGCCGATCGAAAGTCGTTCCCCTGTTCTCCCGCCAAGCGGAGCAATCACCCGGCAAATAAGGCCCCATCGCGGAGCGAGCGAGTATAAAACGCCCCAACGGGAGCGAGACTGGGTTGCTACTCGCTCCGAGCGGAGATGTTGAATTTCTTTATCTTGTTGTGGAGCTGTTGGCGGCTGATTTCCAGCGCTTTGGCCGCGGACGTGATGTTCCAGGAACACTCCTCTAGCGCGCGCCGGATCACCTGTGTTTCGTAATGTTGCAGTGTTTCCTTTAGAGAGTTACCGGTTGTATCCACGATTGGCTCTTCCTCCCGACTAAAAAATTTCCCCAACGCGCTCGCCCGAATCCAGTGATTCTCGTCTTGAAATACGATGGCGAACTCGATTGCACTTTTGAGCACGCGTACGTTCCCTTCCCACTGTTTTCGCAGTAGATACTCTTTGGCGTCTTTGTGCAGTTTTGGAAGCGGTTCTTCTTTTTCGTCCGCGTGCTTTCTAAGAAAATATTCGGCTAGAGGGATGATGTCCCCCCGGCGCTCTCGTAGCGGCGGCAATTCCAGTTGGGCGACTTTGAGCCTGAAGTACAGATCGTCTCTAAACCTCCCCTCCTTGACGGCTTTTTGTAGATCGACGTTGGTAGCCGTGATGATGCGTACATCCACCTTTCGGGGTTTATCCGGTTCGCCGATCCGGCAAACCTCTCCGTCCTGAACGGCGCGCAAGATCTTCGCCTGGATCTCCAATGGCATATCCCCGATCTCGTCGAGAAACAGCGTCCCTTCGTGTGCCAGTTCGAAGACCCCGGGCCGATCCTCGATTGCTCCGGTAAACGCTCCTCGCTTGTGTCCAAAAAAGGTGCTTTCGACCAGACCCGCGGGAATAGCGGCGCAGTTGACCGGTTCGAAACGGGCTTGGTTCCTGCGGCTTTTCTCGTGTATGGCGCGCGCTAGGAGCTCTTTGCCGGTGCCGCTCTCTCCCAGTATGAGGACGTAGATGTCGCTCGGTGCGATCTTGTTGACCGCTTCAAAAATCTCTTCCATTTTCTTGTCGTTGGTAATCATCCCATACGACGCGAACTCATCGCCGAGCTTGTGGCGTAGCGATATGTTCTGTTCCTCGAGCTTTTGACGCTGGAGTTTCAGTTCGCCGTGCTGGCGGGCGTTGTTGATCGCGATGGCGGCTTGGGCTGCGAAAGCTTTCATCACTTTTATATCGGAGTCGAGGAATTTGTCCGAGACGAACTTGCTGTCGGCATACAGTACGCCCACCAGGGTTCCTTCGAATTCCAACGGCAGGCAGATCACCGAGTTGATATTGAGCATATGGATGCTCTCGCTCACCTTGACGTCCTTCAATTCGAGGATGTTCGAACTGAACACTGGCTCCTGCGTTTCGGCCACTTCACGGACGACCGTCTTACTGATCGCCAGTTCGTCTTCTTTCCACTGGTTCTGGCCCTTGATTCTGGCAATTTCGAGCGACAGCGTGCCGTCGTCGTTTTTGAGCATCAGAAAGCCGCGATGGCAGCCGGCCAGCTCCAGGACGCTGTCGACGATCTTCTCGAGTAGTTCGGTGAGATTGAGCGTAGATGTTATCGACGCACTGACGTCGAGGAGGGACTCTACAACGGAATAACTGCGTTGTAGGCGTCCGAGACGTTCTCTGAGGGCCTCTAGAACTTCGCCGCCTTCGTCGAGTGAGCCGTATTCCTCGTCAAAGGTCTCCAGTTCCGAAAGAACGTTATCTTTTTGGTCCCCCCGGCCCTTTCTTCCTTTCGAAACGCCGCTCATTTAGCCCTCCCGAGAACTGTCTTTCAGTATATCATATTGGAAAACAAGGTGTTGGCAAAAGTTCTGGTTCGCCGGCGACTCTGCCCCTAGCCTGGACTCGAGCCCCGTCGAGGTAAAAAAAAGAGCCCGCTCCAGCGGGCCCCTTTTCGAGCTCCTCCGGCTTACCAGGTGCTCTTACCCCAGACGCTTTTTCCGAGAACGGCCAGGACACTCAAAATCAGCCCTAGATTCATGAAGATCATGTAACGCATCGTTCTTTCCTCCGTGTAGTGTTCGATTCTCTAGATCTTCTACTGATTTACTTCGCCTCTCCAAGGGCCCGATCGCCCTCTGGTCTTGCCTGCTACGACTCCTCGTTATGGCAAGTGCCGTACCATCGCGGCAAATAATTCCGCATATTTTCTAATTGTTTAAAATAAGGCATGTTACGGCCTCAAGATTCTTCGTGCTCCCTCATGAATACGAAAAATGCCGCATCGCGGTGTCAACTTTATTTGACACACGTCGATCTCAAACGCCGAGAAAATCGCGTATTTTATTTAAACTCTTATAGTTATGGTAATTGTCAAGCAATGTTGACGATGTGTCAAATTTATTTGACATTTTGAGGCTCCGATGCGCGTAGGTACCATGAAACGCCCTCAACAAACCTGTCACCGACGTAGAGACGATCCCGGGAATCTTGTCTTGCCTACTCCGGAGATTGACCGTTATTTATAGGAGTGATACCTTCTCACCCAACTGACTCCCCTGAATGCACTGAAACACAGCCAGCAGCGCCGTAGAAGGGGCCGTTCTATGCAGCTTCGTACGATTACGCCGCGTTTGATCGCCGCGCTTGCCATTGTGCTTTTGACTTTCACGACCGCCTGCGAGAACACGGAGGAGCCGTTGCCTCCGTCGAGAATCGCCATTGTCTCGGGTGATGGCCAGTATTCGAAGCGGGGAACCCAGCTTCCTCAACCCCTCGAAGTCAAAATTCAGTTTCCCGACCTGTCCGATGCCGGCGACGTCAAAGTCCGGTTCAGATCGGTGGAAGGGGGGGGCTTCGCGTCCCCGGCGACCGGCGTCACCGACGACGGCGGATTCGCGTCGGTTCGCTATACGCTGGGCAACGTCGTCGGTACCAATCGGATTCGGGCCGAACTGGTCGACGACAATTCCAAGTTCGTCGAATTCGTCGCTAATGCCGGTGAGTATTTCTGCACCGAGGAAGACCCGACCTACCAGCAGAAGTTCGCGACCCAGGACACGATTCAGTGGGATTTGTTTCTGTTCACGCGTCATTCGGCCGTCAACACGGACGGCGGCCTCTCAGTTGCTGGCATCGTCAGACTGGTCGTAGACGCGGGAGCGCTGCGTACGACATCGTTTAGTCGCTATGAAGAGGGCACGGGTTGGTACGTCCCTCGCGATGCTGCATTCTCGCAAGCTGGCGATTTGTATCTGGCGTGGAACCCGGGTCTCCCGGAGTTGGCCAAGGTCCGACCGAACAAGAACACGAACTACTTTTCACAACTCGATTCGTACGACGGCGGAGAGATTACCCGGTCGCCCGCCGGCGTGTTGGTGGGCTGTGACGAACGCGGGCCCTTTGTCGTGGGCTGCCGCGACACTTTGTCGCGCTTTCGGAAGGTCGACGCGTTGTATTCGGGAACCTTTCCCGACGCGGCTAATCACGACGCAGTGGCAGTGGACATGGATCCTCAGAGCCCGAACTACGAAGACATCTATTACATCTATCTGGGCGACAACACGCTCCGTCGCCTCCCGGTCGACTCGCTGAAGGCGACGGGATCGTCGGTAGAAGTCGCCACGCTCACCCGTGACGAAGCGGTCGGCTGCAAGGGAATGGTGTACGACCAGGACCGCAGCGACGATCGGCTCTTTCTCCTGATCGATACGGACGACACGAAAGCCATCATCCGCATAACGCCGGCCGGAGACAAGACGGTGGAGTACGACTTTTTCGACAGAG
>CBDVBX010000006.1:0-35872 GCA_965372335.1 uncultured bacterium | reverse complement strand
CGGCGGGTGTGTCGGCCTCGAAGATCACCTCGTGGAGTTTTGCACGCCACGGGCTGATAGGCTTTTTTGTGGCAAGTGGATTCATACCGGATTCCGGAACCGCCGCCGCCATTGTGTCAGCCCCGCCCGCACACTTTCAGTAGTTGAGAGCGGGGGGCTATTTCCTCGCTTCGGGGACGATGGTGACGGTGACTTTCTCGCCGTCGCGTAACACCACCACTTCCACCGGTTCGCCGATCTTCACCGCGCCCAGGGCGTAGGTGTAGTCGTAGATGTTCTTGATCTGGTGGCCGGCGAACTTAATGATCACGTCGCCGCCCTGCAGCCCTGCCTTGTCGGCCGGTCCGTCGGCGCGCACACCGGAGAGCTTCACGCCGACGACGTCGTCCGGCTGGGCATAGTCGGGGATCGTACCCAGGTACGCGCTCAGGGCGCCTCGAGTGCCGCTCTTCTCTTGCTTACGAGCGACTTTGACGTAGTCCATCGGCTCAGTTTGTTTCGCGACGTCGAACATCATGAGCTTGGCGAAGTTGGCGATCCGCGCCATGCCCTCGTAGTTGAGCGTTTCGGGATCGTCGACGGGGCGGTTGTACTCCTCGTGGCTGCCGGTGAAAAAACTCACCACGGGGACATCTTGCGGGTAAAACGCCGTTACGTCGGTGGGCAGATAGGGGTCGTCTTGAATGGTGAGGTTGAAGCCGGCGACCACGTTTTTCTTTTCGACCAACCTGATCCACTGGCTGGAAGAGCCGGTGCCCTGCACGATGAGCTTGTTGTCGCGCAGCCGGCCGACCATGTCGAAATTGAAGTACGCGGAGACTTCTTCGATCGGTACCGGCGGATTCTTGACGAAGTAGTTCGACCCGATGATCCCCATCTCTTCGCCGGACCAAGCGCAGAAGATGAACCCGTGGTTGTATTTGCCGGGTTTGTCCTTGAACTCTCGTGTTACCGCCGCGGCAAGCTCAAGCACGACCGACGTGCCGCTGGCGTTGTCGTCGGCGCCGTTGTGAATCTGGCCCTCTTCGCCCTTACGCGCGAGCGACCCGATCTCGCCGTGGCCGATGTGGTCGTAGTGCGCGCCGACGACGATGTACTTTTTTTCTCCGGCGGACTCGGGGGCGGGAATGTAGCCGACCACATTTCGCCCCGTGCCCTTCTCGCGCTTCACGCCGGTGGCGAGCTTGACTTTCACGCCCTCCAGCGCGAACGCGCCCTCGACGTGGGGGTTCTCCATGTCCAGGCCATCCTGCGCGTCGTGCAGGCTCTTGCCGGTGCCTTCGAACAGCGCCGCCGCCACATCGGCGGTAATCGAGGCCACTGGAATGCCGGAACTGGCCAGGCTCTGATCGAATCTCATCGAAATCAGTTCGCCGGCGTTGGGCGAATTGGGGCCGGTCACGATCAGCAGTGCCTTGGCGCCGTTTTCGCGCGCCTGCATCGCTTTGTAGCGGAGTCCCGCGTAGACGATCAGCTGCTGGCGGCGCTCCATCTCCGCGTCCTCGGGCACATACCGGAGTGCCACCACGATCTTGTCTTTGACATCGAGGTTGGCGTAGGAATCGTAGCCGGTTTCCATGTCGCCGGGCACGCGCAGCCCGTAGCCGGCGAACACGACCTCTCCCTCGACTTCTGCGTTTTCGGAGAACGCCAGCGGGCGGAAGTCCTCGTCGACATCGAACTCGACTTCGCGCCCCTCGGCGGTTGTTACGCCGAGCTTGTTTTTCTTCTTTTCGATTTTGACACCGGAGGTGAACGGAAACTCCTGGAAGTACGTCCCGTCATCGCCCAGCGACTCGATCCCCGCCTTCTCGAATTGTTCGGCGATGTATTCCCCCGCCTTCCTTGCACCCTTCGAACCCGTCATCCGGCCCTCCATGTCGTCGGAGGCAAGGTAGTCGACGTGGGAACGCAGGTCATTTTCCGAGATCGCATCGCTCACGGCGCTTTCGCCGGAAGCGCCGTGGGACGCCTGGTCGGCATCGAGATACGGCGCCAGCGCGACGCGCTCCGCTCGCGCTGCCGGCGTCGATAGCTGCGCGTCCTCGAGCATGTCTTCGCGCGTGTCGTCGGTCACGCGCTCTGACGAAAGCTTCAAGGCCTCGAGTGCGGCGTCGTGGTTCCAGTCGCCGACAAAAATCTGCGACTTATCGTCGGCGGTCCGATTGGACGTCCACGCCAACCGCTTACCGTCTGGTGAGAACACGGGCAGGCCGTCGAAGCCGTCGGTGAACGTGACCCGCACCGGCTGTTTGTCGCCCTCATTGTCGACGACGTACAGCTCGAAGTTCGAAAAGCCTTGTTTGTTGGTGGTGAAGATCGCGTACTTGCCAGAGGGGTGCATGTACGGCGCCCAGCACATAGATTCGAAGTCGGTCAGTTGCGTGCGGTCGGAGCCGTCGAGGCGCATGGTGTACACATCGGCCATCATCCCGTCTTCGGTGAAGTGACGCCAGATAATGCGCTCGCCGTCGGGGGTGAAAAACGGCCCGCCGTCATAGCCCGGCCAGTCTGTGAGCCGCTTTTGATCCGAGCCGTCGGCCTTCATTATATAGATCTCGCCAAAATACGATTGATCGACCTCTAGACGCTTGCGATCCTTTTCGGACAGCTTCTCCGGTGGGTAAGCGTCGCGCATCGAGCAAAACACGATGTGCTTGGCGTCCGGGGAGTAAGCGCCCTCGGCGTCATAACCGTATGTATCGGTCAGCTGCACGAATTCGGTACCGGCGCGATTAGCGGCGAATACGTCGAACTGCTCGTCGTAGTCCCACGTGTAACGGCGCTCCTTGCCCGATTCGCGAAACTCGATCTCCTCTTTTTGCTTCTGGACGGCGTCGGGATCGAGGTGGGTGGAGGCGAACAACACCTCGTCTGTCCCCGGCCGAAAAAACGCGCAGGTTGTCTTGCCCGTGCCCGGTGAGACGCGATGGATCTCCCCGTCGAGAAAGCTCAGAATGTAGATTTGGTAGAACGGGTTTTCCGGCTCTCGCTCGCTTTGGAAAATCAGATAGTTGCCGTCGGGCGAAAAGTAGCCCTCACCGGCTCGGCGGCCGTCGTAGGTGAGCTGGCGGATGTTGGTCAGATAAGCGTCCTCGCCCTTCTCATTGGTCTCTCCGGCAGACAGCATCGCCGGTGCCGTAAGAGCGATAATCGTCAATATGAGTGTTGCTCGCAAGAGTCCCATGGACTGGTTCTCCTCAGTATTTTGAAACGGATCACTGGGCCAGCAGTGTATCCACGTAGTCGCCAAACTCTCGTTTGAAAACCTCGTAGTGCGATCCGGTGCCGGGACCCGTAAAGCCGGTATAAATTCGCGCCACCTTGCCGGTGCGGTCGACAAAGATTGTCGTCGGGTACGACAGAACGTGATTTAGCATGGGAAGCGTTTTGTGCGCTTCTTTCTTGTCGGAGTAACCGGCGTATAACAATGTGTAGGTGATATTGTGCTTTTTTTGAAACCGTTCGATCTGGCGCACCGCCGCCGCTTCGTCGCGGGTGTGCTCGTACATCAACCCGACGATCTCCACACCGCGGTCTTTGTTCTTTTTATAGTACTCGGTCAGAAAAGCCGCCTCGTCGTGGCAGTTGGGGCAATAGCTGCCCGCAAGGACGACGATCACGACCTTGTCCTCGAACCGCTTGTCGTTTAGAGAGACGGGCTTGCCGTCGAGGTCGCGGAATCTGAAATCGATCCGATCGTGTCCTTCTACCAACCAGGTGACTTGGTACGGGTTGGGGAGGGCGGCGGTGTCGTCTCGGCGCGCCGCCCACCGCTCGTGCCAGTGGGTGCCTGACCAAAAATCACCGTCGATCGTACCGTCTTGTGTGAGCGCCGCTTTGAACAAGAACGCGTGTGAACCGTCGAAGCAGGACAGTTCTAACGACCGGCCGGTAACCGAGCCCGATAAATACCGGTAGTCGCCCGTTGGGTTGAGAAACGTGCCGGTGAGTTTGTCGCCGTCTTGGTAGAATTCCCCGACCGCTTTGGTCTCCTCGCCATTTTCTTGTGTGAAGGTCACGTCCCATCGACCGGTAACGTCGATCTCGGGCTCCGCGCCGCCGACGGAAAACGTGTAGCCCTGCGCGTACTCGGCGCGAAACGGCAGCGTCTGCTCCACTCCCCCCTGCTTGGTGAGCACGAGGTTGCCTTCCAGTGCGCCGCCGACCAACTCGGCCTCGATCCGGGAGTTGAACGCGGGAAGGAACAATCGGATCGATGAGCCCTTTGCCGTGACCTCGCCGATCACAATGCGCTCCTTGCCGTTGACCAAGACGGCGCCATAGCCGCCCTCGTCTCCGCGTGTCAGGTCGATATGGAATCGGATGTAGCCCCCGGGCACCGAGGCAGTTGCCGCCCAGCGGCCGGTCTGGAATTCGCCGGGGACGAGGCGGGTGCTCGTCGTCTGCTTTTGAGCAGTTTTGTCCGAACACGCCGGAACGACCCCGACCCACAGGGCAGCGACCAGTACCAAAACAACGATTGTCCATGCAGGTGTTCTCATAGCCGGGGGAGTGTAACACAATCGGCTTCACCAGGAAACGGGCTATACATCGTTGTGTAAACCACATTTAGAAATGTCCGCTTTTCTCAGAGAGCGGAGAGCGTCCCCCGATGAACCACGGGGCTTTTCGCCACGGATGATCCTTCGCTGGACGGTAGTTGCTTTTTGATGTTTTGTGGCGGTTGTCCCAATTCCCCCATCGGCGTATATTGTTCCTACGCGAGGGACCCGAATGAACGACAAAGAAGCCCAAAAACAGGAAAAAATTATCGCCACGTCTGCCAACGACTCGCCGGAACGAGCGGAGGCGATGGCTGAACTGGCGTGGCACGTTTGGATTACCGATCTGCCGCGCGCAGAACAGCTTAGCCGCGACGCGCTCCAGATCGCCGAAGAGCGAGGCTTTGAAAAGGCCCGCGCCCTGGCCAGGCGCAACGTGGGGCTCCTGTTCTACAGGGGCTCGAATCTGGAAGAATCGATGGGGCACCTGAACGATGCGCTCAACTGGTTCGAGAAAAACGGTCAAAAGAAGGGCGAGGGAGACACGCGGCTCGGATTGGGGTATTTGTACTGGGGATTCGGAGAGTTCAAAAAGGGGCTGGACGAAGCCCTCAAGGCGCTCGATTTGTACGAGCAAGCCGGTGAGGTAGAGGGACGGGGGTGGGCGACGAGTGCGTTGGGAGGGTTCTACCACGACTGGAAGGACCACCAGCGGTCGCGCGAATATTACGAACAGTCGATCGGCTTTTTCGAACAGACGGGAAACCTGGTTGGCATTGGCCGCGCGCTCAACGGCATCGGCAACGCGCTCCATCTGATGGGCGACGACACAGACGCACTGGAGTACCAGGAGAAAAGCCTCGCCGCCAACAAAGAAGCCAACAACGAGTTCGCCGCCGCCAAAACGCTCAACGACATCGGCCTCATTCTACAGAGCCAAGGGAAGTATGACGAGGCACTCGGATATCACCAAAAAAGTTTGGACATTCGGCGAAGGCGGTCATACGCACCGGGTGAGGTGACCTGTCTGCTCGACATCGGTAACGTGTACACCGTCCAGCGCAAATACGAACTGGCGCGCGACGCTCTCAACGAAGCGTTGGTTCTGGCCGAACAGATCCATACCAAACCCAAGGTTTGCCGGGCACACGAACTGCTGTCCAATTTGTATCGCGACCTGCTGCAGTTCGACACGGCGCTAGTTCACTTCGAAAACTTCTACCGCATCCGCGAAGAGATTTACTACGAGGACACGGAAACAAAAATCAAAAACCTCCGCACAGCGCACGAGATAGAAACCGCCGAGCACGAGGCGGAGATCTACCGCCTCAAAAACGTCGAGCTAAAGGACAAGAACGACGAGTTGGAAGAGACGCTCACCAAGCTCCAGAACACACAGGCCCAGTTGATACAGGCGGGTAAAATGGTGGCGCTGGGTAACCTGGTGGCGGGGTTAACTCACGAGGTCAATCAACCGGTCGGTACCATCCGGAGCGCGACCGACGTCAACAACCGGGTGATCAAGAGGTTTGCGGACTTTTTGGAGAACAATGGGGGCGATGAATCGGCGCGGCGTGACGAGCTCAAGCGGTTGGTCGAGATATTGAAGCAAAACAACGAATCCTCCGCGTCGGGGACCAGGCGCATCGAGAAGATCGTGCACAGCTTGAAGAGCTTTTCACGCGTGGACGAGGCGGAGTTTCAAAGGGCGGATATTCACGATGGGATCGAAAGTACGCTAACTCTGATCGCCCCCGAGATCCCAAGCGGTGTCCGGATCGAAAAAGAGTACGGCGACGTGCCGGAATGCTATATGTATCCTGGAGAACTGAACCAGGTGATCATGAACCTTCTCTTGAATGCTCTGGATGCGGTCGACGGCCGCGGCGTCGTCAAGATCAAGACGTGGTCCGCCGACGGATTTATAAACCTCCTGGTGAGCGATAACGGCAGGGGGATTCCCGAGGAGAGAATCAAGACGATGTTCGATCCGGGTTTCACTACCAAACATTCGCGGGTTCGGATGCGAACTGGTCTGTACACCTCGTATAATATCGTCCGCAAACACCACGGCGAAATCCACGTGGACAGCGAGCTGGGCGAAGGGACGACGTTTACGGTCACGTTTCCCGACCGGCTGGAACAACTGGTAAGTCGCCGGCCTTCTTGACCGCCAATTAGACATGGTGTTGAGAAAACTAGACGGCGTTGTATCAACAATCGACTTTCACGTGACGTGCGAGTGCAGCCAGGAGTGTCCCTACTGCTGGGGGCCGCAGGACATCGAGAAACCGGTCGATACCGGGACGGCGCTCCGTATAATCGACAAGATCAAAAACGTCGCCGCGCGGCGAATTGTATTTACCGGCGGCGATCCGCTGACACGAACGGACATCGTCACGCTCATTCGACACGCCAACGAGATCGGTCTCGAGGTGGCGTTGTCGACGACCGGTGACGAGCTTTCACCCGCCTTCTTGAAGGACGTCACGCCGTACTTGGATCTCATTTCCATTCCGCTCGACGGGCCGACCGAGGCGGTGAACGCCCGGACCAAGAAAGAGGGACATTTTACCGCCGTCATGAGGGCCCTTGCCTGGCTACGCGACCATCCCTCGATCGACGTCAAGGTGTGTACGCCGGTGACGCGTCACAATCTCAAGACCATCCCCGCCGTCGTCCACCTGGTGGCGTATTATGCGGGCACGACACAAGCGCGCGTGTTTTACAACATCTTCCAGGCGTTTCCGCGAACGATGAGTGACGTGGAGTGGGAGGAGCTCCTGGTGAGTGACGAGGAGTTCGAAGCGTTGAAATCACGCGTGGGCACATCGGATCTGATCCAAATCAACTTCCTCGACCAAGAGTTCCTCGACAGACTTTACCTCATGGTGTTTCCAGACGGCAGTCTGGTGATCCCGAGGGGCAGCGAATTCATGTCCTACGGGAGATTCCTGGACATCGAGGATTTCGAACTCGCAATCGACGACAGCCGCTTCGACCGCGCCAAGCACCTGCGCCACTCCAAGGGATGGCAGAAAAAAGGCGAGCACTAACCTTGATCGAAGTAGAAAATCGAAAGATCTATCGCTCTCTCGGTTACAGCTCGATGTTTGTGTACGGACACGCGATTGAATTATAGCGGTCCGTCAACGACTGCACCGACGGTCTGGGTTACTCGGAGTCATCCGCCAACCGGCGGATCTACGCCGCCAAGGCAATCCGCAAATGTCCCAGGGCGTATGAAGATCTCCGCAACGGGCGTGTGAACCTCGGCACCCTGGCGCTGGTGTGGCGATACCTCACTCCTGAACTCCTGGATGAGATCTGCGGCAAGAGTTACCGGCAGGTTCAGTCGATTGTGTCCCGGTTCAATCCTATGATAAAACACCGTGACATAACCCGGCCAGTCGGCGCGGCGGTAAGAAATTTACCACCGACACGCAGATGGAAACTGTGAAAATGCATCACAATGAAACGCCATTTGCGATGGGTGGTGGCCACTCGCTGAGAAACCTCAGGCTGCTGTGCGCCGTGCATAACAAACTCGAGGTGCCGCAAAGCGGTACGAGAGCGCGTGTATGGCCGCCGACACATGGAGAAATATCTCAAGCAGCAGGAGTAACACTACCGGCTTCGCTTCATCCCCAACAACAACTTGAGATAGGTCCACGGGGAGGTCAACTCGTGCTTGCGGTCGACTGCACCCTCTCCGGCCGTCATTCCCGTCATCCACTCGAGGACGTCCCGGTGCTTGGCCGCGCGGCCGACCAGGAAGTTGACCAATGAACGGCGCCTTGCCAAAGCGCGCAACCGGTAGTGTAGCCGTAGCTCGCCGGCGTCGAGTGCCTTCCATAACAACTGTGGGTATTGACTCAGGATGCGGTCGCGGTCGGTGCCGGCCGCGATCGCATCTCGTGCAACGCGGGCGGCAACCGAAGCCGAACACATCGCGTTGCCGATGCCTTCGCCGGAAAAGGGGTCTACCAGTCCGGCGGCGTCGCCGATCAGCATAAAGCCGTTTCCGTGGATAGTGCGTGAAAAGTCCGGCGACGGTATGTTCCAGCCACGGATGCCGCCGATCCGTTCGGCGCGCGCGAAGCGGTCGCGAAATCGTGGCGAGCCAACGACGGCTTCGTGTACCTCACGCAGGCTCTTGCCGCCTTTCCTGACGTCGTCGTGGATCATTCCGAGACCCACGTTGGTAATCCCATCGCCGGTGGGGAACATCCACAAAAAGCCGGGGAGGGTCTCCTCGACGAAATGAACCTCGACGGAGTTTTGGGCGCAGTCGAGGCCGCGATAGTAAGCCCGCGTGGCGACGTGCCAGCGGGCGGAATCGTGGCGGTAGATGCCGAGCTTGCGCGCGACGATCGAGTTGAAGCCGTCGGCAGCGATGACGATGCCCGCACTGACGCTAGTGGGCGAGATTCCCCCGCCGGCGGACCGGTATTTCACGCCGCGGACGCCGCCGTTTTCGAACAACACATCGGTGACGGCGGACCCGTCTATGACGTCGGTCTCCTCCTTGGCCGCCGCGAACAGAACGCCGTCGAAGATCTCGCGCCGGCAAATGATGTGGGGCTTTGGCTCGGCGCCGCCCGCCGCGCGCCTGTCGTGCAGATCGATGGCGAGTGTCGTACCGTTGGGGGCGCCGAGTACCGCCGCGCCGATCGGCTCGTGGGTCTGGGCGCGCAGGCGCTCTAGCAACCCGAGCTCGCGGAGGTACCCCAGGCTCTTTCGCGCGACGGCGTCACCGCAGATCTTGTCGCGCGGGAAACGCCGCTTGTCCAATAGCAGCACGCGCAGCCCGGCCCGCCGCGCATAAAGCGCCGCCGTCGCCCCCGCCGGCCCCGCTCCCACAATAACCACATCGTAATCGCGCTCCATCTTCACACTATAGTTGCCCCGCCCACCCGATGCACCCCTTTCGTGCTCCCAGACCGGCTTCGGACGTGTTTAGGCCTACCGACCACGGGTTTCGTGGTTTGGGGCCGGCCCAACTACCGCGGACGTGCCGCAAAGGCAGCGCAGAAGATCTGCGGGATATAAAAAAACCGGCCGGGCGTGGTGCCCGGCCGGTTCGTGTGACCCGCGTGATCAGGGGCGGGTAATCGTGGTGATAGAATCCTGCGGTGCGCTAGGCCGTCGCCGGATCTTCACCGTACTCATTCGGTCCCGCCGTGCCCTTGACAAACAGAAGGATGATGCCGAGATAAATATTGTACAGCGGGACGTACATCAAGAAATACTGCCAGCCGGGTTTGCCCAGGTCGTGCAGCCGCTTGACCACCAGGAATGCCTGGATGATCGCGGCGCCGATTCCGATGACAAAACCAATAAAGCCAGCGGCCTCTGCTCCGGTGTCGCTCATACCCATGGCGAAACCGATCACGAAAGCGAAAGCATAGGCGATCAGCGCGATCGCGAGAGTTATAAAGAAATACCTTTGCCGGTTGATACGGCCCTTCGTGGAGAACAGCTTGTTCATGGCGCCTCCTTGCAGTCCTGAGACTTGCTGGAACAAACGAATCAAATTGCAAATGTGTCTCCACAATTGCAATCCAGTCCCGGGGATGGCGGAGCCGCGGCCCAATGGGCGAAATGGCCGCCGTCGCGCCGCGGCTTGCGCCCTCCAGAACACGAATTCAGGAATTTATGCTGATTTCCGGGTGCGCGAACGCACGCGAAACCGCAAGAAGTGGACCAAGTCGAGTGGGACGTGAAAATCCGGAGAGCAGAGAAGGGGAAGCCTCGTTATCTTGCTGATAATAAGTCGGTTATGCGATCTGGATAGCGTCGCGCTTGGCCGTCGCCGTCGAGGAGATCGCCCAGACTGACCAGTAGGGAACCTTCGCCGCCAAAGAAGCCCGCGCCGAAACGTTTGTGAAAAGCGGGGTCGAGTTCGATCTCGACGATTTGCATGTCGTTGCCGAAGACCTCATAGTCGACGTCGTGACTGCGCATGCGCCGCTCCTCGGCAAGAGCTGCACATAAAAAAGCTGGCTTACCCACCGCAAGGGCAGGTAAGCCAGAATCTAGCGGTGTCCAACAAAAGTTAGACTAGTAATCCCGCCGGCCACCACCGCCGCCGCCGCGCTGCCCGCCGCCTTTGCGCTCTCTTGCCTCGTTGACGTTGAGCGTCCGGCCGCCGAGCTCGGTGCCGTTGATCGCGTCGATCGCCACTTGGGCGGTATCGTCGTCCATCTCAACGAAACCAAAACCGCGCGGGCGACCGGTTTCACGATCGCTAATTAGGGTGACACTGTGCACGTTTCCGTGCGCCGCGAACAAAGTACGGATTTCCTCTTCGTTCGCCGTGAACGGCAGATTGCCGACGTAGATCTTTTTGGTCATGAGATCGTACCTCTACTGATACTCCCCCGCGACTGCGGCGTTGGCGGCCGCGACCGAGGAGGTTGTGAGACAAAGATTCGTTACCGGAAAAATGCTTCCATGTAACACGAAGTTCATTCAGGCGGATCGCCCGAATGGCTGCCCGGTCTTCGCTTCGAACGTTGAGAAGCACGAGCATTCATTCGCGAAAGCGATGAGGCAGGTGCAGGAAACAGAGACTGGGACCGTGACATATAATAACCGCAGCGCCGCCGGTGTGCAATCGGAATCTACCCGCCGCCGGAAGCGACTTACTGCTTGAGGTTTAGCCGATCGGGCTACACGTCGCTGGTCATGATAAAGACCGGCTGGCGCGCCACACGGCGGTAGTTCGGCCGGAGCCGGTCGGTGTTGTAATACTTGACGACGTCGACGGTCTTCTTGGCGCCGGTCACCGCCCCCACGGGGACGCTGTCGTATACGCCATTGCGTGTGCACACCAGGCGGCCGACCGTGTTGTTCAGAATGAGATCCAGAGCCAGGTTGCCGAACGCCATGGGGACGATCGAGTCCAACGAGTCGGGATCGCCGCACCGCACCAGGTATCCCAACCGCTGACTCACCACGTTGATGGTCTTGCCGTTGTTGAACAGAGGAGATAGCTCCGTGAGCCTGGTGGCGACGCGGTCGCCGATGCCACCCAGCTTGCGATGGCCGTACTGATCCTCGTCCGCGCTCTCGAACGTCATCTCTGAGTCGTCGACCATCGTTGCGCCCTCGGACACCAGCACCACGGAATAGCGGCTGGGGTGCTCGCGACGGTCTTCGACCAGCAGCTCGGTCAGCCGCTCGATGTTGAAGGGGGATTCCGGGATAACACAGCGGTTGGCAGCTCCGGCCATCGTGGGCAGGAGTGCCGTATAACCGGCGTACCGACCGAACACTTCCAATACCAAAAACCGTTCGTGTGACCCGGCCGTTGTCCGCAGACGGTGCGTGAGCTCGAGAGTCCGTGTGACACACGTGCTAAAGCCGATGCAGTAGTCGGTTCCGGGGACGTCGTTGTCCATCGTTTTCGGTATTGCTACCGTGTTGACGCCTTCCTCGTGCAGGCGCTTTGCGTAACTCAACGTGTCGTCTCCGCCGATGGGTATCAAATAATTAACCCCCAAATACTCGAGATTTTTGAGGACTTCCGGCGTGACGTCGCTGACGTCATCTTTGTACTTATCGGCCAAGTGCGGAGGTACCTCTAAGCGCGGTAGGTGGCTGGGGCGCGTTCGCGACGTGTGTAGAAACGTCCCGCCCGTACGCCCAACGCGGTCGACCAGTTCCACGGTCAGTGGCGTGACGCAAGCTGAATTGTCTGCGTGCTTATCCGGAATCATGTTGACCAAACCCGCCCAGCCGCGGCGGATCCCAAGAACGCGGTATCCCTCTCGCAGCGCGCGAACTGTGATGGCGCGGATAGCGGGATTCAATCCGGGGACGTCGCCGCCACCGGTCAGGATGCCGATGGTTCCTTTGTACTTGGGCATACTTAGACTCCTCTTGCTCGCTGTAAAACCTCAATCTATTCAGGTATCGTGTAGGCGGTACGATGGATATCCGACGGCCCCACACTCGATCGGGGGACCGGCCGTTTATTTTAGCACAAAGGGAGTTGTTTTCAACAGGCACGAAACCCGGCAAGCGCCTCATCCGCCAAAAAAGAGTTGTGGCAGCAGGAACCATTTCCCCACCACAGGGAAACTGACCCCATGTCCCGCTGCCACAGACATTCTTCCCGACGCTGGCTAGGCCGGCTGTCTATTGGACGAGCCCTCGGGTTGATGCTTACATGGATCGACGGGACGGACCATTGTATACTGGGACGCTGTTATGAACTTCAAACAATGGACAGGATTCCTATCCCTGGCTCTCATCTGGGGCTCTTCTTTTTTGTGGATAAAGCTGGCCGTCCAGGAGACGGGGCCGCTGACCGTAGTGACGATCCGCCTGCTGATCGCCCTGGTGGTGCTGGCGCCATTTTTGGTCGCGAAAAAGCCGGGACTGCCCAGGGGATGGCGGATGTGGGGAGTACTGCTTCTCCAGGGATTGATGAGCACGGCCATCCCGTGGTTTTTCATTACCTGGGCGGAGCAGTACATCGACTCGGCGGTGGCCACGGTGCTCAATGCCACCGTGCCGCTCTTTACAATCGTCACAGCGCACTTGTTTTTGCACGACGATCGGATGACGGTCCGCCGCGTCATGGGCCTGCTGGTCGGATTTGGGGGTGTGATGGTGCTGGTGCACAAAGACCTGTTATCCGCTATCGGTGCCTGGGACCAGCCAGGAGTCAATCTGGTGCTGCTCGGCAATGGCGCAGTACTGGTGGCCTCGGCATTTTACGCCGTGTCCAACGTGTACGCCCGCGCCAAGTTGCGCGGCGTACCGTCTATCATCCAGGCGTTCTACACCATGCTCCTGGCCGACATGGTGATGTGGATGGTTGCGCCGATGGTCGAAGTCCCGTTCACACTGCCGGCACAGGGGTTGACGTGGCTGGCGATCTCGTGGCTGGGTGTGTTGGGCGCCGGCATCAGTTATCTCATCTATTACTACCTGCTCCATACCATCGGCCCGACGCGAATATCGATGGTCACGTACACGATACCGGTTGTCGGGGTAACCCTGGGCGTGGTATTCCTGCACGAGCGCCTCGACTGGGCGCTGGTCGTGGGTACGATATTGATCGTTTCTGGTCTTTGGGGGGCCGGCCGGAGGTAGCGCTTGATCGCTGCCTGGTGTGCGGAATCGGATGTTAAGTCGCGGAAGGAGAACCGATATGAAAGCCTTTGGAATTGTACTCGCGTTGGTGGCGTTGCTGTTTTTGACGGGCGGCAGCGCCAAGGAGAATGCGACCGAACCCGCCGACGAGGGTGCACGGCTTTACGAGGCTGGACAGTACGACGAGGCCCTCGCGTACTACGAAGGCGCCTTGGAAAAGGACCCCAACGACGTCATGGCGACCGTCTACATGGGCAGGATCGCGATGGCGAACAAAGATTTCCAGGGCGCGACCGAATGGATGGACAAGGCCGTCGCTTTGGCGCCGGACAGCTCGAACGTCCACTACTGGTCGGCGATCGCGTATGTGACCAAGCTGCAGAACACACAGGACTTCACGCAAATGCAAATGCTGGTGGACAAAGTCAGGTCTCACATAGACAAGGCTGTCGAGTTGGACCCTGCCAATGTCGACGCGCGGCTGTTTCTGGCCGGGTTTTACATGAACGCGCCACCAATAGCGGGTGGGAGCATGGAAAAGGCCAAAGAACAGGCCGAACTCTTGTTGGAGTACGACGAGTTTCGCGGCCAGTTGTTCATGGCTGAGCTCTACAAAAAAGAAAATAATTTTGAAGAAGCCGAGGAAGCGTACGTAGCGGCTGCCGAGATCGACCCGGAAAACTCGGACCCGTACTACCAAATGGGAATGATGTACCAGTCGACGAAAGAATACGACAAAGCGTTCGAGTCATTGGAGAAAGCGATCGAGATCGATCCGGACGCTTACGGCGCGCTCTACCAGATCGGCCGGACCGGCGTTCTATCTGAGAACAACCTCGACCGGGCGATCGAGTGCCTGCAATTGTATCTCGCCCGAGAGCCGGACAGCGGTATGCCGACGTGGGCCAACGCGCGCTGGAGGTTGGGCATGTTGTATGAGATAAAGGGCGACGACGAATCCGCACGCAGACAATACGAGACAGCACTCGAGCTCAATCCAGACGACGAGAATGCACGGAAATCATTGGACGACCTAAACGCCAAAGGACAAGAAGAGACGCAGGGTGCCGAGGAGAAAAAAGCGCCCGACACAAAAGACTAGGCAGTGATAGAAGCACCGGCCCCGCCTAATCCCAGCAAAAAAATGTGGGCCCGCAAACCAGCTTTGCGGGCCCGATGTTATCCCGGCAGCCCCAGTCCCATCAGTAGCGCTGGCCGGAATACATTCAATCTATATTGAGATAATGGTTTAGCCGAATAGTGCCCCTATAGCAGTATAGTGGTGCCCTTATTCAACTATCGGGATAATACGGAGTTCCCCGACATTTGTCAAGACAATATAAAGAAAAATTTCACAAGCTGAGAAGATTTTTTATCTTGCTGATATAATGTCAGTTACGCGACGGCGCCGCGGAATCTCCCGCGAAATCTTGCCAATACCCTTTTAGTGGGTCTGGTATATAACTACTTGCCCTCGAAGTACGACTTATCAAACTGATCGGTCAGCGCGCGCAGCGTTTCGACGTGGCCCGTGTCGGTGGTCTGCTTGGTCTTCATCGTGAATACCAACATCTGGTGTAATAACGTGACCTGTTCGACGTATTTGTCGTATTTCCCCCCGTCACCGGAATCGACCGGTTTGATGCGTTGTGTCATAAAGTACTGTTGAACGATGTGCTGGAGCTCTTCGGCGTGCTCTTCTTTGTTCATTGTCCAGCGCACGATCTGGTTGTAATTGACGGGGGACTGATTCGATAGCTCGACAATTTTCTTCATCGCTTTTTCGATTGTGGTGATGTGTTCACGGATCATTTGGACTCTCATCTGGTCATCGTAAATTCCGCACGGCACTTCGCAGTGCGTAAGCGCGGGCTGGGCAAACACAAACGACATCGCCACGAAAACCGCAAGTGCAGCAACCTTTTTCATGGAAACCCTCCTTTTGCAAGAAGCGATTGGGGAATCGCTGTGACTAAATCCACCGGAGCGAGTCAATCGGGGCAAGGACAGATAATATAGCGTGGCAATCACGCGTCGGTCAAGCGTTAGGTCAGATCCTCGCGCTCAATGACGAAACGAAGCGCCACCAAAACCACAATGTCGAACGTGAGACCAATCAACGCCGACCACTGATCGCGATAGAACATCAGGGGCTGAATGAAGAAGATCGAGACCATCATCGATTTTTGAAAAAAATGATACGCGCGCAGCCGCGACTTGCCAACCTGCCACACTCCGGTGGCCACAAAGACGGCCGCAAGTACTGAAAACAAGAGAATCGAAAGTTGGAAAAACGTAATACGTGTATCTGCAGTCCCAAGCTTTTCGATGGGTCGCCTTATCAACACTTCCAGCCAAGACTTGTGAAACACCAGTAATGCGATCGAGTGGGTGATCTGAATGACCAACTGTCCGACGAAAAACAAAATCACCGCGCCGCCAAACCATGGTTTGGCGACTATCCTGCGGTAAAAGAGTATGGAATTCGACTTGATGCGGCTAAAAAGATCGGGGCCGGCGGCGGAAACGAGTTCGGATCCCCGGAAGAGTCTGTCCAAACCACGAACGAGCGGATCGTCGGGATTGCAATGCCGCAGGTATTTTAGTGCCCGGTCGCGCTCGCCGGGATCGAGATCGCCGACTGCGACCTGTTGCGTTTCCTGTATTGCATTGACCAGGTACTCCAGTTGCGTGCGCTTGCGTCCTCTGTGGAGCCAACGAAACGCAATATACATCAGCATAAAGACTACATAGATAATGGATATGGCGGGTTGAAAAAAGTAGTCGTTGTCCTGTGTAACAAACTTTCCGACCTCGTCTATGAAAGCGCCGAAACCGGCGCCGCCAATCACGGCGGACAACTTGTGGCCCGTTCTGCCGACATACGACAGCAGTATAATGACGGCGACCAGCATCCCCAGGCCGCCCCACAGCATGTGCGCGATGTGGAGGCTATCGTTCCCCAGCTGTGGATACCCGGTCAGCTGCAGGAACAATCGGATCAACAAGACGGAAGCGACGGCGGTGACCAGAAACAGGTCGAGATGTCCGCCCGCCTCAAAATCTCGTATAAACTTCCTGTGCTGCATCGTTCCTTTATAAGGGTTTTGGGCCGCCCGCCGCCGGAACTTTGAAAATCGAACGTCAATAGTGTACACTCGCCCGCCGATTCGTCACTACAATTCTGACCGCGGTGTCGGTTAACAATCCTGGAGGTAATCAAATCGTGGGGCTCGGCGTGGAGATAGCCGGCTGGGGAAGAACGCAGGTGTGGCGCCAAGCCCAGCGGAAGATCGGCATCGGGCGCTTGACCAGAAAATTTTCACGTACAAACAGCGCGTCAGAGACGAGCCGAAACCGCCGCACTACTCTTTGACACCTTCCAGCAACATTTTGATGATGTCGTCGGTAGTCACGCCATCGGCGTCGGCGTTGAAGTTGGTGACGATGCGGTGGCGCAACACGGGGTGCGCGATTGCTTTGACGTCATCCACGCTGGGGATCGGGCGGCCGTCCATGACCGCTCGGACCTTCGCGCCCAGTATCAGATTTTGCCCCGCTCGGGGGCCAGCGCCCCAGCTGACGTAGTCCTTGACCTGCCCAATAGAATCGTCGCGAGTTGCCCGCACCAAGGCGATTGCGTATTCGAGCACGTGTGAATCTACCGGGACCGTCTTGACCAAATCCTGGATGCGAAGAATATCTTCTGCGCGGAGAACAACTTCCGGTTTTCCCAGCGCCTGAGACGTCGTGGTTTCAACGATCTCCAACTCCTCCTCCTTGGAGGGGTAGTCGACGTTGATATGGAACATGAACCGATCCAGCTGCGCTTCGGGCAGCGGGTAAGTACCTTCCTGTTCGATGGGGTTTTGAGTCGCCAGGACGAAGAAAGGCAAATCGAGGTTGAACGTTTTGCCGCCGGCGGTGACTTCCTTCTCCTGCATTGCCTGCAACAGAGCGGCTTGCGTTTTTGGCGGCGTGCGGTTTATCTCATCGGCGAGTATTACGTTGCCGAATATGGGCCCCTTGATGAACCGGAACGATCGTCTGCCCGTTCCCGTTTCTTCTTCGAGAATCTCAGTTCCCGTGATATCGGAAGGCATCAGGTCCGGAGTGAATTGGATGCGGGAAAACTCGAGGTCCAGCGCGCCGGCCACCGTCGATATCAGCAGCGTTTTCGCAAGTCCCGGCACGCCTACGAGCAAGCAGTGGCCCCCGGTGAATAGCGCGATCAGCAGCTCGTCGATGACATGGCCCTGCCCCACGATGACTTTGGAGATTTCGGAGCGGAGCGTCTGGTGGGCCTGATTGAACTTCTGGACGTCTTCCATCGTTGCGGCGATCGGACTGTCAGCGGACATCGATATTCCTTTCAACATGTAGAAATGGCCTGCGCCGGAAGCTGGGGACCTGCGGGCACGGGATTCAATACGAATAAGATATTACCGAACAGCCCATTATACAACCCATTATGTGGCTTGGTGCGCCGGGGTGAAGTATCGCCGGCGGATCCAGAAGGCGACGTTGACCAGGCTGATCAAGACGGGGACCTCGACCAGAGGGCCGATTACGGCGGCGAAGGCGACACCGGACCCGATGCCGAACACGGCGATTGCCACCGCGATGGCAAGCTCGAAATTGTTACTCGCGGCAGTGAAAGCGATCGTCGTCGATTTTGAGTAATCGGCTCCGACGCGTTTGCCCATCCAGAAAGACACCAAGAACATGACGACGAAATAGATGGTCAGAGGTATTGCTATTCGCAACACGTCGAGGGGAAGTTGAACGATGATATCGCCCTTGAGGGAGAACATCACGATGATAGTAAACAGTAGAGCGATCAGCGTCAGTGGTGAGATTTTGGGGATGAAGCGTTGTTCGTACCAATCGCGCCCCTTCAATCGCAATGCCACAAACCGCGTGGTGATCCCGGCGATGAAGGGAATGCCCAGGTAGATAAACACGCTCTTGGCGATTTGGCCGATGGTAATGGCCACCACGGTTCCTTCGAGACCGAACAGCGGCGGCAGCTTGGTGACAAAAAACCACGCGTAGACGGAGTAAAACAACACCTGAAACACGGAGTTGAACGCCACCAATCCCGCCGCGTACTCGGAATCACCTTCGGCCAACTCGTTCCACACGATCACCATGGCAATACAGCGCGCCAATCCGATCATGATTAGACCGACCATGTATTCTGGGTAGCCGTGCAAGAACACGATCGCCAGGGCAAACATGAGGACGGGACCGATGAGCCAGTTCTGCACCAGCGACAGCCCGAGCACGCGCCAGTTGCGAAACACGTCGCCCAGCTCCTCGTACTTCACCTTGGCCAACGGGGGGTACATCATCAGGATCAGCCCGATAGCGATGGGAATGTTGGTGGTTCCGACCTGGAAACGCTGGATAAAACTCTCCACGCCGGTGTACAAATAGCCGGTCAGCACACCAACGGCCATGGCGACAAAAATCCATAGCGTGAGAAATCGGTCCAAAAACGGCAATCGTCTCGTGCAATCGGTGCTCAATAGAGGTGCGCTCCTTTGACATATCCGTTATTATAGTATTGCGTGCCGTAAATCCAGTAAATATTGAGTAAAGAACCCTTCACACACGGGCAAAGTCTCAGTGGCGTATCTCCAGAAGAAAAAACAGATCAGCAAGTACCTCGACCCCGCCGTCGTCAGCCGTTTGGACAACATGGATCTCAAGGCGCGGTTGATCGTCGAGGGTTACATCGCTGGGCTCCACAGGAGCCCATACCACGGTTTCTCGGTCGAGTTCGCCGAGTACCGCCAGTACATGCAGGGCGATAACATCAAAAACATCGACTGGAAAGTGTTCGGCAAAACCGACAGAACCTATGTCAAACTCTTCGAGGAAGAAACCAACCTCATCGGCACAGTGCTTCTCGACAAGAGCGCATCGATGGGTTTTCCGAATGCCGAGGAGGCGCGCGAGCGTCAGCGCTGGGAGCAGCGAAGTCGCCGGCGCCGAAGCGGCGACCCGCGCAAGGATGCCGCTCCGCCGATAACCAAGCTTGCGTACGGCAGTCTCCTGGCTGCCAGCTTGGCCTATATGATGATCCGCCAGCAGGACGCGGTCGGTTTGTGTTTATTCGACGACGACGTACGAACACTCATACCGCACCGATCCGTGCGCAAGCAGCTGTTTCACATCCTCCGAAAACTGGAGGACATCGAGCCCGGGGAGAAGACCTCGATCAGCCCCGCGCTGCACGCGATAGCCGAACGGATGAAGCGCCGGGGTCTGGTGATCTTGATATCGGATCTGATGGACGACCCCAAAGCGCTCATCGACGGGCTGAAGCATTTTCGGCACCGGCAGCACGAGGTGATCGTGTTTCATATCCTCGATCCGCGAGAAGTCGACCTGGACTATAAAGACGAAATCGAATTCGAGGATCTCGAGAGCGGCCGAAGACTCCGACTGGAGCCCGCGTTTTTACGCGAACAGTATACGCAGGATGTGGCCGCGTGGATCGATCGTCTCAACCGGAGTTGCCGGAACCACCAGATCGATTACAATTTACTTCAAACCGACACACCCTACGATCAAGCGCTTACCGCTTATCTGGGCAAGCGGCAACGAATGGTATAACACTATGAAATTGCTGTGCGCGACGTTGTTCATTGTGGCCGCGTCAATAGCGACGGCGGGGGCGCAACCCGCGTCGCCGGGTGAGCAGGTACCGGGCGCAGCCGTGACCGCGGCCAACGAATTCTTCGAATCGCTTCAGGCAAAGTGTTCTGAAGATCCCAGGTTCTGCGAGCAAAAATACGAACTGCTGGACGCCAGAGATCTAAAACAGGCGCATTTGAATGAGCCGTGGGCAGCGTTTGTGCTCTCCTTCGGCGACTTCAGAAACACACCGTTTCAAGATCTGATGAAAGCCGCGCGATTCAACTACTTTGCCTTCCCCATCGAATATGAGGGCAGGTTCAAAGGCCTGATCAAGATCTGTCATCATTCGGAGGGAACGGATGAACAGTGGTTCAACTGCGGCGTGCGAGGGCCGACGAGGGTTGCCGAGGTCAACACATACAATCTCACACTGGCACCCGAGAGCGACAGCCTCAGCGTTTTTTTTGTGCTGACCGTAGAGAACAGTTCGCGCTATATCATTGTATTGAAGGGCTCGGAGTTCAACGCAATACCGGCGTCCGACGTCGCGTGCGAGATGATAAACGTGAACGTACGGCACGTTGACAAGATGACGATGTTTCCATTGGCCGAGGTATTGTTCAAGATCGACCGCACAATAAAACAGCGCGACAACTTCAAACGATAACCGCAATCGGTTCGAGAGGTACAAGCTGGGATTTCTTAACGCGATATTTCTGACGGGACTGATCGCCGCGGCAGTGCCGGTGATTATCCACCTGCTCAACCGGCGCCGTGTCCGCCGGATCAAATTCAGTTCACTGGAGTTTCTGACCGAACTGGCCAGGCGTCGGATGCGCAAGATCAACTTGCGCCGTATTCTCATCCTGGTGCTCCGCACACTGGCCGTCGTGTTTCTGGTGACCGCTTTTGCCAGGCCGACGCTGAGAAGCGCCGCCTTTCTGCTGCCGGGCAAGGCCCCCAAGAATGTAGTAATCTGCCTCGACGCCAGTTACAGTATGGGCGTACACAAAGAGCAGGGGACGGCGTTTACGGAGGCAAAAACATTTGCCGAGGCGATCGCTGAACAGGCGGGCAAACACGACGCCATCAATTTGGTGTTGTTTTCCGACCGAGCGGACGCGCAGCTGGAGCAGGGCACGAAGAACAAATCTCTCATCAAGAGCGCCATCGACAAAGCGCAGATCAGCGCCGAGACCACCTCGATCCAACGCGCGATAGACCGCGCGTACGAATTGATCGACCGCGGGGATATTTCGGGCGGCGAGATATACGTCGTTTCCGATTTTCGTTACAATGCCGATTCGACTCTCGCCGGTGTACAACGCGACCGCCGCGACGTCCGCGTGTTCTTCGTTCCCGTGTTCGAGGAAGACGTCGACAACGTGAGCATCGATCGCGTAATGGTACCGCGCAAATTATTGCGTCCAGGAGAAGTGATCCGCGTCGGCGTGGCCGTTACCAACCATTCGCAGCAAAACCCCGTTAGCTTTCCACTAGAGATGACCGTCGACGGCCGCCGCAAGGCCGAGAAAGTGATCAACCTCTCCCCCGGCGCGTCTACAACGGTGACCTTTCCGATTTCGTTTATCGAGTGGGGGGCGTATCACTGCAGCGTGACCAAGAACCGCGACCGGCTGCCGGTCGACGACGACCGGCACTTTTTGTTGGAGGTATCCAAAAGCGTCCCGGTAACGCTCATTCGAGGCCGGCGGCGGCTGGACGGCGGCTCGGGCACCGCCGCCGCAGTGTCAGGTCGCGCCGGTGCCGGGGGGATCAGCGGAGCGGCTGGTTTCTTTTACCTGGAAAAAGCGCTCAATCCTCGTGCGTCGGGCGAAGCGGAATTTACCGTCAGGACGATCGACGAAAAAGACATCACCGCTTCTTCGCTTCCCAA
Source organism: uncultured bacterium (assembly GCA_965372335.1). Lineage (GTDB taxonomy): Bacteria > Krumholzibacteriota > Krumholzibacteriia > WVZY01 > JAKEHA01 > CBDVBX01. The sequence goes on along the minus strand of CBDVBX010000006.1, from coordinate 13,714 downwards.
CCGTGGCGTTGTCTTGTGGGTCAACCCGCAACAGCTCCAGTCCAAACGGTTGGCGCTGTTGGAGCGGTACGTGAAGGGCGGTGGTGGATTGATTATCTTCCTCGGTAACGGCGATCGGCGCTTGTTGCAGGACAAGAGATTCCGGGAGTTCGTCGGCATTCGCGCGGCAACCGAGCGCAGCAATCAGGCAAAGAAGGGTTATACGTCGTTTCAGCAAGACCACCCGGTGTTCAGCATCTTCAACGAGGAGGAACTCGAATTGTTGACGCGCACACGGTTGCGGTCGTACGTAGCCGTCCGCGGTGTCTCACCCGACTCGGTGCTGGCGTACGTGGCGGGCGGCGATCCGGCGTTGTGGGAGTGCGCGCGCGGGAGAGGACGCATCCTCGTTTTTGCCGCCGCACCCGACCTCGAGAGCGGCGACGTTCCGCTCTCTCCGATGTTTCTCCCGCTGGTCCATACGTCGGTATATTACTTGGCCAGCGCGGGCGTTGCGCATCGCCGGCAGGAAAATCCCGTGGGAAGACCGCTCTTCTTCGACGCCCCGCAATCGGCGCTGGCGTCGTCGCAGCTGATCATCCGCGACCCGGACGGAAAGCCCCTGCCGCCAGTGGTATTCGAAACACCCCACGGTGACCGGCGGGCGATCTGCGAACGCCCGAAAGATGTGGGCGTCTACCGGCTGATGACGGATACGACTTTGGTTGCCCAGGAGGTGGTGAACCTCGATACGCGCGAGTCGAACATCGCCGCGCGCAGCATCCCGGACGACTTCGATGCGGCCAGTGTCGTGGAAACCGGCGGCGACTTCTTGAAAAATCTTCAGGCCTCTCGAAAAGGACGCGAGATCTTCGGGCTGTTCATTTTCCTCGCCGCGGCCGCGCTGGCCGCAGAGTCAATACTGGGCCGCAGGGCGTAAATACGGCTTCTGCAAGCGCGGGGAAATTTTCGATCGCACATTTTTGTTCTGCTGTGGTTTCGTGATATACTGCCGCCATGAAGCCGCTTCGTATTCCGGCCCTGCACGGCGTCGCACGCGTCGCCGTGGTGTCCGCGCTGGTGACGCTCGTCCTGGCGTGGGTATCCTGCGGAGGTGAAAGCGGTGGTGTCCGTACCCTGCACGACATCGAAGAGAGCGGTAAGCTCATAATTATCACCCGCAACGCCCCCACGACTTATTACAAAGACCGGGACGGCTTGATGGCCGGCGTAGAATACGACATGGCGACGTCATTTGCCGCTTGGCTGGGTGTCGAGCCCGAGTTTGTCGCCATCAACACCATCTCGGGAATCTTGGAAGCGCTCGCGCGGGGCGAAGGCGACGTGGCCGCAGCCGGACTCACCTATACCGTGGGCCGTAGCGAGAGTTTTCTCATCGGACCCGTCTACCAGATGGTCAAGCAGTTGATGGTTGGTCGCCGCGGCGGAAAGCAACCCAAACGAGTCGAAGACATGGATGACGTGGGTCTTAGTGTTGTCGCGAGCAGCAGTTACGAGGAACGGCTCGAGACACTCAGACAAAAGCACCAAACCCTGTCTTGGGAGTCCAATGACAGCCTGGACACCGAGCAGCTGTTGGCAAGGGTACAAAACCGCGAACTCGACTGCACAGTAACCGACGACAATATTTTCGCCATCAACCGGCGCTACTACCCCGAGCTGGTAGCGACGTTTTCTCTCACCGAACCCGAACCCCTCGCCTGGTTTCTCCACACGGAATCAGAAGCGCTCAGAAAAAAAATCCACGAATGGTTCGAAGGATTCTCGGCGCGAGGCGGACCGGCGCTGTTGAAGGAAAAGTATTACGGATACGTCGAGATTTTTGACTACGTGGACACGCGCAAATTCATCCGCAAGATCAACACGACTCTTCCCAAGTACCGCCCGTTCTTCGAGGAAGCGGCGGCCAACAACGAACTCGATTGGACTCTTTTGGCGGCTCAATCGTACCAGGAATCTCACTGGAACCCGCGCGCGCGCAGCCCCACGGGTGTGAAGGGCATCATGATGCTCACGTTGCCTGCCGCGCGAGACCTCGGTGTGACCAACCGTCTCGACCCGGTTCAAAGCATCCACGGCGGGGCGAGGTATCTCCGGCAGCTCATCGACCGGCTCCCCGATAGCATCGAAGAGCCCGACAGGAGCTGGCTTGCGCTAGCCGCTTATAACGTCGGAATGGCGCACCTATACGACGCGCGCGGTCTGGCTCGCCGCCTGGGCAAGGACCCCGATCGGTGGAAAGACCTCTCGGAAGTGCTTCCGCTGCTGGCGCAACGTAGTTATTACACCACGCTCAAGCACGGCTACGCACGCGGCAGCGAACCGGTGCAGTTCGTCAAACGAATCCGCCACTACGAGGATGTTCTCGTTCAGTCAATCGAGTGACCCTGTTTGCCGCCCTTGCCGACGAGGGCTTGCATACAACGCCGATCGGGGGTATATTAACGCGGCTTGCGTATCCGGGGTTGACGCCCGGCAAAAGCGGCATCATTACCCCGACGACACCCCCTCGAAAAAAGCGAGGGGGCTTTCGTGCTTGCATCGTATCGCTCCTTTCGGGTGGCCGCCACTGCAGAGCCACAAAAAGATGAACACGAACCACTCGAACCGAAGTATCGTCACCCACCCGCTGGTCGCAAGCGTTCAGCGGACGGTCGGGTTTGGCGCACTTCGCTCCGCGTTGGACCGGGGAAAAGGCGCACAAACGTCCGGAAGCCGGATTCATTTGACAGGGTTACGGGGGACGGCGCCCGTTTTTCTTTTGGAGGCGATCCGCCACCGTATCGGTCGTCCGGTTGTTGTCGTCTGCCCCGACCAGGAGGGGGCGGAAGACGTATGCTCCGATCTGGGGACGGTATCGACCGCCCGGACGCTGTTGTTTCCCGAACGCGACATATTTCCTCACCGATACGAGGCGCGCGAGAACCTCGCCGTGAGGGGCGATCGCAACGAGGCGCTGCTGAGGATAATGGGTGGAAAGGCAGACGTCGTTGTGACCAGTCTGCTGGGGTTTCTGGAAAAGACGATTCGAATCGAGACTCTCCGCGCCAGTCGCATGACGGTTTGCGTGAGAGACACGATCGATTTGGAGGAGCTTCGCGAGCACCTGGCAAACAACGGCTACGATGTCGTTCCGATAGTCGAAGAGGCGGGTCAGTTCGCCGTTCGCGGTTCGATCGTCGACGTGTTCGACCCGGCTTGGGATCACCCCGCACGCGTTGAATTGTTCGACGACGAAGTTGTGTCGATCCGCACGTTCGACCTGGACTCCCAACGATCGGTCGAGACGATTGAATCGGTCACGATATTACCGGCCGCGAGCGTGTTGTTAGACGATGAGTCTTCCGTGGATTTTCGTGCCCACCTCGAATCTGCAGGCTTCGATCCGCAACAGATCGACCAGATCGAGGCAGAGATTTCGCACAGCCATCATACCTATCTGCGGCAACGGTACGCGCCCGCCCTGGGTGTGAACGGTTCTCTCCTTGACTTTTTCGATGAAAAACCGGTGGTGTGGTTCTTACAGATGGAGGGGCACGACCGCGCATACCAGCGTCTCGAGGGTAACATGGACTACGCCTCGCGTCGCCCCGAAGAGGAGTTCCCGCTGCTGAGTTTGGACGAATACCTCCACGCGCCGGCGTATCACGAGCGATACGGAGTGACGTCGGTACACGTGTGGGACCTCGCCACCCCTGCGGTCCACACGTCGGAGCCGCCGCACGAAGCCGCATTCGCGCCGATACAACCGGGTGAGACGTTGGTCAAGTTCGCAACGAAGGAGCACCCCAGCGTGGCGGGCAAGCTCGACACGTTAGTCGGAGACATACGGAAGCTCCACAGCCACGGCGTTGCCATCCACGTCTATTCGGAGACGCCGACGCAGCGTGAACGCCTCGCCGACATGCTCGAAGACACCGAGGCGTTGGTTCACCTTCCCGTCGGGTGGATCACTTCGGGTTTCGTGTGGGAGGACGCTTCCGTCGCGGTATTCACCGATCATCAGATATTCAATCGCATCCTTGCGCGCCCGCGCAAAAAACGAAAGAAGCGTAGGGTCCAGGGATTCCGGCAAGAGCACTTGCAACTGGGTGACTTCGTCGTCCACGTCGACTACGGCATCGGTCGATACGTCGGATTGGAGAAAGTGGGGCGCGGCAACGGCACAGACGGCGACGAGAAAGAGTGCCTTTCGTTGCGATACCACCGCGGAGACATGATCTACGTGCCGCTGGATCAAATGCACCTGGTGGAGAAATATGTGGGAAAAGAGGGGGTCGTGCCCCAGATGGACCGACTGGGGTCGAACCGGTGGCACAAGTCCAAAGAAAAGGCGCGCAAGGCAATCGAAGATATCGCCCGCGACCTCCTCGACATTTATGCCGCGCGCGAGGTGATAAAAGGGTACGCGTTCAGCCCCGACTCGCACTGGCAGCGAGAGCTGGAGGCGTCGTTCCCGCACGAGGAAACGCCCCACCAAATTCGGGCCATCGAAGAGATCAAATCCGACATGGAGCGCGGCCAGCCGATGGACCGGCTGGTGTGCGGCGACGTCGGTTATGGCAAGACGGAAGTCGCGATCCGTGCCGCGTTCAAGGCTGCCGCCGACGGAAAGCAGGTAGCCGTATTGGTGCCCACCACGCTGCTGGCGTTTCAGCACTTCAACACGTTCAAAGAGCGGATAGCCGACTACCCATTGGAAACTCGAATGCTCAGCCGGTTTGTCTCGAAATCAGAACAGAGCGAGATCGTCGAAGGGTTGAAGAACGGCACCGTCGACGTCGTGATCGGCACCCACCGACTGTTGTCGAAAGACGTTGGATTCAAGCGTCTGGGACTCTTGATCATCGACGAGGAGCACCGGTTCGGAGTCAAGCACAAGGAACGGCTCAAACGCCTGATGAAAGCCGTCGATGTGCTTTCCCTCACCGCGACACCGATACCGCGCACGCTGTATATGTCGCTTTCCGGGCTCAGAGAGATATCGCTCATCGACACGCCGCCCCGCAACCGCCACCCGGTGAAGACCGAGGTCCTTGCTTTTGACGAAGAGGCGATACAGCGAGCAATCACCGAAGAGGTCGCCCGCGACGGCCAGGTGTTCTTCGTGCACAATCGGGTCCAGTCGATTCAATCGGTCAAGGCACTGCTCGAACGGTTGCTCCCGGGAGTACGACTTTGCGTGGCGCACGGCCAGATGAGGGAGCGTGAGCTGGAGAGGGTGATGATCGAGTTTATTGAGCGTAAATACGACGTGCTGGTATCGACAACGATCATAGAGTCGGGACTCGACTTACCAAACGTCAACACGATCATTGTCAATCGAGCCGATCGGTTCGGGCTGGCGCAGCTGTATCAACTGCGTGGCCGGGTCGGTCGCCGAGAACAACAAGCCTACGCGTACTTCCTCATTCCCCGGCGGGTCTCCCTCACCGAGAGTGCCGCCAAACGATTGCAGGCCATGGAAGAATTTGAGGAGTTGGGAAGCGGTTATCGGCTGGCGATGCGTGATCTGGAGATACGCGGCGCGGGCAACGTTCTTGGCGTCGAGCAGCACGGTCACGTGGCGGCGATTGGGTTCGAACTGTACTGTAAGATGCTCAAAGAGGCGGTCGAAAGACTGCGCGGCGTAGAAGAACTCCCCGCTCCCGACTGCCAGATCGAAGCGCCGTACTCTTACTACCTACCCGACACTTACGTCGAAGATGCGGACGAACGAATGATGATATACAAGCGCATGGCCAGGCTCGAGTCGATAGAAGCGCTCGAGTCGATAGAAGCGGAATTGAAGGACCGGTTCGGCGATCCGCCCCAGCCGGCGCGTCTGCTGCTCGACCTCGCCGCCATCAAAGTGGCGGCCGGACTGCAAGGCATCTCGCGCGTCCGCTTCCGGCTGGATCACTCGGCACGCGAGAAGGCCCACCAGGCGGCCAAGCTGCAAGCGGCACTGCAGGGGGTGGATCGCATCTCGCGGGGAGAAGGCGCCGGCGTCCTGGCCTCCGGCGGCAACGATCGGGGAACGGCGGAGTTCGAATTTGCACCCGGCAGGTCGTTTTCTCCCGCACAATGTATGAAGCTAGTTGAAACTTTCGAATCACGATTGTTGTTTAAATCGGGGAAGCCTTTTGCCGTCACCCTGGCGTCCGAGCCGTCCGATCGACTGCTCGTGGACTCCAAAAACCTGTTGCAAGTGGCTTATTTCTCAACTAAAATCTGAGTTTACCCGGGGCCGCGCGAGTCCGCCGGACCCAGGGGGGAGATTTTGGAAATCCATACCCTGTGGTCGGCTCCCCGGCCCGATCCCTCAAGAGTCTTTAGGAATATCTGATATTATAAATCTGGTGATATACCATTTGGGGATTCGCCGAACCGACGTTCGGACGGATCCGTTTGTTTAAAAAAGGAGTTTGATCAATGAGATGCTCGAGGGCGCTCCTGGCGAGCCTGGTAGTTGTGCTGGCAGTATCTGTTTTGTCCTGTGGCGGGGGCAGGGAGAACGCCGTGCTGGCAGAGTTCAAAGATCGTAAGATCACGGTGGCCAGATTCGAGGACGCATATGCAAACGTTCAACCTATCTATCTTCCCAAGGCCTCCGGGGTAGAGGGGCACAAAGAATTTCTCAACACAATGCTCAACAAAGAGGTCATGGCTTACAAAGCGGATGAACTCGGCTACGACAAAGACCAGAGCGTCATCCAGGGAATGGAAGCGTACAGGAATATGGGATTGCAGGCCGGATATTTGAAGATCCGCGTCGCCGACAAAGTCAAGGTCACCAAAGACGAGATGATGGTGCACTACAACAATAAGGGCGCGACTCTCTCTATCAAACAGATTCTGGTAGACACGCCGGAAGAAGCCGAGGAGGTTTACCAACTGCTCCAGGATGGCAACGACTTCGAATCGGTTTGCAAGCAGTTCTCCCAAGGCCCCGACGCCGAACAAGGCGGGAGAGTCTTGACGGCGGCGTACGGTACCTATGGGGTGGGAATGCAGAGAGAGATGTTCTCGCTGCCGGTTGGCGGAATCACCAGACCTCAAATGAGCCCTTACGGGTTTTTCGTCATCAAGGTTCTCAAAAGAACCGATGCAAAGAGCAAAGATGCATTTGAAGATGTGCGAGAGACCATAGAGCAAGAGGTCAGAGTGCAAAACGAAAAAATCCTGATGAACGAAGTGAGCGATAAAATTCGCGAGGACGCGGAGGTTACTTGGTTCTGGAATACCATACGGCTCGTTTTTAACGTATTACCGCCCGACCGATCGTTGACCAACCCCCCCAACCGACGCGACGAGGTTTATCCTCTCCTCTACTTCGATGACGAGGATTACGACAAACCGGCGGTCAGTTACAATCAGAAATTGATAACGATCAAAGACTTTTCTGATTTTTACGATAGGGCGTCGTTCTTCAACCGTCCGCGGCGTGAGTTCCGCTTGGGCGGCATCAAGATGTTCCTAACCGAGAGGATCATGGCGGAACTGGTCGTCGAGGAAATGGAGCGCAGCAACATAGAAGAGCATCCGGAAATCAAAGCGGTACTACAAGCCAAGAAGGAAGAGCTCATGATCGGCCGGTTGTACGAGGACATGATCAACAGTCAAACCGTTGTGACTGATAAAATGGTTCGGACATACTATGGCGATAACGAGGAGTTCTTCCGCGTTCCAGAGAAGCGGAGATTTGGCGTTATTCTCACTGGCGACATAGACTCGGCGCAGAAGGCTTACGAAGAGATCAAAAGCGGAAAACGCTTTCGCAACGTCGCCATGGCCTTTTCCATCGATGAACCGACACGGGATTCACTCGCGGAGACGGGACTGTTGATAGAAGGTGAGCAACCTGAAATGGACCGGGTTGGTTTTGCGCTTCCGCGCGTAGGGGAGGTATCGGAGCCGTTCGAAACGTCGAGAGGCTGGATGATATTGAAGCTTACGGAGAAAACTCAAGCGGGAATGTACACACTCGACGAGGCCCGCGATCAAATCAGGTCCGCATTGAAGCAACTGGAAAACGAGAAACGGCTCAACGAATTGCTCGACAAGTGGAAAGAAGAACTCGGTGTGACAATCCACGAAAACAACTTGAATAAAATCAAAGTTGAACAACGGACCGTGACCGACAAGCCCTCGTCTCGAGCCTAATCCGGGAGACACACCGGCCGGGCACCGGCGTTTTGGTCCGGAGCCCGAAGCGCGGGAGCACGAAATTGTACAGAGCCAACCGGTCTCGCATTGTCAGAACCGCGGTGATAGGGGGTATTTTGCCCCCTATTATCGTATTGATGATGTTGGGCTGCGAGCGGCGAGAAGTGGGCAGAAAAACAGAGACGAGTTCTCCGGTGGTGCGGGTCAACGGGCGAACATTGCTCAAGAAGGATTTCGACGTTTATTTGCCGGAGGACTACCGGACCGCGTTGACGATGGAGGAGAAGAAGGCGTACCTCGACCGGTGGATCATCACGGAACTGCTATTCGAAGCAGCCGTGAAAGGTGGTGCCGGAGTTACGCCGGAGATCGAGTCGCAGTTGGAACAGATCAAGAAGGATCTTGTGGCCGACCGGTTAGTGCAGAAGACATTTCTGGAACGCGCGGTTGTGACGGAGGGCGAGGTTCGAGCTTACTACGAGGAACACGAAGAAGAGTACACCCGCGAACTACGTGTGAGTCATATACTGGTAAACTCGTTGGAAGATGCGGCGAAAGTCCGAGAGCTCCTGCAGACGCGGACGTTTTCTTGGGTAGAGCGCCGGCACTCGATCGACAAACACACGGGTGTTGGCGGAGATCTCGGGTTCCTTTCCAAGGGCAATATGATACCGGAGTTTGATAAAGTCGTGTTCGATATGAAGATCGGAGATATCAGCGATGTCATCGAGTCGGAACTCGGATATCATTTCGTCAAAGTAACAGACGCTCGCGAGGCTCGTAACAAGCTCGCGTACGAGGACGTGGCTGAAGATATTTCACGCATATTGTTGCTGAACAAACGTGCGTCTGTATACGATAGTTTGATTGCGACGTTGAAAAAGGAAGCAAGGATTGAGATTCTCGATCCGGAGTTGCGCATGGCGATAGAAACGAGTCAGGACACGATACCCACCACGGGAGTTGACGCACAATGAATGGGCGAGTTGTGTTTGTCGCCGTTATGTTATTTGTGGCGTTTGTCGCAGGATCCCACGCGGATAAGGAGTTGGTGGACCGCATCGTCGCCGTCGTCGAAGACGAGGCTATTTTCGAGAGCGACATCGAGATGCTGATCACGCAGTTTATGTTCCAGCAGGGCCGTACAAGCATGACGGATGCGGAGCACGAGGAGATGTACAATCGGGTCTTGAAGGAGATGATCAACGATAAGCTCATCGTTGCCCAAGCGGGACGCCTCGACGTCGACATACCGTTTTCTACCGTAGAAGATCGGGTCAACCAGGCGATCGAGGACAATAAGCGTTCGCTCGGCGGCGAGGAAGCGTTCGAGCGTCAGCTCGAACGAGAGGGATTCAAGATGGAAGATCTCAAGAAACTCTACCGCGATCAGATCCGCAACAGGATGCTGGTCGAAGAGGTCCTCCGGATGGAAATCAACCGCGGGACGATCGAAATTAGCGACGCGGAATTGCAGCGGTTCTACAAAGAGGAAAAAACGGAATTCCCGATGCGGCCGGCGGTGGTCCACCTACAGACGATTTTTGTTGGTTTCGAATCGTCCGAGCATGTCCGTGTCGACGCAAAGGCCCGAATCGATGAAGTCCATCGACGCGCGATGGGCGGCGAGTCGTTCACAGAACTGGCGAAGACGTATTCGGAAGACCCGAGCGCGCCGCTGGGCGGAGATCTGGGATTTGTAAAGCCCGAAGACTTGGCGGAACCGGCGTTTGCAGAAGCGGTGGCAAATCTGAGCATCGGCGAAATTAGTGATCCGATACAGACTTCGTTTGGTTTTCACATCGTACAAGTCACGGAAAGGAACCCGGACACGGGGGAGGTTCGCATACGTCACATACTGATTCGTCCAACGGCCAGCGAGGAGGACGTCGAGGACGTGTTTGCAAAGGCGACATCGATTCGAGATGAAATCGAGAACGGCGCCTCCTTCGAGGAGATGGCCGACCTCCACAGCACAGATCCGAACGCAACGAAAGGAGGCAACTTGGGTTGGCTCAAGGTCGACGACCTGCCGGCGTTCTTTCAGGACGTTCTTGCGGGGATGCGGCCGGGCGAGATCAGCCAGGTGCTGCGGGAATCGGCTGGTTTTCGGATCGTAAAGTTGTTGGAACGCGAGGAGCCGCGGCCGTACGAATTTGATGAAATCAAGCCGGAGCTGCAGCGGCTTTACGAGCAGGAGAAGATGGAGGACTTGTACAAAGAGTACGTCAAAGGCCTCCGCGACAAATTTACCGTCGTCGTCTACAGCGCCCCCTCCTCAACCAACTAACCCCCCGCCCGCAGCTCCTATCGAACTTTCGGGGCCGCCCGAAGGCGACTTTCGGCGATTCTTGGGGCAGGTCGCCGTGGGCTTCACTGGCACGACTCCCTACGACCGACTTTGCACGTAGCATTTCCGCACTGGACGGTCGTCTCGGTTGTCGGCTCGCGGCAGGTTCCGAGGTGCTACGTGCAAGGTAGCCGTCAGCGAGCCGTGCCAGCGAAACTCGCGATCGTCCGCCCCAGAACCACGGAGCCCACGGCGACCTGCCCCCAAAACCTCTGAAGGTTGCAGGCCGGCGTCCTCAGCGGAGAGGGAGAAAGAGATGCGGGTTGATTTGGTGCTGAAGTACTTGTGTCTCGTCAAGAGCCGGTCCCTGGCCAAGGCATTGTGCGAGAGCGGCCGGGTGCTCGTTGACGGCGAGCCGGTGCGGCCGGCGGCGCGCTTGAGCGCCGGGCGGCGCGTCACCGTCCAGTTTTCCCAGAGAAATCTCACCTTCGAACTTCTGGAAGTGCCCCAGAAACAGTTGAGCAAATCCGCCGCCGTAGACTACTATCGGCCCGTCGAAACGCCGCCTGCCGATTCTCGTTCCCACGAGAACGACGACTGGTTAGAGTAGCGGACGTTTTCGGGTACAAAATGGGCGCGACAAACTCACAATCCAACCGGCCGCAGAGTCTCGACGGAGACCGCCCGGTGATTGCCGTCACTATCGGCGATCCCGCCGGAATCGGGCCCGAGATCGCCGCGCGGACCTTCGCGCGGTTCCAGCCCAAACGGTCAACGGCGTTGCTCGTGGGCTCTCTGGGCGGAATCGGGCCGTGGCTAGAAAAAGCCGGGCTGAAGTCCGGTCGCGACTACCGGATCACCGGCGACACCGACGAGGCCGTGGCGGCGTCCGCTGGCGAGGCCGGGCAGATCGTCGTCCTCGATACCGGCACGGCGGACCCATACACCGTCGGCGAGGACGGCGAGGGCGGCGGCCGGCACGCCGGGCGTGCGATCGAGCTCGCCTGCGAACTGGCTAGAAACTGGCCGGTGAGTGCCATCGTGACCTGCCCCATCTCGAAAAAGTCGTTGAATTTAGCCAACTTCCCGTTCTCTGGACACACCGAGATGTTGGCCCGGTATTTGAATGCACCCGACTGTCAGATGATGATGGTACGCGGCGGTTTGCGGGTCGTTCCCCTGACCCGGCACTTTCCCCTAAGGGATGTCAGCGACCACATAAGCCAGAGGTCTATTGTGACGTGCGTCCGGGTAGTGACCGAGGGTCTGGTCAGCGATTTCGGGATCGATTCGCCCAGGGTCGCCGTGGCGGCGCTCAATCCGCACGCCGGCGACGGCGGGGTAATCGGCTCCGAAGAGGAGCGCGTGATCGCTCCCGCGTTGGCGCGGCTCCGCTCCCAGGGCGTTGACGTCACCGGACCGGTGCCCGCGGACGCCCTGTTTCCCCAGGCGTACAGCGACTTTCGAGCCGACCCCGAGAGACGCGGCCGCTACGACGCCTACATCGCGATGTACCACGACCAGGGACTGGTGCCGTTCAAGATGATGGCGCAGAGGCGGGGGGTGAATGTCACCCTGGGGCTGCCCGTCGTACGGACGTCCGTCGACCACGGTGTAGCGTACGACATCGCCGGTCGCGGCATCGCAGAAACCGAAAGTTTGCTCGAGGCGTATCAACTAGCCGAGGAGATGTACGCCCGCAGAATCGAGCGAGCGCGGCCCGAGTCCGATTGACCCAATCCGATTGGAACCGACTATGGTCCAAGACTACAAAAAAGACAGAAGCGTCATCGGCGTGTATCACGTCAGCAAAAAGTACGGTGACCAACTTGCCCTCGACGACGTAAGTATCACGGTGGCCAACGGCGAGTTTGTGTTTCTCGTCGGTCCGAGCGGCGCCGGCAAAAGCACGCTGTTGAGAATGATCTACATGGAGGAGCAGCCGACCGAAGGCCAGGTCGTCGTGGGCTCATATGTGTCGACGCAGATAAAACGGAAAGATATCCCCTATCTTCGCAGGAAGATCGGTGTGGTCTTCCAGGATTTCAAACTCCTAGACGACCGCGACGTGTTCGAAAACGTCGCCATTGCCATGCGCGTCTGCGGGGCAAAGAGCTTCGAGATCAAGAGGAAAGTTACCAGCGTGGTCAACCAGGTGGGGCTTCTCCACAAGCGCAAGGATCTTCCCAACAAACTTTCGGGCGGCGAGCAACAACGGGTCGCGATCGCACGCGCGCTGGTGAATAGCCCGGCGGTGTTGCTTGCCGACGAGCCGACGGGCAACCTGGACCCCGTTGTCACCGAGGAGATTCTTCGATTACTTTTCAAGATCAACAGCGGCGGCACCGCCGTTCTCATGACAACCCACGACCACGAACTGGTCAAGAACTTCGGGCCGCGAGTGATCCATCTGTGCGACGGCAAGCTCCAGGAGGATACGAAAACTGGTCTGCTGGGCAATCTCAATGACCGGCTCGACACGATACGGCTCGAACGCGATCGTTTGAAACGGATCGGAGCCAGACCCTATAGATAACGGCGAGAAGCGAGGAACATGTTCCACCGGTTAAAATATCTCACGAATGAAGCGTTCCGCACGATACAGAGGCACAAGGGTGTCGCATCAATGTCGATAGTCATCATGAGTCTGTCGCTTCTAATGCTGGCAGTGTTTCTGCTCGCGACCGACAACTTACTCAAGGTTATCGGACAGGCGCAGCAGGAGATGAAAGTCTACGTCTACCTCGACGACAGCGTCGACGCAGACGGCATCCAAAAACTCCATCACAAACTCCTCTCGAGTCCGGAAGTGGCGTCGGTGGTATTCATACCCCGGGACGAGGCGCTAGCCGAATTCCGCGCGCGATTGACCGAGGAAGATGCCGAACTGCTGAGCGCCCTACAGACAAATCCCCTTCCAAATTCTTTTTGGATGACGCTCAAGGGCGAACACCGTGATCACGCGACGCTGGCAAATGTGGCCGGACGAATATCTCAAATTGCCGGTGTCGAAGAAGTCCGTTACGGGAAGGACTTCATCGACAAATTCTCACGTATCATCCGCGGTATATACTATGTGGACATCGTCGTCGGGCTCATCGTAATCCTGTCGGCGCTCTTCATTATATCCAACGCCGTCCGGCTCACCGTAATCAGCCGCAAACGAAACATCGAGATCCTCAAGCTCGTTGGCGCCACCAATCGGTTTATTACAGTGCCGTTCATTATAGAGGGCGCGTTTCAGGGCGGTGTGGCGGCCGTGTTCTCACTGCTGCT
>CBDVBX010000005.1:0-36629 GCA_965372335.1 uncultured bacterium | reverse complement strand
AGGGGCCAATGGGCGAGCCGATTACGGAGGCGAGCGGCAGGTTCGGAGGTGCTACGTGCAAGGTCGTAGTCAGCGAGCCGTGCCAGTGAGCGCCCGGTGACCGTCGGCCCCAGGACTACAGAGCTCACCGCCCGGCGAGGAGAAGGAGCTCACGGGCCGCCCCAGAGCCACTGAAGGGAGTGGTGCCAGTGAAGCCCACGGCGACCTGCCCCGGATACCAGAGAAACCCGCTGGTCGGCCGGCCTCAATCCTCGGAAGTCCTGCAGCGGGTGTTTTGACCGCGGTTCGGAAAGGGGGAGAGGGGAGTAACTCCCAATGAAACAACCGACTTCGGTATCCAATTGCCTTGACAAACCGGCTGGCCTGCATCATAGTTGATCACAGAAACCTTCGGGGCGGGGTGAAATTCCCCACCGGCGGTCAAAGCCCGCGAGCGGCCCCATTTGGGGCTGCCGACCCGGTGTGATTCCGGGGCCGACAGTGAAAGTCTGGATGGGAGAAGGTTCTGATTAAAGAAGTACCCGATGCCCAACCGCGCCGCGGATGGACCGTCCTGCTGTGGATTCGGCCCGTGGTGTATCGTGCTTTCTTTACCCGACACCCTCCCCAAAAAACATTCCCCCAGGTTCGACACTAGCTTTTCGCGACAGGCGGACTCGATTTGGACACGCCGTCTAAACAGGATGCGGCTTTGACGGCTCGAGAGCACGAGCCCAACGCAACCGATTGGACCGACCAACTTTACATGATGCGGGCCCTGGAGCTGGCGTGGCGGGCGGCCGGTCGTACCGACCCCAACCCGTTGGTGGGCGCAGTGGTCGTCGCCAACGGCGATATCATTGGCGAGGGCTATCATCACCGGTGCGGAGACGCCCACGCCGAAGTCGAGGCGTTGGGCGAAGCCGGTGAACGAGCACGAGGAGGGACGATGTACGTGTCTCTCGAACCGTGCACGCACCACGGTCGAACGCCACCCTGTACAGACCGAATCATCGCCGCTGGCGTGAGCCGCGTCGTGTTCCCAGCACTCGACCCTGACCCCAAAGTACTCGGTCGCGGCGCCACCTCGTTGCGGGATTCCGGCGTGAGGGTCGATGTCGGATGTCTTGCGGCCTCGGCAGTCGCCACCAACCTGGGTTACTACCGGCAACGGCTCGGCGTGGGCCCGACAGTAACACTGAAAATGGCAGTCACCATCGACGGGAAGATCGCCTCTGCGCCCGGTCGCAGGGATAACGTGACCGGCGACGAGGCTCGACTGTACGTTCAGCGGTTACGCGCCGTCTGCGACGGAATCGTCGTCGGACTCCGGACCGTGCAGGTCGACGATCCCCAGTTGGACTGCCGCATGATCGACTGTGGCACGCCACCTGTGCCGGTCGTCTTCGACACCCGCTTGCACCTGTCGGACAACAACCGGTGGTCCGGGCAGAACCGGCCGTTCGTAGTGGTTTGCGGCGCCGATGCCGACGCCGGGCGAAAATCGGCGCTCGAGTCTAGCGGCGGGCTCCTACTGGAGTGCAAGACCGACGACCACGGCCGAGTCGATGTGAACGACGCGCTCCGGCGATTGTCCGAGGCCGGACTGCAACGGTTGTTGGTGGAGGGCGGGGCCGAGATATTCAGCAGTTTCGTGAACGCCGGCGCCTGGGACGCGATGTACCTGTTTCATTCGCCCAAAGTCTTCGGTTCGGGTGGCGTGTCGGTATTTGCTGGGAATCGAAGTGTAAAGCCCGAGGCGATTGCGTTGGACGCCGTCCGCCTGGACGGAGATTTTATGCACCGGTACCTGAACAGACGTACCTTCGAGGAAATCGAAGCGCGGCTCGAGTTCGGCGCCGGAGAGTAAGCATGTTCACTGGCATCATTCGGCAGATAGGAACCCTCGGCGCGGCAAGAAAAACGCCGGACGGGATTTCAATGACAATCAGCGCGGCTGGTTTTTCGGAATTCCTCCGCCCCGGTGACAGCGTGGCCGTGAACGGAGTCTGCCTGACCGCCGAGCGCTGCGACGCTAATAATTTTACCGCCACGGTGGTGGGCGAGACGCTAGAGAAAACGACGCTGGGTAAGCTACTGTCCGGAACACGCGTGAACCTGGAAGGAGCCGCCACGCCGACCACCGCGATGGGTGGACATCTTGTTCAGGGGCACGTCGACGGAATTGGGAAGATCAAGTCATTCTTAAAAAAAGGCAAAGACCGTTTGCTCACCGTCGCGTTGCCGGAAGTGGTATACGGTTATATGGTACCGAAGGGGTCGATAACGATAGACGGGATCAGTCTAACGGTGGTCGATCGGCTACCCGGGCGGGCGATCACGATCACGATCGTTCCGTTCACGCTAGAACACACCATCGCCGGCTCGTACCGATCGGGCTCGGAGGTGAACGTCGAAGTCGATATCATAGGTAAATACGTAAAACATTACCTCAATCAGACACAATAATCCGACTGAGGAGAGTTGACGGGGCGAGCGACATTTAAGTCAGGAGACGACCAATGAGCGCGTTCAGCACCATAGATAAGGCGATCGAGGACATCAGAATGGGCAATATCGTAATCGTAGTCGACGACGAAGACCGCGAAAACGAGGGCGACATGATTCTGGCAGCGGAAAAGGTCACCGTCGAAAAAATCAACTTCCTCACCAAGCACGCGCGCGGGCTGATTTGCATGCCCATCACACCCGAGCGTTCCAAGGAGTTGGACCTTCAACCGATGGTACAAACCAATACGTGCCAATTTGGCACTGCGTTCACCGTGTCGGTGGACTACAAAACCGGGACCACCACCGGCATCAGCGCGTTCGACAGAACGGCGACGATAAAGGCGATCGTCGATTCGGATAGTCGTGGGGATGACTTCGCCAGACCTGGACACATCTTTCCGCTGACGGCCAAGCCCGGAGGCGTTTTGAGGCGCGCGGGACACACTGAAGCGGCGGTCGACCTGGCCCGGCTCGCTGGTCTAACACCAGGCGGGGTCCTGTGCGAGATTCTGGACGACGACGGTTCGATGGCGAGATTGCCACGACTCAAGTGGATCGCCCAAGAATTCGACCTCAAAATTATCACCATCCGTGATCTCATCAAATACCGACGTCGAACGGAGAAGTACGTTGAACTGGTCAAACAGGTGAAGTTTCCGACTGAATTCGGGGAATTCAACTTGCGTCTGTATAAGAGTTCGATCAGTCACAATCTGCACGTTGCCCTGGTCAAGGGAGAGGTCGAATTGAATCAACCCACTTTGGTGCGCGTGCATTCTCAGTGTTTTACTGGTGACGTGCTGGGTTCTTTGCGTTGCGATTGCGGCCCGCAATTGAAACAGTCGATGATTCAAATCGAAGAAACCGGGAGCGGCGTTTTGCTGTACATGCGGCAAGAAGGCCGCGGGATTGGTTTAGAAAACAAGATCAAAGCGTACGCGCTGCAAGAAGAGGGCCAGGACACCGTCGAAGCGAACGCGACACTGGGCTTTCCGCCCGACCTCCGCGATTACGGCGTAGGAGCGCAGATTTTGGCCGACCTGGGCGTCACCCGGATCCGTTTGCTGACGAACAATCCCAGAAAAGTGGTTGGGCTCTCTGCTTACGGACTCGAAATCGTCGAGCGAGTACCGATAGAAATCCCGGCGAATGATAACAATCGCCGCTATCTGTCAACAAAACGCGAAAAACTGGGGCACATCCTCACCCAGTTCGTCGATACTGATAATAACGAGATTGACGAAAGAGGTGCATCACATGCCAAATGAACACAGAGCGATTCTTAATGCCGCGAATAAACGAGTTGCGATAGTCGTTAGCCGATTCAACGAACACATTACTCGCCGGCTGGTCGACGGGGCGGTCGATTGTCTGGTTCGTCACGGCGCCGACGAGGCAAAGATCGACGTGTACTGGGTTTCCGGATCTTTCGAACTTGCGCAGGCCGCGGCGAAGATCCTCAAGGGTAAGAAACCGAAAATCGACGGATTGTTGTGCCTGGGCGCGCTCATTCGGGGCGAGACCAGCCATTTCGATGTGCTTGCTTCTACGGTAGCGCGATCGATTGACGCCCTGGCCACGCAGAGCGATACACCGATCGCGTTTGGTGTCATTACCGCCGACACCCTGGATCAGGCGATCGATAGGGCGGGGGGCAAGCACGGCAATCAGGGGTGGCACAGCGCGCTTAGTTTGATCGATTTGATGAGCCTGTTTCGGCCTTAACGAGCGTACGATGGGTAAGCGGCGAAAAGCGAGAGAGATCGTCCTGCAGGCTTTGTACGAGGCAGAGTTTTCGGATAAGCCGTGGGAGGATATCTTCGCCGACCAGATCGACCGGCGCGCGCCGTCCGAGGACACTACCGAGCACGCGCGGGAATTGTTTTTCAAGACGATGGAAAATCTTTCCGATTTGGATAGTAAAATTGAATCTTCTCTCGAAAACTGGGACATGGACAGAGTGGCCCTTGTCGACAAAAATATACTACGGTTTGGGCTCGCAGAAGTTTTATACTTCGATGAGATTCCGTCGAAAGTCATCATCAACGAGGCCATCGAGGTAGCGCACCGCTATAGCTCTGCCGATGCCGGGCGTTTCATAAACGGATTGCTCGACCGATTCGTGAAGGAATATAGAAGGAAAAACGTTTGAAGTACTTGATCTTCTCAGACGTTCACGGAAACCTCGAAGCGCTTGAAGCGGTAGTTGTTCGCGGTAAAACGCTCGGCGTGGGATTCCATATTTGCCTCGGAGATATCATCGGTTATGGCGCGAATCCCAACGAGTGTATCGAAACGGTGCGGAATTTGCCGGATTGCGTGTGCGTTAAGGGCAACCACGACGCGGCCGTCGTTGACCCGAGCGAGCGATCGTTTTTTCACTCGGTCGCTTTGGAGGGGGTACTATATACCGAAGCCGAGTTGACGGAGGAGAACAAGAAGTATATCGCTGACCTTCCATACGTGTACACGACGGAGTTGTTCATCGCCGTTCACGCTTCGCCTTACAAGCCTGAATCGTGGGAGTATGTTCTCGACCAAGGAGGAGCCAAGCGGTCTTTTGGCGCCATGCAGCAGCAGGTGGCGTTTATCGGGCATTCTCACACGCCGGTCGTGTTTAGCGACGACGGCCGGGCCGAACGGTTTCTGCCGGGCGATCGGCTCAAGATCGCAAAGGGAATCCGATACGTCGTCAATGTCGGCAGCGTCGGACAACCTCGCGACGGTAACCCCGATGCATCGTTCGTGGTGTTCGACGACCAAACGCTAGCGGTCGAGATCGTTCGCGTCGAGTACGACCGCAAAGCGGCGGCAGAGAAGATACTCAAAGCTGGACTTCCTCCCGTGCTCGCGGAAAGATTGCTCGTAGGGTATTGACGTAGTTCCGATGGCGAAAACATCCGAGAAAAAACACTGGGACGATTTCTGGGCGGAATCTCGGGATATGGATGTGAACGAGGTTTACGCCAACGACGACAGGATTGTCGCGAACCTCGAACAGCTGACCGACGTATCGGGGAAACGGGTACTGGAAGTCGGCGCCGGGACTGGACGGGATAGCGAAAGGCTCGCTGCGCTAGGGGCAGAAGCTTGGACGTTGGATTACAGCGAAGAGTCGTTGCGATTGATGACGGATCATCTCGAACACCCCATCAGAATCGTGTGTGGCGACGCATTTGCTCTACCGATCGCTTCGGATTCGTTTGACATAGTATTCCATCAGGGGCTCCTCGAGCATTTCACCAACCCCGAAGACATTCTCAAGGAAAATCACAGGATATTGAAGCCGGGCGGTCTAGTCTTGGCGGACGTCCCGCAACGTTTTCACTATTACACATTGGCCAAGCACGTGTTGATGTTCTTTGACAAATGGTTCGCCGGATGGGAAACCGAGTTTTCGCCTCGGGACCTGGAGTCGATCGTGGAAGAAGCGGGTTTCGAAATCGTTGCTACCTACGGTCACAATTTATATCCACCGATATGGTACCGCGGGGTCAGGAAAGTTCTTTTCCGGCGAGGCATGAAGATCCCCATGCGCCCGTTCGACTCGGCGGCATTTCAGAAAACACGAAAAGCGGTCAAGAACGCCATGCCCCACCGGTTTGTTCTCAGTACGTCTATGGTCGTCGGCTGTATCGGGCGCAAGCGGTAACAGGAGGCCGACGGCTTGAATTTGGTGGCGGTCAATTGGCGCGACATGCGCGATCCCAATGCGGGGGGTGCCGAAGTGCACCTGTACGAGATCCTTCGTCACATGGTCGAACGGGGCCACCGGGTTACCTGGTTCTCTTCTAAATTTCCGGGGGCATCCGATTTCGATTCTTACGACGGCATCGATGTTGTACGCAGGGGCAACTGGTACAACGCCAACTATGTCATCCCGCGCGCGGTAAAGACGTTCTTAAAAAAAGAGCCGGCCGATCTGGTGATCGAAGATATCAACAAGATCCCATTTTGTTTGCCGCTCCACGTCGACGTTCCGGTGATGCCGGTCATTCCGCACCTGTTCGGGACGACGGTTTTTAGGGAGACCAATCCCTTGTTTGCTCTCTATGTGCTGGCGTGGGAATTTATGATCCCGCGCGTGTATAGAAACTGCAGGTTCGTCGCGATCAGTCCCAGTACCAAGGACGACCTGGTCCGCCGCGGTATACAAGAAAAAAATGTGGATGTTGTGTATTGCGGTTTGGATCACGATCGCTACCGGATCATAGATGGCTTGACGCGTTACGAAGCACCCACGATAGTGCACTTCGGGCGCATACGTAAGTACAAGGCGATCGATGTCGTGATCAAAGCGTTCGCCCGGATCCGAGAAAAGCTTCCAAACGCGAAACTGGTTATTATTGGGGACGGTCCGGCGCTGACAAACCTTCAGAGCTTGAGCGCCCGCCTCGGGCTCGACGAAGCGATCGAATTCACCGGCCGGATGGAGACTGACAAGATGGTGGAGACGTTAAATCGAAGTCACCTGTTCATGAACGCGAGTCCCAAAGAAGGGTGGGGCCTCACAGTTGTGGAAGCGAACGCGTGCGGCGTGCCTGTGATCGGCAGCGACCGGCCGGGTCTCCGCGATTCGATCCTTCACAAGAAAACAGGGTTCCTTGTAGAGTACGGCGATGTAGAAGGTTTAGCCGCCCGTGCCGTGGAATTGCTCACCGATGGGGAGTTGTGGGAGCGGATGAGCCGGGCGGGGTTGGAGTGGGCGCAATCGATGACCTGGGAGCGCACTGGCCAGGAGATGGAGCGTTTGTTTTTGCGGGATGGGTTACCACAACCGACGAAATGAAAAACCGGTTTTCCAGACATAAGCTAGCCGTAAAGATAATCGTTAGCTCGGCGTTAATGATCTTCCTGTTAAAGAGGATTTCTATCTCCGAGCTGCTAAATTTGGTAAAGACTATCGATGTCTCCATCTTTGCGGCGGGCATAGGTGTTTTCTTCGTGAGTAACATCCTCGGATCTTACCAGTGGCATCAATTGCTCCACGCTAGCGGCATCAATTTGAGCTTTACGCAAACGTTTCGCTTCTACTTTGTCGGACTTTTCTTCAATAATTTCCTTCCGGCCAATATTGGAGGCGACGCCGTCAAAGTATACGACGTCACCAAAATCGGCACTAGCGTCTATCAGGTGATTGCCGTTACGTTGCTCGATCGCTTGTTGGGCATTTTCAGTCTGTGTCTTCTTGCCGTTGCGGCGACGTTGTATCTCGTTCGTGCGGACGGTGCAGGCCCGTACGGGGCCTATCTCGTCATTTTTGTCGCTTGCATGATTCCGGCGCTTGGTTTCTATTTTTTCAAGCCGCTGGGCAACCTATTACGCCGGTTGGCCAGGTCCATACGGCCGCTTTCGCTCGACGTCAGACTCTCTTCGGTGCTGGACTACTTGGGGGAGTTCAAAGGGCGTAAGCCGCTGGTGGCTAGATTGATCGGCATGTCGTTAATCATCCAGACGCTCCGCGTCATGACCCACGTCATCATCGGCGTCTCGCTGGGGGTAATGCTGGATTTCACTGTTTTGTGCCAGTTTTTTGTCTTTGTGCCTTTGTTGAGCCTTGCTATGATCCCTCCCATTACGATCAACGGCCTGGGTATCCGGGAAGCGCTCGGAATCGTGCTGTTTGCCAGTGCGGGACTGGGGGAAACGGACGCCTTTGCCATGGAATTTCTCACCTATGGCGTGTCCGTTCTGGTGAGTCTGGTCGGATTCTTATTTTTCGTCTCCCGCCGCCAGCCGGTCAGCGAAGGGGCCGATTGATCTATTGTCTTTTAACACTTGATCTTATCAGTCCGCTGCGGTAGCCTGGGACGCGTTGCGGCGTCCCCGGGGATCGTCGGGAACTAATCGCCGAAGCAATCATAAAAGTGTATATAAAGCTCAAATTGACCATCGCTTCAACCCAATCTCTTAGCTATGGGTAAAAACGGAAGAACAACACCGGCCGAGTTGAGTCCCCGCCCGACCGGTGGTGGATTGAGCGAGCGTCCAGCTGCGCGGTTATTCTGGTTCGGTGCCGGATTCTCGTTTCTGATCAGCTTCGTCCTGTACATCAAGACCATGGCGGCCAGTGCGAGCTTCTGGGACGCCGGGGAGTACATCGCCGCGGCATACACACTCGGTATACCCCACTCTCCGGGGACGCCGCTGTACGTGATCCTGGGCCGCGTGTTCACCGAATTGCCCATTCCGATGCTCTCGGCCGCCCAAAAGGTCAACTTGCTTTCGGTTTTCTGCGCCGCGGTCGGCGTACTGTTCGTGTATCTGCTCGTCATCAGGTTTCTCGATTTCCTCATGGGAAAAACCGAAGAGTTGA
Organism: uncultured bacterium; assembly: GCA_965372335.1. Classification (GTDB taxonomy): domain Bacteria; phylum Krumholzibacteriota; class Krumholzibacteriia; order WVZY01; family JAKEHA01; genus CBDVBX01. Next base: position 27,823 of record CBDVBX010000005.1, on the reverse strand, counting down.
CGGACGGCGTGATCAAGGTCGTCGGCGCGTTGGTGGCCGCGTTGTTCATCGCCTTTAGCGACACCTACTGGAACAACGCAGTTGAGGCAGAGGTGTACGCGATGAGCAACGCGTTGATGGGTTTCATGACTTGGTTGGCGCTAAAGTGGTCGGACAAGCCGCGAGACGTCAGGTCGACTTTTCTCATCTTTTTGCTGTTCTACTTGTTGGCGTTGAGCGTTGGATTTCACCTCGGGACGATACTGGTATTCTCGGGCATTTTCTTTTTCGTGATCATGACCCGGGATAAGGGATTCTCGAATCTAGAGTTTGTCATCGGGTGCATCGGCGTCGCCATTTTTGTGGCTGACGCCCTCATTTATCGTAACGGCTCCCTCACGCTGTTTTTTCTGGTCTGTTACGCGGTGGTATTGATCTGGATGTACTCGACCAAACGGAAGTTTCCAGTGATCACCACTGCGCTGTTTTTGCTTGGGCTGTCGGTCCACTTGTATCTCCTGATCCGATCGGGGCACAATCCGTCGCTCGACGAAGGCGATCCGGAAACGTGGCGCAACTTGTATTGGGTGTTACGCCGCGAACAATACCCGCCAATGAACGTGTTGGCACGCAAGGCGGGTTTCGGATTCCAATTTATGCATTTTTTGGGCTATTTCCAGAGCCAATTCCAGATGGCCTCGGCTTACATCGGCAAACTCAACGTCGGCTCGCTCATTCCGATGGCACTTGGCATCTGGGGTATGGTGGATCAATACACTAAGAATCGCAGAACTTTCGTCTTGTTGTTCGTCACGATGCTGGTGGTGAGTATCGGTCTGGTTGTGTTTTTGAACTTCTCCGACGCAGAGGTTCGCGAACGCGACTACTTCTACTCGCCGGCGTTCTTCTACTTCGCCATTTTTATCGGCATCGGCGTGGCCAGTCTGCTAAACGAATTGAGAAACCTGCTATCGCGCCACGGCGCTAAGCAGATGCCCGCCCTGTATGGGATTGCCGTAGTACTCCTGGTGCTGCCGTTCTTCACCCTGAGAAACCACTATTTCAAGCACGACCGCTCGAACAACTACACCTGTCCGGTATACGCAAAAAACATGCTAGTCGGGCTGGAACAGGATGCGCTGATCTTTACCAACGGTGACAACGATACGTTTCCGCTGTGGTACATTCAGGAAGTCGAGGGATATCGGACCGACGTCAAGGTGATCAACTTGAGCCTGTTGAACACGCCTTGGTATATCAAGCAGAGCAGGGACAACGAGCCAAAGGTGCCGATCACGTGGACGGACGAGCAAATCGACCGGCTTGCCCCGGTACCGACGAAGGATGGTTGGTTGCTCGTCCGCGATCTAGCCGTGCAGCACATATTGCGCGCCAATGACTGGAAACGACCGATTTACTTCGCGGTTACCATTCCGCCAGCGACGTACGCACCGTACCGCGACATACTCGAGTTCGAGGGACTTGCCTACCTCGTCGTGCGCCGCAAGGGTCAGAACATGTTCAACAAAGACAAAGTCGTCGAGAACGTATTTGAGAAGTACAAATACACGAGTATACTCGATGAAAACTGGAAGCGCGACGGGTCAGTCTACCTGCCGCCGCATACGGAGCATTTGATACAAAACTACGCCGTCGCTTTCCTGCAGCTGGCGATTATAATGCATCGAGAGAGTTTGTACGATGAGTCTGTGCGCTGCCTGGAAATCGCGCACGAGATTTCACCGAATATGCCGCAACCGACGCAATTGTTGGGCTGGTACTACTTGGACATGGGCGACACCGCCCAGGCAATCCGATTCTATCAGGAACAAGCCGATCGGCAGCCTGGCAACCTCGAAATCCGCTTTCGTCTTGCGGGCGTCTACGAGCGCACGGGCCGGTACCAGGAAGCTCTCGAGCAACTCGAGTACGTTTTGCGCCTCGATCCTGACAGCCGCGACGCGGCGATGGCCGCCGTTGGAATGGCAATCAAGGTTGATTCGGTAGCGAAGGCGCGGAAGTTTCTCTCCGACTGGCTGATGCGTCATCCTGAAGACACTGCCGCTCAACAAGCTCTGGACGACATTAACCGCCAGTTACAAGGCGACTCATCCCCATAGCGGCCGAAGGACCCCTGATGTCACAGAAAGCGTTAGTTACTGGAGCTGCCGGTTTCATCGGTTCGCACCTCGTGGAGGGACTGCTCGATGCTGGGTACGAGGTGACCGCCATAGATTCGTTTACGGATTACTATGACATACGCTTGAAAAAGGACAACGTGGAGCGATTCTCCGGGCGGGGCGGCGTTACTTTGGTCGCCCAATCGATCAACGACGTAAAATTGTCAGAGTTGCTCGATGGCGTCGATTATGTGTTCCACCTCGCAGCCCAGGCCGGTGTCCGAGCGAGTTGGGGTGAAAAGTTCGAAGACTACATCGATTGCAACGTACGCGCAACTCAGCGTCTCTGTGAAGCGGCCAAGAACAAACCGTTAATAAAATTCGTGTACGCCAGTTCGAGTTCGGTCTATGGTGAAACCGCCGAACTGCCGATGAGAGAGGACAGTCCCACGCGTCCGGTGTCTCCGTACGGCGTGACTAAATTGGACGCAGAGAACATGTGTCTGTTGTACCGGAAGAACTACGGTCTTCCTGCCGTATGCCTTCGGTACTTTACAGTGTATGGCCCGCGCCAACGGCCCGACATGGCGATGCATCGATTTCTCAGAGGAGCCATGACGGGAACGCCGGTTGACATTTACGGTAGTGGCGAACAAACTCGCGATTTCACGTTCGTAAGTGACATTGTCGCCGCCAACCTGCAGGCGATGCACTACGTCGGCGATGAGACCGTGTTCAATATCGGAGGTGGGACTAGGACTTCCGTCAACGTTGTCCTTGATCTGATCGGGAGACATGTCCCATCGGGATGTGAATTCGATGTCCGCCATGAGGACAGGGAGAGGGGGGACGTCACGCACACTTTTGCCGATACGTCGCGCGCGCGCAGCGAGTTGGGTTATGACCCCAAGACGCCGGTGGACGAGGGACTGGAGAAACAAGCAGAATGGATGCGTGACGCGCTACGGCTGTTGTCAGACCACTGAGATCATAACCGAGTCATGAAACTATCCGTCGTCATACCGGTGTACAACGAAGAAGAGAGTCTTCCCGAGCTCTACGAAAGGTTGGAAGAGGTCACCTCCAAACTTGGGTGGGATTACGAATACATTTTTGTAGACGACGGCAGCACAGATCGATCGATAATCGTGTTGCGGGAACTGCTCGCAAAGGACCCAGCACACGTTTGTGTGATCAGTTTTCGGCGTAACTACGGCAAATCAGCTGCTCTCGAAACGGCATTTCGCGCGGTCGATGGCGACGTGATTGTCACAATGGACGCCGACCTTCAAGATGATCCGGCGGAGATCCCAAACCTAATCGCAAGACTGGACGCCGGCGCGGACTTGGTGTCGGGGTGGAAGAAAACCCGACACGATCCGGTTTCAAAGAAGGTGCCGTCTAAGTTATTCAATTCCGTGACGTCTCTTATGAGCGGAATCAAGTTGCACGACTTCAACTGCGGGCTCAAAGCATACCGCCGCCAGGTTGTCGATTCGATCACGATTTACGGCGAACTACACCGATTTATTCCCGTGCTGGCCGGCTGGGAGGGGTTCAAGGTGGACGAGATCGAGGTGCAACACGCGCGGCGGAAGTACGGCGCGAGCAAGTATGGCACGCGCCGCTTTCTCAACGGAGTCTTCGACCTGATCACGGTCATGTTCGTCACCCGCCGGGCGCTCAACCCGCTCCATTTCTTCGGCCGGATCGCGTTCGTCCTTTTCGTCGTGGGCATGATTCCGCTGTTGGTGTTTTTTATCCAGTGGATCGGGGGGGCGGGGCTGCGAGTTCGTCCGATCATGATGTTGGGATTCGTATTCGTCATCGTCTCGCTGCAAATCGCATCCATCGGGTTGCTGGCAGAGATGATTTCATCACGAAGCGCGAAGGAATCGAGCTACGCTTTTAAGGAGTACCGCGTCCGGGATCTTACCTCGCCGCCTCAGGCGAAGCCCCGGAAGACGTTATGAAGATCTGTGTAGTTGGACCGGCGCACCCTTATCGCGGCGGGATAGCACACTTCACATCCATGCTCGCACGGGAGTTCGGGCAACGGCACGACGTAAAGATCATCAATTTCACGCGTCTGTACCCGTCGTTTCTTTTTCCCGGTAAAACCCAGTACGATTCGAGCCAGTCGGCGCTCCGAGTGGACTCCGACCGTATCATCGATTGCCTCAATCCCTTCACTTGGTTCCGCGCCGGCCGCGCCGCGGCTTCCTTCGACCCCGATCTCGTCGTGTTTCAGTGGTGGCAGCCGTTTTTTGGACTGGCGTTTCGGACGATGAGTTATTCGATACGGCGCAAAACCAACGCGCCCATCGTCTACCTGTGTCACAACGTCTTGCCGCACGAGTCTCGGGTGGTCGACCAGTGGCTGATCGCCACAGGTTTGTCGGGGGGCGACGCCTTTCTTGTTCAATCGTCGGAAGACGGCCGCAATCTCGGACAAATCCTCAAAAACCCGCTGCTGGCCGTCAACCCCCATCCCATATACGATTTTTTTGACCAATCAAGATATGACCGGCGCTCGGCGAGGAAAGCGCTGGAGGTTGACGGCCCAGTGCTTCTCTTTTTCGGTTACGTGCGCGAATACAAGGGGCTCGGCGTGTTGCTCGACGCGTTCGCCCAGGTTCTGAAACGGTTGCCAGCCACGCTCCTGGTAGTGGGGGAGTTCTACGAAAAGCGCGGCCCTTACGACGCACGAATCGCGGATCTCGACATCGGAGATCGTGTCCGTATCGTGGACGAGTACGTTCCCAACGACGAGGTCGAGATGTACTTCAAGGCGGCAGATCTGGTCGTGCTACCGTATGTCTCCGCAACGCAGAGCGGAATCGTGCAGACCGCCTTCAGTTTCGAAAAACCGGTGGTGGTAACGTCCGTGGGGGGGCTGCCCGACGTGGTGATCGATGGAAATACCGGCTACGTCGTGCCCAAAAACGACCCGCACGCGGTGGCGGACGCTATCGTAAGGTTTTTCGAGGAGGGAGACGCGAGGCGCATGGCAGAGAATATCGGGGCCGACCTGGACCGCTTCTCATGGCGACGATGTGCGGATCGACTAACCGAGCTGGGGGAAGACGTGGTGAAAAAGGGTAATAATCTCTAATTTGCCGGGATTGACTGCTGTGCTATCATACCCTCGATAGGATTTCAGGAGATGACTGCCAAAGACCGCTCGAAACGACGAAAAGCTCCGAAGGAGAAGAATCCCGCTGTCGGCGACGCAGGGGGGCGTCGGCATGCCCAACGCGACCTGGGGCGGGAGAGTCCCGTACGGTTCGAGGTGTTGATCGTCTCCCTTGTATTGGTCTCTGCGATCGTCATCCTCTACCCGGGACACGTTTTTCAGGACAAAATATTTTTCGCCCCCGACAACCAGGCCGCCGCCAGCTTTTCGGCGGCCGGCGAGCAGGCGATGGGGGAAGGCGTCTACCCGGTCTGGAACCCGTACCTCTTCGCCGGGATGCCCAGCTTCGGAAGCCTTTCCTATACGCCGTACGTCTATCCGCCCAGCGCTTTTCTCAAACTACTCGTCAAGTACTTGTTTTTTCCGAAATACATCTGGTTGTTATTTCACACTTTTCTCGCCGGATTCGGCACCTATCTGCTCCTGCGCGATCGCGGCATTTGGCTGATGCCGGCGTTGTCTGCTGGCGTGCTGATGATGTGGATGCCCAACCTGGTGGCTGTGGGCGCCAACGGTCACGGAAGTCAAGCGTGCGCAGTGGGTTACATTCCGTTTGCACTGCTCTTTTGGGACCGTATGTGGCGCGGCAAAGGCATTCTGGTCAATGGATCCGCACTGGTCATCGTGTTGGGCTTTTCCATGCTGCGTGGGCACCTTCAGGTTTCATACTACACCTACGCACTCGTCGGCTTGCATCTTCTCTTCTTCGGCGTCGCCCGATTCATGGACGGTGTGACGGGGAAAAGGCCCGAGTCGACCGTGTTGCCGCGTGGATTGGCCGCCAAGTTGATAAACGAAAAAAATCGATATTCGACCGGTTCGGCGGCCTTGGAAGTTGTTTGGTCGGCTGCCGTACTGGCGGTGGTCGTCGGCGCATCACTTTTGATTAGCTCTGTTCTTTACCTGCCGGCCCACGACTACGCGCAGTACTCGATACGGGGCGCGTCCGAGGCGGGCGGATTGGACTACGGCTACGCCACCTCGTGGAGCTTACACCCGCTCGAAACGATCACGTTTTTGCTGCCCCATTCGTTTGGGTTCGGCAAAGACCTGTACATTGGTTTTATGTACTTCACCGACTACCCCAACTACGTCGGATTCGTGGTTTTGGCTTGTGCGTTAGTAGCGATTGCACGCGCACGTAGTCGATACGTGTGGTTTCTTGTTTTCATCGTGATCGTTTCGACGCTGGTCTCCTTTGGTAAGTACTTTCCGATACTGTATGGACCCCTGTTCAAATTTGCCCCCTTCTTCGACAAATTCCGTGTGCCGGTGATGGTGTTGATCGTTCAACAATTCGCGCTCGTGTTGTTGTTCGGAATAGGCTTGAACGCGATTCTGGGGGTCGATCCAGAAAAGGGAAAACGAAACGCCGTCATGGGTCTTGCGATCGCATTTGTGTTGTTCATGGTCGTTATGTTGTCTCAGGGTTTTTGGTCCGGCGAATTCGCAGACGCTGTTTCGGGTAGGGTACGTATGGCCCGTAACCCGCAGGAGCAAATGGCGGTAGCGCGAGTCGTGGGTAGTTACGTTTTTAAGGATCTCTTGCGGTTTTCGATAATGCTGGCGGGCATGTTTGTGTTGTTGTTCCTGTACTTTACACGCAGGTTTTCGCGCTGGCTATTTTGTTCGGCGATATTAGTGTTGGCCGTAGTGGACTTCTATCTGGTGGACCGCCACATACTCCACCCCGAGCGTTTCAGGCAGCACGAACAGTTACGGATCATCCACGATAGATCGGTCGCCGATCGCTTTAAGGTGCCGGACGATGTCATTGACGTCTTAAAACGAGACACAAGACCGTTTCGCATTTTCCCGATGGACCATCCGCAAAACGCATTCGCGGGATCGTACGAGACCAATCGGTATATGGTGTTTGGAATTTCCTCCATCGGCGGTTATCACCCCGCAAAACTGTCAATTTGGGACCAGTTCTTCGAATCTTTCCAGCAAGGACTGACGGCGGGCAACCTCCAGTTGTTGGACATGTTGAATGTTCGCTACTGGGTTACTGGTGTTGAACTGCCGGAACATCCGCGACTGCGAGCCGTGTGGAACGGCTTGGACTACACGGGCCGACCGCGATTTATATACGAGAATCTGATGGCATTCCCGAGGGTGTGGATGACAGACGCATTTCGAATCGCGGACGACAAATCCACTCTCGGCCTTCTCGTATCGGGAGAGGTCGACTTATCACGTGAGGTAATCTTGGATGAGCAACCGCCGGTGGTGCCCGTTGCTTTCGAAGAAGAAGGGGAGGCGACCGCCAGCATCGAGAAGCTTGGATTCAATGAAATCCGGGTCAAAACAAACGCGCCCGCACCGTCGATTCTCGTTTTGAGCGAGATCTACTACCCGGACTGGATGGTCGAGGTAGACGGCGAGCCGGCCGATCTTTTACGAGCCGACTATATCCTGAGAGCGGTTGCACTCGAAGGCGGCGAACACGAAGTTGTGCTTCGGTACGACACCTCGTTATTGAAAAAAAGCGCGTACATATCAGCGACCGCGCTGGGCATTGTTACGTTATTAATGATTGTCGGATTGGTACTCACCATGAGAGGTCGAAGGGTTGGAAGCACTGATCATCGTCCCGACGTATGACGAGCGGGAAAATATCGAGCGTCTTTTGGCGGAACTGCTCTCGCTCGACGTCGACCTCGATATCCTGGTGGTCGACGACAACTCTCCCGACGGTACGGGTCGATTCGTCAAAGAATATTCGCAAGGGCAACGGAGGGTCCACGTAATCAATCGCGCGGGCAAGATGGGTCTGGGAAGCGCGTACATTGAAGGGTTCAATTGGGCTTTAACCCAAACGGATGCGAAATACATCTTTGAGATGGACGCCGATTTTTCGCACGACCCGCACGCCGTTCCCAGTTTTCTCGAACTCATTCAGAACGCCGATCTGGTCATTGGATCGCGATACCTCGACGGTATCACGGTAATGAATTGGCCCCTCAGGCGCCTGGTATTGAGCGTCGGCGCGAATGTCTACACGAGAATTATCACGGGCATGCCGGTCAAGGACGCCACGGGCGGATTCAAGTGCTTCCGCCGCAAAGTCCTCGAGGCGCTTCCGCTGGACAAGATAAAAAGCGACGGTTACTCGTTTCAAATCGAGATGAATTTCCACGCCTGGAAACGCAAGTTTCGGATCGTCGAGATGCCGATAGTGTTCGTCGATCGGCGGGAGGGGACGTCAAAAATGTCACGCCGTATCATCTACGAAGCGGTGTTTTTGGTCTGGAAACTACGATTCGCTTCTATATTCAACAGACTGCCTTAGACGTCAGGTCGACCACGTGGATGTTTCAATCATCATCGTCAGTTACAATAGCTCGTCAGTGTTGAAACCTTGTCTCCAGTCTATCATGGAACAGGAGTTCAGGGGGGAGGCGGAGGTGATAGTCGTCGACAACGCTAGCGCCGACGGAACTCCCGACATGGTTCGTGAGCAGTTCCCGTGGGTCAAGCTGATCGCCGGCAATGAAAACCTCGGTTACTCCAAAGGCGTTAATGTCGGGATTCGCCGGGCACAGGGCCGGTATTTTTTTATCCTCAATCCCGATACCGTCGTTAAGACCGATTCGGTTCAAAAGCTGACCGAGTTTATGGACCGGACCCCCGACGCTGGAATCGTGGGGCCAAAACTGGTGTTCCACGATGGTAACGTTCAGTACTCGTGCCGACGTTTTTACACATTCAAAGTCCTCCTTCTAAGGCGCACGCCGCTGGGTAAGTTGTTCAAAAACGCTAAGACCGTCCGCGATCATCTCATGCTAGATTTCGACCACGAAACGACTCGAGAAGTGGACTGGATGCTGGGTGCGGCTTTATTCGTGCGCCGGGAAGCGGTCGAGTCGGTCGGGTTGATGGATGAAAGGTTTTTTTTGTATTTCGAGGATGTCGACTGGTGTTACCGGATGAAGCAACAGGGACTTCGCGTGTATTACTACGCTGAGTCCGTCGTTACGCATGGGTACGTGCGCGAGAGCGCGCAGTCGGTGATTAACCGGTCTCTTGTTGCTCACTTGGTCAGTTTGTTTCGCTATTACGAGAAGTGGAACAGGGTATGGTATTTCGTCAAGAGATACCGCGAGGTTGCCAAGTTCGTCGTGTTTTTTCTTGCCGACATGATCGCGTTCATCGCCGCGTTTCTCTCCGCTTATTATTTGCGCGTAGTACTGGACAACGTCTTCACAAATCCGATTTTCCCAATCACGGCCTACAGGAAGTTCGTATACTTCGAAGTACTCCTGTTTTTTTTCTCATACGTCGCTTTGGGTCTGTACAGAATACGGCGGGAAACACACAAGATCGACGAACTTTTCGACATCACAAAAGCGATCGTTTTTGCTTCGATCCTGTTGATGACCAGCACGTACCTTGGTCAAATAAGGACATATTCACGGATGGTGGTAGCCTTCGTGGTTCCGTTTGCCATCCTGTACGACTGGGGGCTACGTAACCTGATCCGGAAAACGCACCGCACGTTGTTGACGCTCAAGGTGGATCTCAAACGCACTTGTATCGTCGGCCCCAAGGATAAAGCCAGACAGCTCGAGGTCAAGCTGCTACGCGACGATCTCCTCGGTTTGGACATCGTTGGTATAGTCGATACTGAAAACCGCAGCGAAGGAATACTAACGGGGACACTTGGACCGGTCGAGGATATCGAAAACATCGTCGACAAATACCGCGTCCAGGAAGTGGTTCTTTTGCCCGGCGCCGTGTCGGACGAGCGGCTGGTCGAACTGGTCGCTCTGGGGAGGCGGCTGATCCTGGATATTACGCTGGTAACCGATTATGCTGGGCTGGTGTTTCATCAAGCTGTGGTGTCGGACCTTTCGGGCCGGCCGGTGGTCAAATACCCGCGCGACACCCGTTACGCGCTCCACCGCGTTCTAAAACGCGCGACCGATGTCGTTTTTGGCGGCATCTTTGTGGTGGTGTCCGCCGCGCTGTATGTGCTATATTCTTTGTACGCCTCGTCCAAGGGCCACAAGCCCTTTACCTACAGTGACAGGCTCGGGTTAGAGGGAGAACCTTTCACGATACCAACGGCCGGTGACGGCCGTTTGGACGGTCCGTCCGATTTCGTCAACCTTCCCCTGTTTTGGTTGGTCTTCGTCGGCAAAATGAGCATCGTCGGCCCCTATCCGCTATCGGCCGGCGACGTCTCGAAGCCTATAGCCGAAGCGCGTTTTCGGTTCGAAGTCCGGCCGGGGATAACGGGTTATTGGCGGGTGGGAACGCGCCGCGAGATTTCCGCGGGCGACCTGCTGGCGCAGGACGCCAATTACGTCCGTAACTGGTCGTTGACGCAGGACCTCAAGATCTTCTTGGCGAGCTTTGGCAACGTGCTGTTTGGCAGGAAACGGAAGCTCGTCGTGTTGAAGAATTCGAGCGACACACCCCGGGAAAGGAATGCGGATGCAGGGTACACCTCTCACTCGTAGAATCGTCTGGTCGGTCATGGCGTTGATTGCCGTCGCGGCGGTGTCGGTCGCCGATGAGGCGTTCGCCAAGTCGCGCTGGGAAAATCACGTCGACGCCAGTTTGATCAGAGAAATCGTCTACCACGACGGGGAGCTGTTTATGGCGACCGTCGGCGGGATCCTGGTATACACACCGGACACGGGTCAATTCGACCAGTACCACAACACGCGCGGTCTGCCGTCCAATGCGCTCAACTGCCTCGTGTTCGACGACGCGGGAGACGTGTGGATTGGTACCCAGGATGTCGGAATAGCCCGTGTGACACTGGGGCCAGACGGGTTGAATGTCCGCACTTTCAGCTCGTTGGAGATGGCCAATATCCACATCACGACTGTGGACATCTGGGACGGCGAGATCGTGTACGGCACGATTGAGGGCGCCGGTAAGTTCGAAAACGGATTTCCGCTCCACACGTTCTACGCAGAATCGGAAGTAGGCCTGCCGTCGAATATGATCCACGACGTGTTCACAGACGGAGACGCCGTGTGGGTGGCCACCGCCGGGGGCGTCACCATCCTCCACCGGGACCCCATCGGCAACCTCGTTTTTACGCCGGTTCAGGGGGGGGCGCCGCTGGCACGAGTTGTCGAAAAATCGGATGACGCCATATGGCTCGCCACGAACAACGGCGTGTGGCGAATGGCGCTCAGCGACAGTAGCTGGACACAGACGGGTCCGTCCGGAGTCGACATTTACTCGCTCCACTGGGACGGACAGAAGATGTGGGCGGGCGGCACGACGGCCTTTTACGATTACGACAGCACCGGGCAGCAGTGGCAAGAACACGTGATAAAGCAGTTTTATGGTTCGTACGGATTTCCGCAAGAGGACGGCAAAAGAAAAGGCCTGGTGCGGGCGATCACGCGCACGAACAGCGGCGACGTATATGTAGCGGCCGCGAAGGAGGGACTCGAGTACGGCATCAATTTGGTCCGTTACGACGGACAGCAGATGGAAAACCTCCTTCCCAACGATCCTGGCGAAAACCGGATCAGCCGCATCGCGCGCGACGTCGACGGTTCGATTTGGGTTGTCTGCAATGGTCTCGGGGTGGGGAAACTGATGCCGTCGGGTTTGTGGGTCAACTACAACACGTCGGTCCCCGCGGCCGGCCAGTTGAGCAACCTGTATAAGAACCGGGCGATTCTGGCCGATTCCGAGGGGCATAAGTGGTTTTCGACTCAGACAGAGGTCGAAGACAACCCCAAGCCGCTCGACGAGCTGGACGACAAGTTGGACGAAGTCTACGGGAACGATGTATGGACGCGTCACCCGTTGGGTTCCGGTATCGGAGACACCTACGGCACATTGCGGCCGCAACGGGCGGTGGAAGATCCGGTGGGCAATCGCTGGTTCCTCGCCGACGAAGCCGATCCGGCCTTCAACTTGCCGCCCGACTGGAACGGAATCCATATTCTGCGCCAGGACACGCAGAGCGGTTACGAGTGGCTCAAGGTGCAACCGGCTACCACCGGAAACAGAATGATGGGCGGAAATGTCTCCCACGTTGCCTTTGACTTCGGCGTCGTGTACGTAGCCATCAGAAACAAGGGTGTACAGTCGTGGGAAACCGGCGGTTACGATTGGCAGTCGCTATCGGATCTGGCCGGCAGCGTGTGGGGAAACACTCTGAACGCCAGCCTGGACGATGAACTCAGTGAGGCAAACGAAATCCTCTCTCTGGCGCTTCGTAAGAGTGACCGTGTTCTGTGGATCGCTACCGACGCAGGGGTTTACAAGTACGATCCCCTCTCGTCCCGTCGGTACAAACTGATAAGCCAGAAAGTCGGCTCAGAGGTCGGATTGTTGGGCCTTAGGGTTTTCTTCGTCCTTCTAGATCACCAGGAAAACCTATGGGTCGCCACCGACATGGGGCTCAACAGAATCTCCCGGGAAGATGACAACGACATCGAGGCGTTCACCACGGCCTCCGGTTTTCAGGAGCGGACAGCCAACGGTGCGGTTTATTCACCCGACGTGGTCTCGCCGTTGGCCGGCAGTTTTTGCATCGATCTGCTCTTACACCCCAATCGAGACTTGCTGTATATCGCAACATTGAGGGGGCTATCGATATTCGACATCACGCCGGCGCCACAACTGCCAACCGATCTGGACAACGTGTACCTGTATCCAAACCCCATCGACCAAAGTAGAGGACACAACGTGTTGAGGATTGACAACGTCGATGCGCCGGTGTCGATCGATATCTACAATCTCGAGGGAAATCTGATTCATTCGGCGACGGTGACCGAGTCGGAGCAGGAAGTGTGGGACCTGACCACCCAAAGCGCATTTATCGTCGCAAGCGGCGTCTACTTCGTTCGCATCGATAACGGTGAAAGCACCGTCGTCAAAACGGTAACTGTCATTCGTTGAGTTTGTCTGAACGGACGCGAGGGATTCCAAATGGGCAGACGCGTGTTGATTGTCGGGGCGGGAGAAGCCGGACGAATGCTCCTCCACGAGATTGTGTCGCGTGAACCAGCGGCATACGACGTCGTCGGTTTCCTCGACGACGATCCGGGCTTGACGGGCACGTCGATCGAGGGTCACCCCGTTCTGGGCAGCTGTAATAGTCTCGCTGCCGTCGTCAAACAGCACACTGTGGAGGAAGCGATTATCGCCGTCCCGTCGGCGAGCCGAGAGTTCAACCGTAAAATCGTCTCGCTGTGCCGAGACGCCAACGTCCCGTTCAAGGTCGTTCCCGGTCTGTTGGAGATCATCAAAGGTCCGGTTCGCCTGGAACAGATTCGTGACATGCGGCCTGAGGACCTGCTAGGCCGCGAATCAGTCGAGTTCGATCAAGCGGCAATCTCTCGGGCGTTGGCCGGGCGAAGCGTATTGGTGACTGGCGCCGGCGGATCAATCGGCGGGGAGATATGCCGGCAGATTGGGCGCTTCAATCTGGATACGTTGTACGTTTTGGGCAGAGGCGAAAACCAGATCTACGAGATCGAACACGAGCTGCGCTCCCTCTATCCCGACCTGGAAGTTGCCCCGTTGATCGCCGACATACGGGACCGAGCCGGAATAAAACGGCTATTCAGCGCCGTATCTCCGCATTACATCTACCACGCCGCCGCCCACAAACACGTTCACTACATGGAGGCGTTTCCGGTCGAAGCAGTCAAGAACAACGTCTTCGGTACACTGAATGTAATCGACGCAGCCCGGGAGGCGGGAGTTGAACGCGTGGTGATGCTGTCGACGGACAAGGCAGTCAACCCTCGAGGTGTGATGGGGGCGAGCAAGCGGTTCGCTGAATACCTTATGATGTCGCGCACAGGCGATGGGGACGGTGCACCACGCCTCATAACCGTTCGATTTGGCAACGTCCTCGCCAGCCGCGGCAGCGTCGTTCCGCTGTTCATGCGGCAGATTAGCCAGGGCGGACCAGTTACGGTCAGTCACGAGGGCGCGTCCCGCTTCTTCATGTCGATCAAGGAGGCGTGCATGCTCGTCGTCGAAGCGTCGCTGTTGGGTGAGGGCGGTGAGGTGTTTGTGCTTCAGATGGGCGAGCCAATCCGAATCGTCGAGATGGCCAAAGATCTCATCGCACTCCATGGCTACCGGCCGGGAGTCGACGTCACAATTGATATCGTCGGATTGCGCCCTGGAGAGAAACTCCACGAAGAACTCATCGCGTCCGGAGAGGTCGCCGTTCCATCGAAACACGAGTTCATACTAAGCTCGCGGGGATCGCTTCCGACCGATACGAACATCGACGATGTGTTGTTGGAACTGAAACGGCTGGCCGACGACGGAGACGGAGAAGGCATAAAGCGGTGTTTGAACCGCGCGATACCGGAAGCTAACCTCAACGATTAACGGGAGCTTATTTTTGGTTATGGCAAGCAGCAACAGAAACATACCGGCGATCGAAGGCGGCGTTCCAGTCCGGGACGAGCCACTCCCGTTTTTCAAAGCGGCACTCTCCGAGCGCGACATCGAATCAGTCGCCGAAACGCTTCGTTCGGGGTGGCTCACCGTAGGCCCCCGGACCGAGCAGTTCGAACGCGCCCTGGCCGATTTTCTGGGCGTCGAAAACGTTGTCGCCGTCAGCTCGTGCAGCGAAGCGATGTTTTTGGCGCTAACAGCTTTGGGTGTGGGCCCGGGCGACGAAGTAATCACGTCGTGTTTGACGTTTGTATCGACCGTTCACGCCATAATGCACGTTGGAGCCACACCGGTTTTGGTCGACGTCGACCCCGAGACACTCGGTCCCGACCCGGAAAAGGTCCGGGACAAGATCAACGGTCGCACCAAAGCCGTTCTTCCCGTCCATTTTGGAGGCCAAGCATGCCGGATCGAAGAGATCTGCGACATTGCCGGTCGTCGCAATCTGGCGGTGGTCGAAGACGCGGCTCACAGCTTCGGCGCCGCCGTGGGAGGCGAGCTGCTGGGCGATTTTGGCGACGCGACCGCGTTCAGCTTTTACGCTACCAAAAATTTGACGACGGCCGAGGGCGGGGCAATATCGACGGGTGACGGCGAGTTGGCGCGGCGTCTGCGGACGCTGTCTTACCACGGGATGTCTCGCGACAGCTGGGAGCGCTACGCCGACCGCGGTTCGTGGTACTATCAGGTCGACGGTGCCGGTCACAAATGCAACCTCAACGACGTGCTTTCTTCGCTGGGACTTTCGCAGCTGGAGAGGATCGGCCACTTGCTCGGCAGGCGTCGGGAATTGGCGGAACTATTTGCCGAGCGCCTGTCAGATTCACCTTATTTCGAACTGCCGATCGAACGGAAGGGCAACCGTCATACCTGGCATTTATACGTCGTCCAACTCAATCTCGACCGAATGACTATCGACCGCGACCAATTCACCAAGGTACTCACGCGGGAGAACATCGGTAATTCGGTGCACTTCATCCCGGTGTACCGGCATCCGTTTTTCTCGCCCTTCGGCGCCGACCCCGGTGATTTTCCGGTATGCGAGGCGTACTTCTCGCGGTGCATCTCGTTGCCGATTTTCCCCGACATGCGAACTGGCGACGTCGATGACGTGGTCGAGGCACTGAACAAGATCGCCGCTTATTACAGCCGCGGTTCGTGACGGATGCGAATACGGACAGTCGACGCTTATACCAACGAATTCGGCGACATCGCGTGCCGTTGTGACGCGACGTTTTACCACTCGCGCGCATGGGTCGAGAGCCTCGGCGCAACTTATCCCCACCTATCGTTTCGCTCGCTCGTCGCAGAAGATGGCGGCGCGTCCACCGGATTTCTACCCTTTTTTTACTTGAGTCGCGGTCCGCTGCGCGTGGCGTGGTCGATGCCGTTCGGGACTTACGGCGGACCAGCGGCGCTCGACGATAAGTCAGCGTCTGCACTCGTCGACGCGTACGCAGGCATTCTGTCTTCACCCCTCGTTATAGAAGCGGGATGGATTGACTTCGGCGGCGGCGCACCTAGCGAGGGGTGGTCGCGGGAGACGTCCGAAACACACCTCATAGATCTGTCCGATGGATTCGATAAATTGTGGGATCAAAAAATCGAACAGCAGCGCAAGAAGCGGACGCGGCGGGCTCAGAGATTGGGAATCACGGTGCGTAGAGGCCAGTCGGTCGACGACGCCAATCTCTACTACGACATATACTCGGGACGCGTGGACGAGTGGGGGGGAGGAAGCAAGTATCCGAAGAAGTTATTTTTGGAGCTTCTCAAACGCGGGGGGGATTCGGTTCGATTGTACGTCGCCGAGCACGACGGCGAGATTGTTGGAGGTCATTTCAATTTCTATTACTGCAGCACGGTAACGGCGTGGAACGGCGTTACCACCCCCGAGAGCAACCATCTCCAACCCGGCACGTTGCTCTATATGCACTGTTTGCAGGAGGCGTGTTCGGAAGGGTTCAAGATGTACAACCTCGGGGGAAGCCTTGGCAAACGGTCGTTGATCGATTTCAAGGAATCGTTGGGTGGGAAGTTGCATCAGTACAGTTTGTACAGGCGCCGATCACCGCTGGGCCGTTTGGCGGCTCGGTTCAAAGAGATGGGTAACTGAGTGATGGAGCCCGACAACAAAGCGCGACGGGGTCAATCGCGATTCGTCGCCAACACCGCTGCACTCGGCACTTCCACCGTTTTTGCCGCCGTTTTAACGTTGGTCCAGGTCAAGATTCTGGCCGCGTTCCTGACGCTCGAAGACTTCGGCCTGTTCGCCGCGCTAAGAGGATTTTCCCTTCTGGTCGCGATGCTGGCAGCCAACGGTTTCCCGCAACTGCTCATTCGATTTTTGCCGCACTATGAGTCCAAAAAACAGCTGTCGCGCGCGCTGGTGCTGAGCGGCCTTTGTTTCCTGGCCCCATTGTTCCTGCTGACCGTCTTCGTTTTCGTCATCGAATCGAATCGGGCCTTTTTCTTCGGGTTTGCCAGTGCGTCGTTGCCGGCCTCGGCGGAGTCGGTGAGCAACCTCATTCTGTGGATCTATGCAACCACGTTGGGCGTTACGCTAAAACTCCTGCTATACGGCGGGCTCAACGGGCTGCGTCGGTTGCCGGCGCAGGTCACGCTGGAGTTGTCGTCGGTCGTGGTACAGGTCGTGTGGATTTACCTTTGGCGCGACCACCTCACCATGACTCGGTTGTTCATGATTCTGGGTGTCACGTCGCTGGCAGTGTGCGCCGCCGGCCTGCCGTGGTATTGGGCGCGTTTGTTTCGGGACACCACTCCCGGTACTGTTGCGGCCGATTCGGGAAACGGAAAACCGAACGGATACCTGGAGTACTGGCTGGGTGCGACCGGCTTGAGCATGGTCGCGGTCGCGTTTACCGACGTGGATCGCTTCGTGCTCTCCCAGGTGCTCGCGCTGGAGATTTTGTCTTTGTTTCACGTGGGCTCGCGTGTACTGCGGTTGGCCAATCGATTTCTCGCCGTTCCCATTCTGGCTTTCCAACCAGAAGTCACACGCCTCGACGCAGAAGGGCGGCAGGACGCTATCGAATCGGCCACCAGGGTGTTTTTCAAGTTCAACGCGGCGATCGCCGTCGCGGTGGCGGTCGCATTGTGGGCGCTCGCCCCGGATGCCGTCCGGCTCATCTCTAGCGCGCGTTACGACGCTGCCGTGCCGCTGCTTAGGATTCTCGTGATGTCGATACCGCTGACCGCGATGACGGCCCCGCTCACCTCCGTCATGAAGGCGCTAGACCAGGTACGGCGCGCGCTGTATTGTGACGTAGCGTGGGCCGTTACGTATCTTTTTCTGCTGATTACGCTGAGCGCGACATACGGATTGGTCGGCGCGGGAATCGCGCAAGTTGCCGCCTCGCTCATCCAGTTGACGCTGGCGGTGGCGTTGACCCCCGTTCGTATCGGTGCCGGCTACGGGCGGCTTCTCGTCACCGTCGTTGCCAAAACGGCGTTGTGCGCGGGAGTGGCGTTTGCACCGTTGACAGTGGCTGGCGTATTGATGTCACCGTCTCCGGTGGCGTTCGCCGTCAAAATCGCGCTGTTAGTTTTGGCGCTTTTTGTCTACCGGACCATGGCGCGGATCGTGCATGTGTTTGACGCCGTTGAACGCGATGCTTTGATCGACCTACTGCGTAAGCGGGGGTTTGGTGGAGTGGCGCGGCGAATCGTATGAAACGTGTCACGACGATGAAACAGCTCTTGATGATTATTCCGTTTTTTCCGCCGATGGCGGGTGGCGGCGTTTACCGCCCGTTGAGTTTCGTTAAATACCTGGGACGATACGGTTGGCAGACGACGGTGATCGCCCCGCGAGGAGACGCATTCTGGATACAAGACGAGCGGCTGACAGAACAAATCCCCGAATCGTGCGAGGTGGTCCGAACGGATACGCTGAGCGGCCAGGCGTTGCTGGCTCGCCTGCGCGGTGGCAGCGGCGGAACTTCGGGTAAGGGTTCGCCGCAAAAGCGGTCGTCGGGCAAGTTCTCCGCAGCACGGCGGCTGGCGTCGTTTTTTCTCATTCCCGATACCTATGTTGGCTGGCGCCCCTACGCGTCGCGCGCCGCCCTCCAGTTGCTTTCGAACCGACCGTACGACGCCATCTACTCGACCTCGCCGCCGGAAACCAGCCACCTGGTCGCGCTCGATCTGCACAATCGGACCGGACTGCCGTGGGTTGCTGATTTTCGCGACCCTTGGATGAATCTCTATCTGCTCAAGCCCCCGACTCCGGTGCACGCCGCGATCCACCGGAAGCTTGAAAAGCGGGTGTGCAACAGAGCGCACGTGGTCGTTACCACGGAATGGCACGAAGAGGAGATACGACGAAACTTTCCCGGTGCGCCGGGGGTAACGCGCATTCCCAATGGTTACGACGCGGCGGAGGCAGCTGCCGTCGAGGCACTGACCCCCGGGAGCGACAGACTTCGTATCACGCACGCGGGTATGTTGACGCAAAACCGAACGGCCGTACCTTTTTTACGCGGCCTGCATCGCTTTCTTTCGAACAATGAGGAAAGTCGGGCCGACATCGAAGTGCTTTTTGTGGGGGCGCGCGAGGACAGAAACGAAGCAGCCGTCAGGGAACTCGAACTGGAGGACGTCGTCGAGTTTCACGACTCACGACCCCACGATGAGACGTTGCAACTGGAGAGGCGCTCTCATATACTGCTGCTCATCAAACACGTCAGTCCGGACTACAGAGGCATGGTTCCCGGCAAGTTGTACGAGTACATCGGATTGCGCCGTCCGATTCTCGCGCTCTCACCGGACGGTGAGGCGTCGCGGTTGGTCGAAGGCCTGCGCCGCGGCTTACTGGCGCCGCAAGAAAACGAAGCCGCGATTGCCGGCGCACTCGAGTCCCTGTACCAAAAGTATCGAGACGGCGCACTCGAGACGAGCTTCGATCTGTCTCCACGTCCCGAGTTTGCGCGCGAGTCACTGGCCGGAAATCTGGCTCGGCTGCTGGACGACCTGGCCGGAGCTGCGTAGCCGGCAGGTTCAACAAATTCAATCATGAAACACACGCCGGCAATCATCGTTCCGCTAATTGTCCTGTTGGTCTTTTTATTACCCCACGCCAGCGGATTTACCGACGACGGCTTCATTCACGTTCAATACGCCCGCAACATCATCGAGCGGGGCGAATATAGTTTCAATCCCGGAGAAATTTCGTTCGGTACCACCAGCCCGTTGTGGGTGATGGAGCTGGCTGCGTTGGGAACGTTTTTCGACGATAGGGAAGCGCTTATCACGTTGAGCCGCGTATTTTCGTGGGCCAGCGGATTTGCCGCCATCGTGGTCCTGTATCTGCTGGCCCTTGCCTTGGGTGCTCGGCGGTGGACCGCGACTCTGGCGTCGCTCACCTTCGCGTGCGACGCTTGGTTTGCGCGTTGGACGGCGCTGAGTATGGAAACGTCGACGGCCGTTTTGGCCGTCCTGCTCATGACGCTAGCCTCCGTGCACGCCTACCGAGATCGGAGATCGGCGGCGTATCTCGGGCTGACGATGGTGTTGGCCAGCCTGTTGAGGCCCGAGGTGTACCTGGCGTTTCCCGTTTACTTGGTATCGCTGTGGTTTCAACGCCGGAATTTGGATCGTCGCTGCGTGTGGATCACGGCGGCGGTGGCCGCGGCGCTCATCGTGCCGTGGCTGGTGTTCGCAAAATTCTACATCGGGAGCTTTTTGCCCAACACGGCGGGCGCAAAAAGCGGGGGACTGGTGCTACACCCATTAGCGCTTCTTCGCAATTTCGACCCCGTCGTGAAGATAGTGGGGAGCACGCAGGCGCTGACCGTGCTGGCGGTTGTCGTCGCGATCGTGGTACATCGGTCCAAAAGCCGCATGTTATCACCGCCAATGCGGTTTCTTCTGTTGTGGGTGGTTGCGCTTCCTTTGGCGTACGTAGTCTTTGACATTCAGATTTTATCGCGCTATTTACTTCTCGTTACGCCGCTCGTCTGCGTGGCCGGTTGGATCGCCATCGAAGAACTCGTCGAAAACCGTTTTTTGTGGGCCCGAGCCCGTATCGTCATGGCGGTGGTGGCCGCCATTATCGTCGCGGTCAACTGTACTCTGTACTTCAAAGTTATCCTTCCGCCATCCCGGGCGTTTTCCCACGACCTCACACACAGCCTGCGAGACATGGCTGTGCACATCCGGGATAACGCCGATGAGGACGCCGTGGTGGCTGCCGCCGACATCGGCTACCTGGCGTTTTATTCGAATCGCCGCGTGCTTGACCTGGGTGGTCTGGTCGAACCGGAAACGGGCGAGCTTCGATCGCGTTTCAGCTATGAAGAGATCATTCAGGAAGGAATGTTTTTGGGCCTCAAAGGATACCCGCGAGTCGACTATTTCATCGACCGCGATCTCGAGCCGGCCCGTTTCGAGGGGCGCACGATGTCGGGGTACCAATTCCGCCAGGTGTACACGACGGTGGTCGGAAACCTAGGCTTGCGAAAACCGGGTCCGTATTACTACACGCTCTACCAGCTGACACGGAACGAACTGTGAACAAACCGAACGAACTTCCTCGCATGATCGTCCCGAAGGACCTCGAGCCCGACGACATGCCTGACTTGTTGAGGTACTGGTATCTCGGCACACGGGCGAGGCGGCACATGATGCTGCGCCGGTTCACCGTCGTGGACGGCGGGGTCGAAGACGTCGCGCAACAGAATCCATCCGACGTCCGGGTTCGTGTGCTGGACATTGGATCCGCGTGGGGATTCAACGTGATGGCGTTGGACCGCATGGGTCACCGAGTAACGGGCATGGATCTGGTGGTGGACCCGTTCGAGGTGGGTATTCGCATCGCTAGAGAGAACGGGGCTGCCTTCGAGGTATTGGGAGCCGACGCCGCAAATCTGCCCTTCCGGGACGCGTCGTTCGATGTCGTTACGATGGTGGAGACGTTCGAGCACATCTATCTCGAGGATCGGCCGCCGGCGCTGGCGGAATGTAACCGGGTTTTACGGAGCGGCGGACGCTTGGTCCTTTCGACACCAAACTACCGGAGCATGGTCGAACGGTTCAAACGGTTCACCGGTCGTCATCGGTGGCTACGCTCCCGGCTGCCCACCATGTGCTACCCGGAGGAAGGGACACCTCGGCAGGAGTATCATCCCTACCGTTACCACCACCCGCTACCAGACGAGAAGATACACGGCCTGCTGGCGCGGGCTGGATTTCGCATCGTGTCGACCGCCCACTTCCTGTTCATGCTAAAAAACACACCCGACTGGCTGTTTCCCGCCGTTTTGGGCCTCGAACGGGGGCTCGAGTCGATCCCCGGCGTACGCCGGCTCGCGGCCACCGCTTGTTTTACTGCCGAGAAGCCCTAAACCGGCTCGGGGAGGGCTGGTAACCGTTCCCGCCGTTTGCGTTGTAATTCCTTGTCCAACAATAAGTTCCGTAGTTCGCTCTTCCGGCCATCATACCCCGCAAAAAAACTGACCCTGAATCTACGTTTTCTCTTGACCGTATTCCCTAAGATTGCCTAAGATCCGGCCATTCATGGTGGACGAACCCTAATTTCCTCTTTGGTGTCTATTTTTAACATAATTTTTTCTGGATAGCTGATGGACCGGTTCAACGATAAGTATCTTCATTCCATAGATCAACGCGGAAGGCTGCAGCTCTCACGCGACATCCGCGCCGGATTCAGGGTCAGAAAGGGCGACGTAATACACCTGCTGCCCAACCCCAACAACCCGCCGTTTCTCGAGGCGCGGACCAAGGCCCAATGGGAAGCATACCAGGAAGCGCTCATGTCGCAACCGTCGAGCGAAGCGAAGCGCGATTTCTATCGGTTCATCCGTTTGATGCACGAACAGGTGACGGCTGACGGCCAGGGCAGAATCGTCGTTCCGCAGCGGCTCCGAGAGTTCTGCGGTTTCGAGAGAGAGGTCGGTGTCATCAATATGGGAACCTACGTCGAGGTATGGAACAAGAAGGCTGTTGAACAGAAATATAACGACATGCTCAGAGCGTTCAACCAGATCAATGACCAGCTGTTTTGATGCTGGCATGCACGCGGGAATACATCGGTTGGCGTAGCGTCGACAACGACGGTCGCGTCGAACCAGACTTTCACCTTGCGGACGGCGGGGGTCGGAGCATGGAGCACACATCGGTACTGGTTCGCGAGGTTCCCCAATACCTGCTGCACGAAGATTCCAAAATCATTCTCGACGGTACCGTCGGTGCGGGCGGTCACGCGCAAGCCATACTCGAACATCATTCCGGTGTTCAACTGATAGGAGTCGATCGAGACCCCACGGCCCTCCACATCGCCGCGGACCATCTGGCCCGTTTCGGAAATCGGGTCAGACTGGTCCGCGGCGTCTTCCCCGACCTCGACGACTTTCTCGCCGAGGTCGGTCGCGTCGACGGAGTACTGCTCGACTTGGGATTTTCCAGCATGCAGCTGGACGATCCGTCTCGTGGATTCAGTTACTCGGCAAACGGCGCGCTCGACATGCGGATGGGAACCGACGGTACCCCGGTTCGAGAGTGGATCGCACAAGCCGACGCCACGGAGATAACGGCTACACTTCGTCGCTACGGCGAAGTCCGGAGGGCAAAGAGAATCGCGCGCGCGATCAAAGAGGCGGCCGACACCGACGCAATGCGCTCGACTGCTGACCTCAAAGCGGCGATAGAACGGGCCCTCGGTGCCGGTGCCAAGCCTTCTGAACTGAGTCGTGTCTTCCAAGCTTTCCGAATTCAGGTAAACGGCGAACTTGATCTGCTCGATAGATTTCTTGCCACCGTACTCGATCACGTGAACCCCAGTGGCCGGATCGTCATCATCAGCTATCACTCCCTGGAAGATCGCGCCGTCAAAATGTTCTGCAAGCTGGAGAGCGCCACCTGCGTATGTCCGCCTGGCGCTCCCGTTTGTTCCTGTGGCCACGTGCCGCGAGTTCGTGTGCTGACGCGCAGGGTCGTCAAGCCCTCGCCGGAGGAAGTTACAGCAAACGTGCGCGCGCGCAGCGCGCGATTGCGCGCGGTCGAAGTGATCGGAACCCGGGAGAAGCCATGAAGTACAGTCCCAGCTCTAACGCTTTGAAGAGGACGTCCCATCTGGTGGCGGATGCGCTCACAGGCCGACTTGGCGTCGTGGCGATGGTATTGGCGTATTCAACCTGCGCCGGTGTTCTTCTGGCTTACGTGTCGACACACGTTTACACCTACAGTCTCATGGAAGACATCCTCAAAGGCGAGCGCAACCAGCGCAATTTGAAAGAACAGATCGGTCTGCAAACAAAACAATACGCGGCACTGTCTTCAAGAGATCGAATATCAAGGATTTGTGAATCACGGTTCGGTATGCTGTCGGCAAACTCGGAACAACTCGTTCGCGTTTCGGTCGATTGGAAATGGTCGCTAGGAACGTTGGGGAACGAACCCGCAGCCGATTCTGTCGATCTGCCCGGTGTCATGGGGAAAGATATCCATGAGATCACGGAGGTGATGCGCCAGTGACGTCGGGCAGAAGACATGTCCGAGTCTATGTCGTCGGCGTCGTGTTTGTTGTCGTCGCGGTCGTGCTGTGGGCGCGCCTCATTCAAATACAATACGTCCATCGCGAGCACTACCAGTCGCTGGCGATAGGCCAGATAGTGGTGACGGAGCAGATTCCACCGGTAAGAGGTTGCATCTTCGACCGGCACGGAAAACCGCTGGCGCTCAGCGTCCGGCTGAAGTCGGTGTATCTCCATCCTCAAGAGGTCACCAGCCCGAACAAAGTTGTATCCACAGCAGCCTCCGTGCTCGGTTTGTCCAAGCGGACACTCCGCTCAAAGGTCCGTTCGAAAAAGAACTTTGTGTGGTTGGATCGCAAACGTGTGTTGTCCCCGGAGGCGGAAGAGAAACTGAACGATCTCGACGGTGTCGAAATCTGTCTCGAACAGGGACGTGTGTATCCGTACGGAGCCGTGGCGGCAAAAATCGTCGGGTTCGTCGGAGTGGACAACAATGGCCGAGCGGGAGTGGAAGCGGCATTCGAGAACGCGTTGCGCGGTGTACCCGGTTCGGCCAAAGTGGTCAGGAACGGCGATTACCACAGCGACTTGTATTACCGCTTCGTAGAAAAGCCGCCGCGTGATGGCAAACACATTTATCTCACCATTGACGTTGTGGTGCAGGAGATCGCCGAGTCGCAACTCGATCGAGCGGTAGCGGAAAACGGCGCGCGGTCGGGCGCCATTATCGTGATGGCTGCGGATACCGGAGAGATCCTCGCGTTGGCCGAAAACCCCGCCCCTGAGTCACGTTCCCGAGCGCAACGCGCCGATTCGCTGTGGACGATCCGGTCGATCTCACACGTGTACGAGCCTGGCTCGACGTTCAAGCTGGTAACGGCGGCGGCGTTGCTGGACGCGGATCGGGTGGCGCCCACGGACATGTTCGACGCGGAGAACGGCAGGGCAAATATTGGCGGGATATGGATCAAGGACCCGCACCCCCGTGGCAGAATCTCGTTCGCAGAAGCGTTCGAAGCTTCGAGCAACATAGTGATGTACAAAGCGTCGGCCTTCATCGAACCGGCGGAGTTCTATCGTTACATCCGGTTGTTCGGATTCGGAGAAAAAACGGGGATCGAACTGACCGGTGAGTCTGCCGGCACCGTGGCGGAGGTGGACGACTGGTCGCTCCGTTCACAGGGCACAATGGCTTTTGGACAGGAAATTGCCGTTACGTCTTTGCAGATGGTGCGCGCTTACGGGGTGCTGGCGAACGAGGGCGTGATGGTCTTGCCGCGACTGCTCCGCGGCGCAGCGGACGAGGCGACCGGAAGGGTCACGAGATCGCGACCGGTAAAGGTCAGGCGGGTGGTCTCCAAATCAACGGCCCGGACACTACGAGATTTCTGCCTCCGCGCCGCTGAAGCGGGTACCGGCGGATCGGCGGTAGTTGATTTTATGCAGGTGTCCGGAAAAACAGGTACTGCCCAGAAGGCGTCCGCAAGGGGCGGCTATGTTCCCGGTAAGTACGTCTCCAGTTTTATCGGATTGGCCCCGCAGGACAACCCCAGAATTATTTGTCTCGTTATGTTGGACGAGCCTCGATACGCGTCTCGCTACGGCGGTGTATCGTGCGCTCCGGTTTTTTCCGAGTTGGTTCGCCAAATCGCCAACGCGACAGGCGTATTCAACGGAACGCTCGCCGCTGAATTGATACCGCCGCCGTCACACGACAGACCGGACTACCGGACGCCGAATTTTATTCGTATGGAACGCGCGGCGGCGTTGGAGCGCGCGCGCAAACTTGGTTGCAACGTGCTGTGCCAAGGTGATTCGGGCCGGGTCGTCGCCCAGAATCCCAGCCCCGGGGTACCCATGGACAAAGACGATGTCATTCGCTTGGTGGTTGCCGACGGTCTGAATGGCGGACACCGGCAAGTCACACCGGATTTACGCGGTATGCCGGTTCGTGAGGCAAAGACGGTGGCCGCCAGACACGGTTTTGAATGCACATTGGTGGGGAGTGGGGTAGTCAAATCACAGAATCCCGCTCCCGGCAAGAGAACCGGTCGGCAACGAGTAAAGCTTTATTGTGAGGCTCGCGACGACGGCGGGCCGTAGAACAAACGATGAAACTTATGAATCTGATCGAGTCGCTGAAAGATCCCAAAACCTACGGGTCGCTCGATGCGGAGATCAAACGAATCACGGTCGATTCGCGTTGCGTCGAACAAGGAGACATGTTCGTCGCGATTCGAGGAACCACAGCGGACGGTCACGAGTTCGTCACACAGGCGATTGCGCGAGGCGCGACCGCCGTGGTCACTGATACACCTATCGCGGACGCCGGCAAAACCGGCGAAGCCGGTGTGCCCAACGTCGTCGTGGACGATACGTCGAAGACGCTGGCCAAATTGGCGTCGCGATTCTTCGGGGACCCTGCCGATCGGTTGTGCTTGTGCGGGATTACGGGGACTAACGGAAAAACTTCCACGGCTCATATGTATCGCTCGATCGTCGAGGCGTCCGGATGGGGCGCCGTCGGCATTATTGGAACACTGGGGCACGGCGTGGGCGGCGATCTCAAAAAGACGCTGCACACCACACCTGACCCCGTAGAGCTGCACGGGCAGCTCCGAAAGATGGTCGACAGCGGATGTCGCGGGGTGGTCATGGAGGTTAGTTCTCATGCGGTGCGGCAACATCGAACGTGGGGATTGAACTTTGACGTTGGGATACTCACGAATGTCACCCATGACCACCTCGACTTTCACAAAACGATTGATGACTATCGATCGGCCAAGCGTGAGTTCTGCGACTCCCTGGTTGCGGCGGATCGTCATAAACCGCCCGGCACTTTGGTTTATTCGGGTGACGATCCGGTCGCGCGTGAGATTGGCGAAGACTTTGGTGGCAGCAAAACTGTGGTCGAGGTGGCCGACAGTGGCAATCAAGAGGTCACCGCCGACTCGGCCGATCGACGTGTTAGCGCTCGCGACGTTGGGATCACGTTGGACGGAACGAAGTTTACGCTGGAATTCGACGACGAAGATGAAGCCTACAGCATGGATGTGAGTATGAAACTGCTGGGGAGCTTCTGCGCGGTCAACGCCGCCCTCGCGGCGGCCGGCGCCCGTGCGACGGGCGTCGACGTTAATTCGATAAAAAGAGGCTTGGAGTTGCTAGATCGCATTCCGGGCCGGTTCGAGACGATCGGCGGTAAAGGCAGTCCGGTCGTAGTACTGGACTACAGCCACACCCCCGACAGCATGGAGCACGTACTGCGTACGTGCAGGGATCTGAATCCAAACCGTCTCGTCACCGTGTTCGGTTGCGGCGGTGATCGCGACCGCGCGAAACGTCCCGAAATGGGACGGATTGCCCAGGAACTGTCTGATTTTGTGTATATAACCACGGACAATCCCCGCACCGAGCCCATCGAAAAAATTGTCGAAGAAATCCTCGCGGGAATGAACAAACAACTCGACAACTACTGCGTTGACTTGGATCGGAGTCATGCGATCCACGAAGCAATCGATGGCGCAGGGAGCGATGACGTCATTGCCCTACTCGGAAAAGGTGCGGAGAATTATCAAATCATCGGCGCAGAACGTTCACCGTTCAGCGACCGG
>CBDVBX010000004.1:0-39779 GCA_965372335.1 uncultured bacterium | reverse complement strand
TTGCAATAGTCAAAGAGACTGCCGTAGCCCTTTTGAAGGTAGAGGCTTCTTCGGCCGACTTCGATCAGGTGTGGAAGGATTTCTAAAGTGATGGATTTTTCTTCGCCCACCAGTTGGCGCAGGCGGGCCACCAATTCTTTGTCGGACAGTCTTTTCAAACATAGCAAAAAGCGCAAGTGAGAATCAGCAGGAAACGTGAAACCCAACTTGCGCTTTTCAACAAGCTCTTAAACTATCGATCAATCGCCGAGACTTTTTGCCGCCCAAACATTCGCCAGTTGGACGATCAACTCCGATGCTTTCTCCATTACCTGAACCGGAACCCACTCGAGCGTCGAATGAATTGCCTCGCCGCCCGCAAATAAATTGGGGCAGGGAAGACCCATGTACGACAACCTTGACCCGTCTGTGCCACCGCGTATCAACTCGTGATAGGGTTCGACACCGATTTTACGCGACGCTTCTTCGGCGTATTCGACTAGCCGCGGCTCCTCTTCGATCTTATAACGCATGTTGCGATACGATTCCTTGAAAGCCAGCTCGAATCCGGCCTTGGGGTGTTTAGCGCGCAATGTTTCCACCACTCCCTGCACGATCTCCTTTTGTTTATCGATTTCTCCCATTTCGAAGTCGCGCAACAGCATGCGGATTTTGACTGCCTCGGCCTGTCCTTCGATAATGTAGGGGTGAATGTACCCCTCGCGCTCCTCGGTAGTTTCGGGCGCCATGTCGGCGGGCAGCTCCTGAACGAAGTCGGCCAAAATGCGAATCGCGTTGACCAGCTTACCTTTTGCGTACCCTGGATGAACGCCGAAGCCCTTGATGGTCAGTTCGGCGCTGAATGCGTTGAACGTCTCATATTCGATTTCACCCAACGGGCCGCCGTCAATGGTATACGCGAATTCAGCCCCAAACTTTTTGACGTCGAAGTGATCTGCCCCGCGACCCACTTCTTCATCGGGGGTGAACCCAACCTTAACAGTGCCGTGCTTGAAGTCGGGATTCTGAATCAGCACGTCTACGGCTGTCATGATCTCAGCCACGCCGGCCTTGTCGTCCGCGCCCAGTAGGGTCGTCCCGTCGCTGGTCACGATGTCCATTCCGGTGTAGCGTTTCTCCAGATTCGGATACTCCGACGTCCGAATCACCTGCGAAGAGTCTCCCGGCAACGATATGTCCCCACCTTGATATTTTTCGTGTACGATGGGCTTGACGTTTTTACCCGAAACGGCTGGCGAAGTGTCCGCGTGGGCAATAAAACCGACCACGGGTACTTTTTCGGTCTCTCCGGAAGAAAGATTCGACGGCACGGTCCCAAACACGTATCCGTTGTCGTCGATCGATGCGTCCGCGACACCGAGTTCTAGTAGTTCTTTGTGCAGTAACTTCAACAGATCGAGTTGAATGGCCGTCGAAGGCACAGATTCTGAGTCTTCGTCGGATTGGGTGTCGATCTCGACGTACCGTTTAAACCGGCTCAGCACCGATTCCTTGGGGGGGGTAAGGCTCATGACGTCGCTCCAGGGTGATGTGGTTCTTGTCTTTTAAGTGGGCCGCTCGTATGATAATTTGTGAAGTCGTTGGAATAGCAGATCATACGCCAATAGATGACACCCGTCAACCGCCGTTTTCGGCGGCGGATTGCCGCGTGCAGGAGGTTACCGCATGAAAAGAACCTTGGTTCTTCTGTCTGTCGTTGCCTTCGTGACATTGATACCCACGGGCGCGATACTGAAGCTGCCGACGGCCGGCATCGCGTATGCGAATCCCAGGTCGGCCGCGGCATCCAAGACCCCCACGCGCCCTGTCCATACCTACTCGATAGTCGCCCGCGATTCCTTGACTGGAGAGTTGGGAGTAGCCGTCCAGTCGCATTGGTTCTCCGTCGGACCCGTCGTACCCTGGGCCAAAGCCGGGGTGGGTGCGGTAGCGACGCAATCGCTCGTAGAGATTTCCTACGGCCCGCTCGGCCTCGAACTGATGCAAGCGGGTAAAACTGCCCGGCAAGCGCTCGACGCGTTGCTGGTCGCCGACCCCAACCGAGACATCCGACAAGTCGCGATGATCGACACCGAGGGCCGTGTGGCCGTCCATACCGGTGAGAACTGCATTGCCGAGGCGGGACACCACGCGGGCAACCAGTATTCGGTCCAGGCCAACTTGATGGAACGGTCGACCGTCTGGGGTGCGATGGCAGAAGCGTACGAGACCACGTCGGGTGATTTGGCCGAACGGATGCTAGCCGCACTGGAGGCGGCCCAGGACGAAGGTGGAGATATCAGGGGCAAGCAGTCGGCCGCCATCATAATCGTCAAACCGGGGTCGTCTGGGCGCCCGTATACAGACAGATTGATGGACTTGCGAGTCGAAGATCATCCAACGCCGGTCAAAGAACTCCGCCGACTGGTCAAGGTCCATCGCGCATACGATTACATGAACGAAGGCGACGAGCACATGGCCATCGGCGACGCCGCTTCGGCGCTTATCGCGTATGACAAAGCCGCCGAACTTCTGCCCGACAACATCGAGGTGAAATTCTGGGCAGCAATCACGATGATGACCAACGGAAGAGAAACCGAGGCAATGGCTTACTTCCAGGATGTGTTCGAAGCAGATGAAAAGTGGCGAGAAGTCGTCAGGCGTCTGCCGCCCGCGGGCTTGTTGCCGGAAGACGAAGAGTTGATCGAGAAGATCTTGAGCGCCGGTCAATAAAGTCGGCCGGTCAGTAAAGTCGGTGTCGGGGCCGTCGCACGTCAATACACGATTTCGATGTCATCGCAGTCGATAAACTCGTTGCATTCGAGTTTCTCGTAGACTTTCAACACGCCTTCAATATCACCTACTATGGTACCCCTGCCACTAAACGTATACTCGTGAAGCGGCGCATATCCCTCGGGGCCTTTGGCGTCCGGATCGACGATTTCTTTGGGCTCGTAATTCACCAGTTTGACACCGGCGGGATGCCTTCCCAATAGCCGCTTGATGATACCCGCCACGGACCGGCTCGCCGTCTTGAATTTAAAGTCGAATGTCGCGCCGGTCAGCGACTTCGACTCCTTGATTTCAAAAATGAACCTTCCGGCGCTTTGAGCGATTGCTGAGCGGATCGCTGGCCTTAGGTTCGATCGACAGATCAAGTGAACGACGTCGCCGTGGTACTTGATCAATTCCTTGATAAAGTGTGATTGAATCGGGTAGTCTTCCGTAAAAAAATAGCCGCTCCTAATGCCTTTTCCCCTCAGAAAACCTTCCAAATACGCGCAGAGCACGGTGGACTCGCCCTTAATGACAAAGTCGTAGTGTTTGACCGCCATCGAAGCCTCCCAAAGCTACTATCTGAAGAATATCAATGCCGCGACGAAGAATAAAGGGATCAGGATGATCAACGAGTACTTGATCATGTATCCAAAAAAGCTGGGCATCGGTACGCCCGCCTCTTCGGCGATACTTTTGACCATAAAATTGGGCGCGTTGCCGATGTAAGTCATCGCGCCGAAAAACACCGCGCCGGTCGAAATCGCCAGCAAATACTTTTCATTTTCGCGGATTAGCGCGGCCACTGCCTCAGGCTCCGGTACGCCCGCATAGAAATTCCCCAATATTGTGTTGAAAAACGTCAGATACGTTGGCGCGTTGTCTAGAAAACTGGATAAGCCGCCCGTGATCCAGTAGTAGTGACCCGGTTCCGACAACGCGTGCATCATTCCCGCCAACTGGCCGTGCTCGCCGGCCTTGAGGATCGCTAGCGCCGGTATGATCGTCATGAATATGCCGGCAAAAAGAATCGCGACCTCTTTGATCGGAAACCAGCTGAACTGATTTGCGTCGTGGATTTCTTTCCGCGTGGTCATGAGCGACAAAAGTCCCATCAGAATCATGATGCCATCTCGCAAAAGAAACTGAATTTTCTGCTCGATGCCCAATATACTGATGGTCCCGATGTCCCACAAGCCGCTCACCAGTACAGCGCCCACGACGCCGCCCAGAAAAACCAGGTTGTGCAGGCCCTCTATCTTGATTGGCTGCGATTCTTGCGTGTCCGGCGGGTCTTCCTTGCGGTAGTAAAATGTGTCGACGAGCAGGAAGATCAGCAACAGCGGTAACGCGACCAGCAGCATCGGCAGAATCAAATTGAATGTCCAAAAGAACGGCACGCCGTGAAGAAATCCAAGGAATAGAGGGGGGTCGCCGAGCGGCGTCAACGATCCGCCGATGTTGCTCACGAGAAAAATGAAGAACACGACGACGTGGGCCTTTCGTTTTCGCCAGGCGTTGGCCCTGAGCACCGGCCGAATCAACACCATCGATGCCCCGGTCGTGCCGATCCACGAAGCTAGCGCTGTACCAATGGCGAGCAACACTACATTTTGTGATGGGGCTCCCTTGATCGTACCGCGCACCACAATCCCCCCTGAAATTGTGAACAACGCCCACAACAGAATAATAAATGGGATATAATCGATGATATAGACGTGAAGAATCTCGTGTAGCGCTTCGCCCTTATAAACGATTAAGAAAGGAACAGCAAACACCAACGCCCAAAACGCCGACGCCTTTGGGAAATGGTGGTGCCAGAACCTCGGCGCTATCAAAGGAAACAGAGCGATCGACAGCAGGATGCCGACAAACGGCAGGCACGCCCACAATTCCAGCTCAGCGCCCAATCCGGGACCGTGTTGGGACGTTTCAGCAGGATCGATGCGCTCGGTCGCGAGCGCCGGAAACGCCAGTGCCAGAACGGTGATGACCGCGACCGTAGACAGGACCACTGTCCTGCGGGATATACGCGGATCTCTCAAATGCGTCACTAGAATGCCCTAGCCCTTAACATGGGAATGTTAAACAAGTTATCGGGAGCTGCTGAACCAATGCCAACGGTATGATCCCCAAAGGCTAGTGTAAAGCTGAAGACCTGGCAAGTCGCTTTTTAACGTCTGCCGCGGTTGAACTGATTGCGCAGGACCGTACGGAGTTCCGGGTGAACGACGGGCTGTCGCAGGAGCCGTTCGATATCGTTGCGTCCAAGATCCGGTAGGTACTCCATCGATACACCGGGAGGGGTGCGTGGGTTGCCCAATAGAGTGAGTTTGGCAAGAAGCGTGGGGAACAGCGCGCGCCGCTTGCCTATATAGCGAAGCACCTCCTGGTTGACGCGGTGGTTGCTCGCGACAACCATTGCCCGGTCGCGAGTGGAAATGTGGGCGATCGTTTCTTTGGCGATCTTAACGATCGGGTGCATGGCAAGCAAATCCCAAAAATGGCCGTCTCGGGCGAGCTTGCGTAGAATCACCAACGGTATATCGTCAAACACAGGAGGTTCGGTTTCGACGTTACCCGCGCGTTGCTTTTCGCTTTTGAGGGATTCGGTGTACTCGCGCATCGTGGAGTCATTGATTTTGTACGTCTTCTCTTTTGCTTCGAGGTAGTCTAGCAACGCCATTATCTTAACGAAGTAGTCGTCTTCCAGGAAAAAGTTGAGCCGGGTCAGAATGCGAACGATACCGCGCGCGTATAGCACATCGGAGCGCGTCGTCACGCTCAACACACGCCGGTAGATGGCGTCGAAGAAGATTTTGCGTTGGGTTGTCGAGTACGAGTTCGACGCAACCAGGTGCTCTAGTAACGATAGGATAGTCGCGCACGGCACCTGCGTCGGCGTAAGCGCCTTCCACATGGATCCCACACTGGAATTCCTCACTGCGTAACGGCGCATCTCGTAATCGGGATGCAGCATCAGGCAGCGATAAAAACGGCCCCGGTGCTCGATCGGAACCTGTCTCAATTCGTTCGCCACCACCCGTGGGGAGTACGCCGCGCCGCCGGGACGCTGCAGGGTGAAAAACGATTTCAAGGCACCAAACGCCTCTGCAAAGCGCGGTGAGGCTTTGTTCTCGAGCACGTCGACCAACCGGCGGCGACGACCGCGGCCCCAGAAATCGCTTGCAATAACGATCTCCGGGCGTTTCCACAAGCCGGGTTCGATGTCGACGACACTGTCCGGCGTAGACTCGATGAAGTCGATAAAGGCGTGTCGCAGATCACCAGTAAGCTCGTTGAGAGCGTCTTCGACGTCCAAGTCATCGCCGCGAATCAGTGCATTCAAACATCCGTCCAGCCGTTCGGAGTCCAAATGATTGGGATTTGCCTCCAAGTACGCATCCCACGGACGGTCCGCCAGGTGCGAACGCCACTCGGCTTTGAGTCGAATGTAACTTTCCGCCAGCGGGTCACCGACATTTTGGATGAGGTCGGCATGCATTTGATCGAGAAGGAGGTTTTTACGAGGTATGGAGTTGTCGTACGCCAATCGGAAGACACCTTCGAATGCATTATCTACCGATTTCCAACCGGCATAGGCGCTTTCCAGCCTGGGAAGAAAACTGTCGAGATGGTCCTCCCGGTTATCGATCGAGTGGGACGAGCCTGTGGTCATCAGCAGACTCACGCCTTCTGCATACCGGTTGGATTTCTCGCGGATGACGGACGGATCGCACCCTTGGTGCTGATCCGTTTCCAGCGTCTTGATCAGATCGGCTTCTAGTACCTCTAGATTTGCAGCCAGCGTCGGCAAGTTATTTGCCATTTCGCATACCTCTGCGGCGTAACTGAAACGAATACAGTCGTTTTAGCAATTTAGGGAAATGTCGGATCAGGATGGTGCAATTCGTATGCCGCTGCAGGGGCGCGCGCGAAGTCCCGCCGATCCTCAGGCCATGATCTGCCTAAGGAATACCGTGCTTGCGTTTGTAGTCGAGCCAGTTCACTTTGAGGTCGATAAATTCTTCGAAGGTCTTGCGGAGCAGAAACGGGTTGCTCTCGAGCTCATGGCCGATTGTCGACGAGGGCGCAACACCGAAGTCGTGTCCCGGCCAAACCTCGACTTTGGGATCGAGTTTCATCAGTTTGTGGAGGCTGTCCCATTCCTTGCGGGCGCCTGTTCCCAGGTCGGTGCCGCCGACCTTGCCCACAAAAAGCGTGTCTCCGGTGACTAGCTTGTCCCCACACAGAACGCAGATCGCGTCGTCGGTGTGTCCGGGCGTGTAGATGAACTCCATCGTGAGCGTTCCCAGAGGGAGCGTGTCACCGTCGCCCACAGGAATGTCGATACCGGCGGCAATCGACTTGTGACCAACGAACTTACAGTCGAAGCGCTCGATGGCCTCGCTGACTCCCCACGTATGGTCCCCGTGGCCGTGCGTAACGACCACGTAGTCGATGCCGAGGTCGTGCTTTTCTACTAAGTTCATGTAGCGGCTTGAGTTCGGCGGGGGATCGATGAGCGCTCCCCTCTTTGCGTCCTCGTCGCCCACGAGATAGGCGAAGTTACGGTCGCCGCCGGCGTCGATTTGGTAGAATATCATAAGGGAATTGTAATCGCAGCGCGCCGGGGCCGCAAGTACCGATTGCGGGACGGTCGCGACAAGGCGTAGGATGGCCATCGGGCACTCTGGCTGGAATGTCCCGTAAGGACCGGACTCATGCAGAACGATTTGTTCGATACTGAGTACAACGAAATACTGGCAGCGAAAACTTACGGGGATTTCCACGACAGGTTAGCCGCGTACGATTGTCGTCGGTGCACGCTGTGCCACAGCCGGGGGAAAATCGTCATCGACCGCGGCGACGCAGACACGGACATCCTGCTCATCAGCGAACGGCCGGGTGTAAACGAGGACATGGTCGGAAAGCCGTTCGTGGGTCGTGCCGGCGAGTTGCTAGACAAGATGCTTGCCGCAATTGACCTCGACTCGAATAAAGATGTACTGATCGCCAATGTCACCAAGTGCATGCCGGATACGGACCGCGCGCCAACTAGGCCGGAAGTCGACGCTTGCATATCGTATTTGGAAAAGCAAATCGAACTAGCCGCGCCGCGTGTGATAGTTATCTTGGGTGCCGTGGCCCTCAAGTGGTTCGATCCGTCGCGCTCGGACATCAAAATGGAAGACGAAGCAGGCAAGTTTTTCGAGCTACCGCAGTTTCGCGGTATTCAATTTGTGGTGCTGTACAATCCGGCCTTCCTGCTGCGCGATCCGAACAAGAAGCAAGTCACCTGGGAACACCTCAAAAGCCTCCGCCGCTTCCTTAATGAAGCATCGTAACTCGCCGCTAAGATATTTTCCTTGGGATCAGGGAGAAGATTCGTCTATAGACGTGGAATTTTCCAGGCGTGAGAAGCGCAGTTGTTGGGCGGTGAGGTCTTCGTCATTGTGGATCTTGACGTCGACGATTTCGCCGCCTTCGATCACAGGTTCCAGCCGCGGAAATACAAACGCTTTGATCTTCGGCGTTCCCAGTTTCTTCTTGCGCGCCGTGATGTTCTCTTTCCAGTTTGCGTCGAGGCGTGTTCCGTACTTGTCGAACAACTCCTCCGCTTTTTTCCGATTACCCGTAGATTTGATCGTTTGGATCTTACTGAGTAACACGCCAATGCCGTTTCGAACCGTCTCGAGGTCGGTAAGTCGCACGAAGTAATCGCCGTCGACCTCTATGACCTCGACCCCGCCGTTCTGTTTGCCACGGCCTTCCAGAAGATACATCAAAATCAGGTGATTACCTTTATTGTGCGCCTCCCGCACCTCCAGACCGGGAACCCGGTCGATACGCGAAAACCAGCCCTGCAGGAATGCTATGTACATCGTCTCCACCACCGCGCGCTGTTCCGAGAGCGAGAACGCCCCCAATTCGATCAACTTTGGATCGGCGATGTGCCACAACGCCACCAGATCCGCACGGCACTCCTCCAGCGCCGAGTAGACCCGCCCGAGAAATGATCGAGGGTCGCCGGGGAGTTTGACGTCCGGTTGACCCGATCCATGACCAATGATCTCGTGCATATACACTTCCAGCGGGCGAACCATTGTCCGGCCGTATCGGAGGACGTTCTCGCGATACTCCGGCAAGTAGAATTCGTCGACCGTTTGTTTCAGCAGCTCTTCCGACCAGGTATTTTCGATGTTCTGAAGTATGACGTTCTTGCTGCCATGATCCCTGCGCACGTCGTTATAATTCGGCAGATTGTACGCCGCTGGCGAAACCGGTCCGGCGTCGCCAGTTTCCACCAAGACATTGACCACATTTGCCACAGGCCGGACCACCACGCTTCGCTTGTACTTTTCTGGCCACGGCATGCGCCTTTCGAAGTAGATCGTGTTGTCTGCCAACCCATCGATCAACGTTGCCCCCATTTTGAAACTCACGTTCCCCTCGTACTGACCAATCACGCCCCGCGGATCGAGATACACCTCGATGAAACCGTTGAGATAGTCGACGTCGCAATTGGCCTTGAGCCAGTGCACGCTGTGGCGGCGGAAGTCCTCTTCGTCTCCGCTTTCGTAAAACTCCAGCAGCGATTCGATCGACTTCTGCTGCTCGACCGATTCCCCGTACGGTATCGCCAGCCGTAGAAAATGGCTGATCGCCTCTAATTCACGGCCGTAAAGACCGCCGATTTTGTACAGTTCGGGCACGATTTTCCCGTTGCGCTTTGCATAACGTACGTTTAGCCGGTTTTGCATCCCCGGCTCGAGGTCCGCGAGGTCTTGCTCCGTTACGTCGGGATCCCAGTAGTTGACTGCGCTCCCGGCGACAATGTCTTCGCCTTCAGACTGGTTGGTTTGAATTGGCTCGAACGTGGCGTCGAAAATCGACGGTCCCAGACGCTTCAACACCTCGTCGAGCGTCTCGGACTCATCGGCGGGGATTTTCGCGCCGTTGGCGACGGCGTATTCGGCGGCCTTACGAAATCCCTCTTCGGTGAGAGCCGTGGGTGTGAATTTCGTGTGCGTGTAGTGGTCGTATTGACCGTGGTGGATCCAGACGAACTTGAGGTAGTCGTGGACGGCCTCGACGAGCGCCGGCTCCATGCCGTCGGAATGATGATAGACCGCCTCGAGCAGCTGCTTGATCTCGTAGGCATGCCGGTGGCTCTGCTTGAAGGCAATGGCGTTGCCCGCTACCGCCGCGCGGTAGACATAGTAGGCAAACCGCTTTTGGTCGGCCGCCAGAGATTCGAAGCCGGGCGCTTCGACCCCCAGGACCATCACCTCGATGCCACCCGGGCCGAGGCGCTCCAATTCGCCGACGAGCCTCTTCCTGTCCTCGTATTTCAGCTTGTCAGATTCCATCTGGTTGGGTCGATTCTACACAAACCGGGCAGATTTTGCTAGAATCTATATGCGGTTGAATTTACAACTCATTGCGATTTAGCTAGATGGAGCAAGGCGCGTGCCCGTGAAAAAGCCCACCAAAGCCGAGGTCGAGTCGCTGCGTCGCGAGATCGACGAGCACAACTACCGTTACTACGTCTTGGCGCGGCCGACAATCTCCGACGCCGATTACGAAAGGTTGATGCGGCAGCTGCTGGAGATCGAACAGGCGTTTCCGAAGTTTCGCTCGCCCGATTCTCCCACTCAACGCGTGGGCGCCGCCCCGCAGTCGGGATTCGAAGTGGTCACTCGCAGCCGCCCGATGTTGTCCTTGGAAAACGCGATGGACGCCGATGAGGTCCGCGCCTGGCGCGAGCGGCTCGTACGTGCCGTGGGTGAGGGCGGCGGAACCGACTACGTGTGCGAGCCCAAGATGGACGGCGTGGCCATCGAGTTGATATACGAAGACGGTTTGCTGGTGCGCGGTCTCACGCGCGGGGACGGTGTACGCGGCGAGGACATCACCGAAAACGTCAGAACGATCCGGGCGATACCCCTGCGCCTTCATGCTGGATCGGTGGTGCCGGCGGTACTCAGCGTACGCGGCGAGGTGTACATGGATCTGGAGGATTTCGACGAGCTCAACCGAAGACAGGGAGGTGCGGGGGGAAAGCTATACGTCAATCCGCGCAACACCACGGCCGGTTCCCTCAAGCAGCTCGATCCCAAAGTCACCGCGTCGCGTCCCCTCAAGTTTTTTTCGTACGGCATTGGCAACCCCGAAGAAGCGGCGCTATCGTCGCAGTGGGAAGTGCTGGAACAACTCCGCGCCTGGCGGGTACCGGTGAACGGTTTGTCCGAGTGCCGCGATACCATCGAAACCGTCATATCTTACTTCGAAGACATCCAGTCGAAACGCGACCGGCTCCCGTATGAGATCGACGGGGTAGTCGTCAAAGTCAACTCATTCGCCGTCCAAACGGAAGCTGGCCAAAGGGCGCGGTCGCCGCGATGGGCCGTGGCGTGGAAGTTCGCACCGCAGGTGGAACGGACGAAGATCCTCGATATTGAGATACAGGTCGGCCGTACGGGGGCACTGACGCCGGTCGCCCGCCTCGAGCCAGTGATGGTGGGCGGTGTAACGGTATCCAACGCCACCCTTCACAACCAGGACGAAATCGATCGCAAGGATATACGAGTGGGCGACTGGGTGTTCGTACGCCGGGCAGGCGACGTCATACCAGAAGTTGTCGCGTCGATAAAGGACTTACGCGACAGACGACTCAAGAAGTTCAAAATGCCAGACGAGTGCCCGGTCTGCGGAACACAGGTGCAACGTCCCGAAGGCGAAGTCGTCACCCGGTGTCCCAACACGACCTGCGACGCACAGGTCAAAGAGCGTATCCGCCATTTCGCCTCGCGCGACGCCATGGACGTCGAAGGCCTGGGCGAGAAACTTGTCGAACAGCTGGTAGACGCGGGGAAAATTCACAGCCCCGCTGACGTCTACAGACTCAAAAAGGACGACCTGGCATCGCTGGAACGGATGGCGGTGAAATCGGCCGAGAACTTGATCGCGGCGATCGAAAAATCGAAGAACGCCACTTTGCCTCGATTTCTGTTTGCGCTGGGTATTCGAAACGTCGGCACGACAGTAGCCGAGATTCTCGCGGACAACTTCAACACGGTTGATTCGGTCTTCGAGGCATCGGAGGAATCGCTCGCTGACGTCCTCGGTGTCGGGCCGGTAATTGCGCGAGAGATAGTCTCGTACGCGTCGAATTCAGACAACCGCCGAATGGTCAGCCGATTACTCGACGCCGGTATTGTATTTCCCGAAGCGCCCGAAGGAAAAAGCCTTGAGTTCGAAGGCATGACATTCGTGTTTACCGGTGGGCTTACTCGTATGACGCGCGACGAGGCGCAAGCGGAGGTCAAAAAAAGGGGCGGTAAGGCAACGTCGTTGGTATCCAGGAAAACCACCTATGTTGTGGCCGGCGAAAAAGCCGGTTCCAAACTGGACAAGGCGGGAAAACTCGGCGTTGAGGTCATCGACGAGGACACATTCATGAAAATGATAACGAAACCATAAAAAAGCCCCGCTTCTAAAGCGGGGCTTTTTAGTTTCGTGACAGGTCGAACTACTCGCTCGATTTTTGCTTTTTCGAGCTTTTTCCACCTTCGACGTAAGCCTTTTTGATCACGACGGTCTCGACCGGCACGTTCTTCATTCCGTTCTTGGTAGTGACGGTAACTTCGCTGATTTTGTCGACCACTTCTTGGCCAGCGATCACTTTGCCAAATACGCAGTATCCATAGTTGCTTTGATTTACATAATCGAGGTTCGAATTGTCCCGATCATTGACAAAAAACTGGCTGGACGCGCTGTTGATATCAGCGGTGCGCGCCATTGCGACCGTGTAGTGCTCGTTGGACAATCCGTTCGTTGCCTCGTTTTCTATCGGATCGTTGCCTTGCTTCCGTTTCAGGTCGGGCGTAAAACCGCCGCCCTGGATCATGAAGCCGTCCATCACACGGTGAAAAATCAAACCGTCGTAAAAACCGTTCTCCACGTACCACAAAAAGTTCTGCACCGTAATCGGTGCTTCTTTCTCATACAGTTCGATTTCCATGTCGCCCATTGAAGTCTGCAAGACCACAACAGGATTTTTCTTGTCCTTTTTCTCCTCGGCCGACGCCGGGACGACCATGGCTACCGCCACGACGGTCAGGAGAGCCAACACCAACGCGAATCGTATCATCGAGATTCCTCCTGGCTAAAAACGGGTTCTCTAATTGAAAGGCGGGTTAGGTTTATATCGTCCGTAGGCTTGGCAAAACATTAATAAACCGCCCACGGCAAGTCAAGGCCTAGTGAGACGAGCGTTCGGCTCGACCGGAAACGCACGCGCAGAATCATGTATCTTATTGTTATTGCGCGTGTTGCAGCTGTTCGTATTTTAACGACGCGATATCAGATTGAGAATCAACGTGAGGACAATGCTCAACAGGATCATCGTGACGATCGGGAAATGGACCGTAAAATTCTTTTTTTTGACGACGATATCGCCCGGCAAACGACCGAGGACAGACAACTTATCGGCGGGGAGGAGGATCATCAAAAGGCCGACTACGACCAGTATGATCCCAAATACCAGCAGCACTCGGCCGATCTCGTTCATCGCCTCTCCTCGCGTATCCCAGCGATAGTCCCCCCAATGAAGAGCGCTACACGTAACGCTGGTAAAACTCGAGAGTCGTGGCCGCAATCGCTTCCCACGAAAACCGCTCGCGGATAGTTTTCAAGCCATTCTCAACCAGCCGCTGCGACAGTACGCCGTCGGTCAGTATTCGCGTCATCGCCTCGCTGAATTTTTCCTCGTCGGTCGGATCGACCATCAATGCATCGTACTCGTTTTTGAGGTTTTTACGAATGCCTCCGAATTTGGTAACCACCACGGGTGTGCCACAGCTCATCGCCTCGAGCGTCGTCATACCAAATGGCTCGTACTTCGACGGCAGCACGAACAAGCTAGCTTTGCGATAGTAGGTCGCCAGGTCGTCGTCGAGTACGTAGCCGGTGAAGATCACGCGGTCGCCGAGACCCAGCTCATCGACGACTTTCAAGAAACTGTTCTTGACGTCGATCTCGTGTTGTTTTGGTTCTTTCGATCCACCGCCGATCACGAGGCAGGCGTCGGGTACCTTCGCGGCCACGTGTGCAAATGCGCGAATCAATTCGACGTGCCCCTTGTTGGAGTCAATTCGACTCAACCCGAATATATATTTATCCGGAGTTTCTAGATTGCGCTCCGTTTCGCCCGGTTCGAGCGGCCGAAAACGGTGTATATCCACGCCCGGCGGGATAATTTCCATGTCCGGCGTTTCGAACTCGTAAAGCCTCTTGTACGTATCTTTGCCGTCTTCGGTGGTCACTGTGTGCGCCTTGGCTGCCCGAAATAGAATATTTTCCCAGTGAATGCGTTCCTCGAACTTGAACAACTTCTCCATCTCTTCCGGGTTGCCGCCCATCTGCTCTTTTTTCCAAGCGCCCAACGAGTGCGCCGTATAAAAGAACTGCTGATCCAGCCGCCCTCCCAGTTTCATACACACGTACCCCGCGTCCCAATAGTGGCCGTGGAGCACTTCGTATCTCAGGCCATTTTCCTGCAAAAAGTTCATCGCGTTGTCGACGAACTCGTCCCAGTAGGGAAAAATATCCTCTTTGCGGATGAACTTGTCGGGCCCGCAAGGAAGCCGAACGACGCGTACGCGATCGTTGACGGGCGCGATTTGATCTAGGCCTTCGAACTGCCTCGTGTATATGTCGACTTTGATATCGTCGATCCGCGCCAAATATTTTGCCAGTTCGAGGACGTAGGTAACCTGGCCGCCCGTGTCCGTACGTCCCAGAATCGGCTCGGGGTCGAAGTAACCGTGGACGCTGAAGTGGGCGATGTTTCTTATTTTTGACATTTTAACTCCCTTTTGATGGTTGATCCGAAATTGCTTTCCCCCACGGCATCACTTCCGAACGACTTCGACCGAATAGTTTTTACGGACAATGAAGTCCGCGTACTGTTTGTGCTTGGTAATGATTTTGTCTTCGATCTTCAGAATCTCATCCGAAAACTCATCAATTGTGTCACGACCGCGCGCGAGTCGGTGTTTCTTGGTGTCGTAGTAGTCGCGATCGATGAACACGTGGTAGTCGGCGTTTTTCAATAAGGAGGTGTATGTCCCCTCCGCAATGACGATGTCGAACGGCGAGAGGTCAACGGTCTCTTCGGTGACGCGGTCCTCATCGAAAATCACCAAAGGTTTATTCAGTAACGGGTGTTTCCCGCTCTTGAATGCGGCAATGTGCTCGTCGAGTAGATTGATCTTGACCTCTTTCGTACCTACCCAGCCGATGTCCTTTAGTCTTTGATTGTGATTGGTCTTCGGCGGATAGACGAAATAGTCGTCCTGCTGAAAAACAAACGTCTTATGTCGGTCTCCGTCGAATAACCTGGCCAGTTCGGCGGCGATCTCCGACTTGCCCGCACCCGACTGCCCCGCGACGGTGAACGCCACCCGGCCCGAGCCGACCCGGTCTTTCACCGCCTGGAAAATCTCTTCGGCTGCTTTGGTGTGGTGCGGCTCGATGTGTATTTTGTCACCAATCATTGTTTCTCACTTTCGTTTTCGGCCTCAATCCGCAAAAAAAGTGGGTGTGTGTGGTTGGGCCTGTGTTCCGCGAGGCATGTTTTTGACGGATTGAGGATAGATAGCGGGTCCAGAGTCCAAAGGGCGCCTGGAGCCGGCGCCCCGTATCCGTGTCGCGCGCTATTCTAGTAGACTTTACTATTGAATTGCAAGTCCCGGAGGAGTTTTATACTATTTCTGAGGAAGGTCCGGCCGGGACCTAGTCCCGGCCGGGAAGATATCCGGACAGAAAGAGGAGTTTGAACGATGTTAGCTACAGCCCGGAAGAGGAAATTCACCGGAATCGGACTGATCATTATCGGTGTTCTATTTCTGATGGTCAGCAACAACGTATTGCTGGGCTGGGCCAACGTCTGGCCGTTGTTCCCGATCCTGGGTGGAATCTTGTTCTTGCGCGTATACGCGCGTGGCAGAACGCCGGAGATGCTGTTTGGCGCTTTAACCTCTCTGTTGATGGGCGTATTTCTCTTGTTCTTCTCTTTGGGGATATTTCCGTGGAGCCGAATGGAGTCTTTCTGGCCGGTGATACCAGCGATCGCCGGAATAGGACTACTGGCCGTTTCTACCACACACCGGCAAGGAACACCCTCACTTATCATGGGTGTGGTCGTCGTCCTGTTTGCCTTTTTGGGATTCCTGCGCGAGGGAGGGATCATCAACGAGCGAATCGTCTCACCGTTTTTCCGCTTGTGGCCGTTGGTTCTGGTGGCGGCCGGGATTACGATGTTGCGGACTCGGCCCAAAGGAGAGGACTCCGACATGGAGGCCGTTCGTCAGGTATTGAACGAGGACGAGACAGCCCACTCATCAACGAGTGGCAGCGAGCAACAGGATTAGCCCGCTATCAGCCCTCGAGCCGGTCGAGCCGGTCCCTGATCGCTCTCAAACGCTTGTCGCGATCTTTGGCAAATCGACGGATGCCTTTGAGTATATGGGAAGGGGAGAGGTGTGCCTCTTCGATCACTTCGTCAAGGCTGCCACCCGTCCGCCATCGGTCGTCCCAGTCCGAACTCAGCGTGTATTCATATGACACCCCCCGCTCAATCCAGTCTGACATCAGCAGCCTCGAACGGTTGGTGATCGCCATCGCGTCGAGACGCTCATCCGTACCGTACACCGAGTCTCGGTAGGATGCGTCCTGCAACGCGAACAGCTGAGGGCTCACCGCGGCGACAACCTTTACGTTGAGACCTTCCTCGTCCAGCTTGCCCAAGATTTTGACGAGGTTGTTGGTGGTGGATGTACCTTGGACGAGGACCACCCCCATTTTGGGCTGGCCGCTACGGTACGGCCGCATTACATACGCCCCCTTCGCCGCGGCCGTGTGCGATGGCATTCCCAACGCTTCGCGGTCGGGAATTTCGATCGGTGGTCGGGTAAGGTGAAGCGCGATTATCGCAGCGTCTGCCGCCAGCGACGCCGCGATGACGACCGGAACCTCGTTGTACTCCCACGGGTGAACGTCGATCACATGCCCGTCGGGAAAGAGTTGGGTGACACCCGGCGAAAAGATTCCGAAGTGCGTGCGGGAGTCCTCCGCCGTTTCGGGACCGCTATGTCCGGCGACCCACAGGACCTTGCCCACCTTGAGTGGTGAGTCCTGCGCCAGCTGGCTGAACAGCCGCATCGGCCCATACTTGAGATAGACGAACGAACCGTACGTCGAACAAGCGCCGTAGAAACCGTTGAACTCGTCGTACGGCGTCTTCGAAAAATTGACAGACGCGATTCCCGTGGCGAT
Organism: uncultured bacterium; assembly: GCA_965372335.1. Lineage (GTDB taxonomy): Bacteria > Krumholzibacteriota > Krumholzibacteriia > WVZY01 > JAKEHA01 > CBDVBX01. The sequence continues at coordinate 22,682 of CBDVBX010000004.1, read as the reverse complement.
GCCGGAATTAGTGAATTCGGTAATCCCCTGGGGGAGAAGCACGCCCTCCAAGTTGTCGTCGCGATGGAACCAGCCGTGCCCCTCGAAGTCACCGAATCCTTTGGCGAAGCCAGATATGTTGGTCGAGTCGGCGAGATCGGCGCTCATGGCAATAAAGAGCGGCCTACCGTACTTCTTCTGGCACCACGCGTTGACCCATCCTCCCCATGCGGCGAGCGCGGCACGGTTGGGTTTCTTCGCGCCCGGTTTGGCCCACATCTCCTCGGGATAGGACTGGAAGTCGTACAACTCCCGATCGTTGATCGGATTGGAAGCGGTGTCCAGCTTTAGACCATCGATCTCGATGGGAACCGACTCGCCGATTTCGACCAGGCGATTGGCCGTGTAGTCTACCAGTGCCTCGTCGGCCCGGATCACGTCGGCGACCAGTTTCAAGTTCTCGTATTCCTGGGACCGGATTTCTTCGGAGCCCTCGGGCGCGTCCTGGCCGTAGCCGACAAACTCCATTCCGTACTTGTCCATGAAGTCCTTTTTGGTCTTCCAGAACAGTTCGTGATTCATCTTGTGCGGCGAGCCATGCGACTTGTTGTCGTACTTGTAGTATCCGCGACCCTTCTTCGTGCGCATGAACATCATGCTGGGCTTGTTCTCCGGGTTCTCGCCGTGGACGACCTCCATCAACGCGCGGGTTACAGAGTCCCAGTCAGCACCATCAGACGCTTCCGAAATCCTCCATCCGTGCGCCGCGAACAGATCGCGCGGAGAGCCATAGACGTAGTGGGTAATAGGATTGTCGTCTATGCCGAAATCGTTCCAATCGATGATATAGTGAAAATTGGTGAGCCCCAAACCGTAGGCCGAATTTAGCGTCTCGTGCACGGCTCCCGGGGTAAGCCCCCCTTCACCCTCGATCGCCCAAACCTTTACCCCCTTCGCGCCGGCGCGCTTTAAGGCGACGGCTTGACCTGCGGCCGGTGGCGAGCCGTGGCCAGAAGGGCCGGTGTTGGCCTTGAGGAAGAGCGTTTTACCCTCCATCTCCGCGTGGCCCGGCAGCCCGCCGTTGTTCCGGAATCCGAGGAGGTCCTCCCAGTACAAAGCGCGGTTCGCTTCGCCGAACACCTTGTACTTCTCATCACCGGTTTGCTCGTACTTGGCTCGCAATATCTCGTTGAGAACCGACAAGGTGGCATAGACCAACGGAACCGTGTGTCCTGCCGCCAGAGCGAACCGGTCACCGAATCGCTTTTCGGGGTGACGGATGTCCCATCTTTTGGCGCCGCTGAGAAGCAGCGAGACCATCGCATAGACCTTCGACCGCGATCCGCCCGGGTGGCCGCTTTGGCGATAGTTGAGCATGATGTCGATGTACTGGTCGATGCAGTCCTTGAGTTTTTCCCAGTGCTGAAAGTACTGCCGCTGGTCGGTATACGCCTGTTCGGCGTCGAGCTTCCTGTCAACAGCCACTGTGAGCCCCTTTCAATTCAACTGACTAATCGTTTTTTGATTATGTAGATGCTTCGACGAAGTTGGCGAAGTTGGTAATCTGGTTCTCGGAGTAGGCTTTCAAATCACTAACGATATACGTCAACAAGTCTTTCGATTCGCTGTCGCCGAATTTCTCGAGCGTCGATGCTGCCCGGTCCAGGTGCCGGCGGATTTCGCCGCCTGTCTCCTCGATCGCTCCGTGCTCGAGGCAAAGTGACACTATGAATCGTTCGTTCTCGGCGGCAAATTCGGCGCCCTCGATGATTCGCAACAGTTGGTCGCGGTAGCCGTCTTCGAGGCTACTGAGAACGCGAATCATCGGCAGGGCGAGATAACCATTGCGAAGGTCGCAGTCATGCGAACGGTTTGGATTCTCCAACATGTCGTCAAGATCGTCGATCATCTGGAACGCCATTCCGAGATTCCAGCCGAAATGGCCGAGCGTGTCGGCATATTGACTGCCGCGGCTCATACCGCCGAGCTTACAGCTGAGCGCGAACAGCGAGGCACTTTTTTCCGATATGATGTCGTAATATTGTGCCTCGTTCAGATCGTAGTCGAACTTGTGTCTTGTTTCCAGGCTTTCGCCTCGGATCAGCACGCGCAGCGTGCGAATGAATTCTGGAATTGTATCTGCTATGTTGCTACGTTGTACCAATGCCAGAGCTTCGGCAAGTACGAAGTCGCCGGTCAATACCGAGACGTAGTTGCCGTATTTAGTGCGGGCGCTGGGCTTGGTGCGACGATGGTCGACTTCGTCGATGACGTCGTCGTGAAATAACGTGGAGAGGTGAACCAGTTCTACCGCGGCGGCCAGATCGATCAAATCGGCTTCAACATCGTCGAATCCGCGGCCGTCGGGCACCATCGAAGCGAGAATGAGCAACGCTGGACGAAGCCGCTTGCCCCCGTTGTTGAAGCTCTCGATGGCGATCGCCGCCTCCTGAATGGTGTTGTGCGCCAGCGTGTCCAAGACGACTCGGTTGCATCGCTCGATGACGTCGTTGAGGACGGCGTATTTCTTTAGGGCATGGATCATGGTGCTTGCCGGTTTGCCGACTCTTCGATCTCGTCTATGCTGGAAAAGTCTCCGGTGGCGGCCGCATTGCTGCCAACGAACGACAAGAAGATCGAGTTTACAAAGTCCATGTGACGCTTGAGCGCTTCGAGGCGTTCTACGAACAGCCGTCGCGAGGGGTCATCGTGATTTCCGTCGTCCGATTTCGACGCCTGCAGAGCAGCCGCGACGATCTCTATCGCGGGATCGAGTTCTCGCCTCTTTTTGGCTACGGCGAGTAGTTTGGCGACCTTGCCAATGTTGTGTTCCGCAGAGTAGTAGTCCCTGCGCTCTCCTCGGATAACGACCTTGTTCACCACCCCCAGTTCGATCAATCCGCGGACGTTGAGGCTGATATTGCTGCGACTGGTTTTGAGTTTGTTCGACATATCTTCGAGGGTCAGGGGCGCCTCGCTCACGTAGAGCAGTGCATAGATCTCGGCCATGACCTTGCTAATTCCCCAGTATCCGCCCATCCGCCCCCAGCCTTCGACAAAAATGTCCAGCGGTGTCACCTGTTTGTTGATCACAGTCGTTGTATCCCTTTGTGATATATTTTGTTGCAGAGTATTCTGAATGTACTGACAGCATAGACGGATTTGTCGTGACTGTCAAGATTTTTCGAGGGGAGGGTGAAGAGTTCCTGTGGATATCTTGATCGAGGCTTCTTCAGCTCATCACATTTGGGCCCACGCGGGGGTCGGGCGACCTACAGGACGCGTCCTGCCTACAGGACGCGCCTTGCGGTTGCGTATCTTCTGCGGAAGTACTTGTTATCCAACCGGTCGTATTTGACCTTTCTCGAGCGCGTGGATGCATGGATAAACTCACCGTCACCCGAGTAGATCCCGACGTGAGTGATCTTTGTACTGCCGGTAGTACAAAAGAACACCAGGTCGCCCGGTTTTAGCTCCGAGCGGTCGATCTGCTTCCCAAATTTTGCCTGTTCGCGAGACGTCCGCGGCATGGCGATGCCGAATTTCTCGTACACGGTCACCACCAACCCCGAGCAGTCAAATCCGCCGGCGGTCGTCCCGCCGCCGCGATATGGGGTGCCGACGTAGTTGCGCGCCTCTGTGACGACGTCGTGACGATCGACATCTGTAGGCTCGACTTTGGGTGTTGAAGAACGGTAGCGCGGAGCGGCGGTACAGCCGGCCAGCACGACGAGCGCGGCTATCAGGATACAAATGCGGGCGAAACGGTCCATAGTCTATTTAACATCTCTAGAAGAAGGTCGTCCGGACCGCAAGCGAAAAGTGGTCCAAAATATGCAGTTGTTACACCTTTGACGGGTCAAAGGCAAAGATCGTGCCCCTTTCCGTATTGAGATTGACAGGGCGCCGTGTCGGCGCTTATACGTCTGGGTGAAAAGTCACCTCGCCAAAAACACCGGCGCGGCGATCGGCGGTCGGTGGCGACCGCACACGTGGGAGCATCTTTCGACCGCCGTAATCCTTGTTTTTCTAAAGGAGTCAGCTCGATGGATTTCTCGATTGAGCGCGCGGCAGTCGTGGGCGCGGGTGTAATGGGTGCCGCTTTGGCGGCACACCTGGCCAACGCCGGGATTCCCACTCTTCTGCTCGATATCGTCCCCCCCGACGGATCCGGCGTTGAGGGCGACCCGAATTCGTCCGCTTACAGAAACGCTTTCGCCTCCACCGGCCTGAAAAAGGCCAGTAAGTCCAAGCCAGCATCTTTCTACACCGACGCCGGCGCGCGGTTGGTGAGCATCGGCAATCTCGAAGACGACCTCGAGAAGCTCCGCGACGTCGACTGGGTGCTGGAGGCGGTCATCGAAAAATTGGACATCAAAAAGTCGCTGTTCGAGAAGATCACGCCATTTCTCAAGGACACGGCGATCGTTACCACCAACACATCTGGTCTCTCGGTGACGGAGATGGCCCAAGCGATGCCGGACGCGTTCAAGCCCCGGTTTCTGGGGACCCATTTTTTCAACCCGCCGAGGTATTTGCGTCTACTGGAATTGGTGCCACACGCCGGCACAGACCCCGAGGTGCTGGCAGCGGTGACGCTGTTCGGTAGCGAATATCTGGGCAAGGGTGTCGTGGTGGCAAATGACACTCCCGACTTCATCGCCAACCGTATCGGCTGCTACTGGCTGATGGCGGTGATCCGCGCGATGCTGGAGGGCGGCTACACCATAGAAGAAGTCGACGCGTTGACCGGCCCGGTGGTCGGCCGTCCCAAGAGTGCCTCGTTTCGCACCGCCGACCTCGTCGGCGTCGACGTGTTTGTCCACGCATCGTACACCGTATACGACCGAGCGAGTGGCGACGAGGAGCGCGACCTCTTCAAGCCGCCGGACGTCGTAGAGCGTATGGTCAAGGAGGGGCGGCTCGGCAGAAAAACTGGCGGCGGATTCTACAAAAAGGTTAAAAAGAGCGGAAAAACCGAGATCTTGACGTTAGATCTCGACTCGTTCGAATACCGCGAGCGCCAACGGCCCAAATTCAAGTCTCTCGACCTGGCCAAAACGGTGGACGACCTCGCCGCGCGAACGCGCCAATTGATAAAGGGTAAAGACCGCGCCTCGCAGTTTGTGTGGCGCGTGATCTCCGAAATGCTGGTGTACTCCGCCAACCGTCTTGGCGAGGTCTCCGACAACATCGTCTCGATCGACCGCGCGATGAAGTGGGGGTACGGATGGGAGATAGGGCCTTTCGAGACGTGGGATGCAATCGGTGTCGAGTACATCGTCGAACGTCTCGACAAAGAAGGTCGCGAAGTACCGGAGATTGCCCGCAAGGTGTCGGAATCGAACGAGAAAGCTTTTTACAGCCGCGACGAAACTTATCGGCAGCATTATTTCACCATCGGCGGTGCGCGCGAAGAGGTGGGCGTTTTGCCGGACCATATCGACCTCGAGCGGATCAAAGCGACCGGTGGCCTGGTCAAGAAAAACGCCAGCGCCAGTCTGGTCGACATCGGCGACGGGGTTCTCTGCCTCGAATTTCACTCCAAAATGAACGCCATCGGCCCCGACATTATCTCGATGATCCACGCCGCTGTCCGTGAAACGCAAAAGAACTACGCCGCGTTGGTGATCGGCAACCAGGGGCAGAACTTTTCGGTTGGCGCCAACTTGATGCTGTTGATGCTCGAAGCGCGGGACATGAACTGGGAAGAGATCGACCTGATGGTGCGGGCATTCCAGAAGGCCTCTATGGCGCTGAAGTACAGCAAACGCCCGGTGGTGGCAGCCCCCTTCGGTATGACGCTGGCCGGCGGTTGCGAGGTTTGCCTCGGCGCCGGACATATTTACGCCGCGGCCGAGACGTACATCGGCCAGGTGGAGTTGGGCGTGGGATTGATCCCCGCGGCGGGCGGTTGCAAGGAGCTCCTCGTGCGCAACCTCGAAGGCATGCCGGCGATCGAGGGGGCGGATCCGTTTCCGTACGCGCGCGCCGCGTTCGAGACAATCGGCATGGCCAAGGTGGCCACCAGCGCCTATGAAGCAAAAAAACTCAAGATATTGAGACAGTCGGACGGCATCACAATGAATCCCGACCGGCTTCTGTACAACGCCAAAGCGATGGCGCTGGGCCTGGCCGATTCGGGTTACCGTCCGCCCGCTCCGACGATCGATTTGACGGTATCCGGCCAGAATGGAATGGCGGCGATCCAGACGCAGCTATACAACATGTGCGAGGCGGGCTGGATTTCGGAGTATGACAAGTATCTCGGCGGCGAATTGGCTCGTGTGTTGTGTGGTGGGGAGGTGCCGACGGGAACGCGCGTGAACGAACAGTACATCCTCGAGCTGGAGCGCGAGGTGTTTTTGAGGCTGTGCGGACAGCGCAAGACGTTGGAACGTATGCAGCACATGTTGAAAAAAGGAAAGCCGCTCCGTAATTAGCTGCTGCGCACTCAGCCGCTGCGCAGCTGGCCTGAACCCAAAATTTGGAACGACGAAGGTAGATATGAGAGACGCATACGTGATATCGGCGGTTCGGACCGCCGGGGGAAAAGCGATCAAGGGCACGCTGGCCAACACGCGCCCCGACGAAATGGCGGCGGTCGTCATCAAAGAGACCATCGCGCGCGTACCCGGCTTGGAGCCCGGCCGGGTGGATGACGTCGTCATGGGTTGCGCGATGCCGGAGGGCGAGCAGGGTCTCAACGTCGCAAGAATCAGCTTATTGCGCGCGGGACTGCCGTTTACGGTGCCTGGATATACGCTCAACCGTTTCTGCGCTTCGGGGTTGGAGGCTATTCACGCAGCGTCGATGCGGATCCAAGTGGGGGAGGTGGACGTGGTGGTGGCCGGGGGGACCGAGTCGATGTCGCTCATTCCGATGGGCGGCAACAAGCCCTCGCCGAATCCCGAATTGGTAGACAACTATCCCGAAGTCTACATGGCGGTGGGACTGACGGCGGAACTTCTGATCGAAAAATACGGCGTAAAGCGTGAGGACCAGGACGCGTTTGCGCTGGCCAGCCACCAGAAGGCAGCTGACGCTATCTCGTCGGGCCGTTTCGGCCACGAGATCGTTCCGCTTACCGTCAAACGGTCCCGCGTCAACGACGAGAACAAAATCGAAACCACCGAGTATCAGTTCGATACCGACGAGGGCGTGCGTGCCGACACAACGCTGGAGGCACTGTCGGCGCTCAAACCCGTGTTCAAATTGAAGGGCACGGTAACGGCGGGCAACGCGTCACAGATGAGCGACGGCGCGGCGGCACTGGTCATCGTCTCCGAGAACGTCCTCTCTGATCTCGACATCAAGCCGATGGCCAAACTGGTGGCGTACGCCACCGCCGGTGTCGAGCCGGAGTTGATGGGGATCGGGCCGGTCGAGGCGGTTCCGGAGGTGCTTCGGCAGGCTGGTTTGACGTTGGACGATATCGGTATCGTCGAGCTCAACGAGGCATTCGCAGGGCAAGCGCTGGCAGTCCAGCGAGAACTGGGGATTCCCGACGAAAAACTCAACGTCAATGGCGGCGCGGTCGCGCTCGGTCATCCGCTCGGTTGTACAGGGGCCAAACTGTCTGTTACACTGCTTCACGAGATGCGGAGGCGGGGCGTCGAGTTTGGTATCGTGACGATGTGTATCGGCGGAGGCATGGGTGCGGCCGGCGTGTTTCAGCTGGCCGGGCCATAGAGCTCAATAAGGAGACTTGTATGTCGAGCAATGAAAATAAAAAGGGCGGGAGTTTTCTCATAGAGGACACAGATCCGCAGACCGTATTTACGCCGGAGGATTTTTCCGAAGAACAGAGGATGTTCGCCAAGACAGCGGAGGATTTCATATTCGGCGAAGTCATCTCTAAAATCGAAAAGACCGAAGCCCAGGAAGACGGCGCGATGGCGTCGCTGTTGAAAAAGTCGGGAGAGCTCGGTCTGTTGATGGTCGACGTGCCGGAGAAGTACGGTGGACTGGGTCTGGACAAGGGCACCTCGATGTTGGTGACGGAAGTGATTTCCAAAAGCGGCGCTTTCGCCTCGGCGCACGGTGGCCACGTCGGCATCGGCACGCTTCCCATTGTTTTCTTTGGCAACGAGGAGCAAAAGCAGAAGTACCTGCCTGGCCTGGCGTCCGGCGAAATCATCAGCTGTTACGCGCTGACTGAAGCCGACGCCGGCACCGACGCGTTGGCCGGCCGGGCGCGTGCGGATCTCTCCGAAGACGGCAAGTTCTACATATTAAACGGCGAAAAAACGTTTATCACCAACGGCGGCATCTCCGACCTGTTCATCGTATTCGCCAAGGTCGACGGCGACAAATTTTCGACATTCATTATAGAAAAAGGTTTCGAAGGATTCTCCACAGGACCCGAAGAGAAAAAAATGGGCATCAAGGGTTCGTCGACGGTTCAGCTGGCGATGGAAAACTGCAAGGTGCCCGTCGAAAACCAGCTGGGAATAATCGGCAAAGGGCACAAGATCGCATTCAACATCCTCAACGTGGGCCGCTTCAAATTGGGCGTCGGCTGCGTGGGGAGCGCCAAGATCGCGCTGGACGACTCGATCAAGTATGCCAAGGAGCGCCACCAATTCGGCCAGCCCATCGCCAACTTCGGCATGATCAAAAACAAGATCGCCAACATGGGTACGCGTATCTATGTGGTGGAGAGTATGTCGTACCGCACGGCAGGCCTGCTGGACGCGATCCTCGAACCGATCGATAAGGACGCGGACGACTACGCCGACCAAACGATGAAGGGAGTCGAGGAGTACGCCACCGAGTGTTCAATCATGAAGATCAAGGGGAGCGAGATGCTCGACTACGTGGTGGACGAGGCGGTGCAGATCTTCGGTGGCTACGGGTACATCCAGGAGTACCCGGTGGAACGATACTACCGTGACGCGCGCATCACTCGCATATACGAGGGGACCAACGAGATCAACCGCATGCTCATACCGGGGATGTTACTGAAACGCGCCATGAAGGGTCAATTGCCGCTCCTGGCGGCCGCCAAGAAGATCCAGGACGAATTGTTGGACTTCCCACCGCTGGATGAGGAAGAAGCGGAAGGCGCGCTGGTCGAGGAAAAAAAGCTCGTCGAAAACGCGAAAAAGATCTGCCTGCTCACGACTGGCTTGGCTGCGCAAAAGTACGGTGACAAACTGCAGGGCGAGCAAGGCGTGTTGGGCGCACTGGCCGACATCATCATAGAAACGTACGGAATGGAATCCGCCTGCTTGCGAACGCTCAAGATGGTGGCGGATCGTGGCGAAGACGGCGCTGCCATTGAGGTCTCGATGACTCGATTGTACGTGGGCGAAGCGATGGGGCAGATCGATATATGGACGAGGGAAGTGCTAGCCGCCTGTTCGGAGGGAGACGAGTTGCGCACGATGCTCGCCGCGCTTAAGCGGCTGATGCGCTTCTTGCCCATCGACGCGCTCCACACTCGCCTGGCGATCGCGGACTACTTCACCGAAAAGGAAAAATACGAGATCTAGCCCGGCGACCCAGAATGACCACCGGGGCCCGAGAATTCAATAGATCGGCCCCTCCATAATTCCCGCTTGAATCGGCCCCTGCCGGGGTGTAGTGTGAAGTGTGGCCCTTGCCTGAACGTGTACTTCTCAGGGAACGGTGGCGCTTTTTTTTTGGTATCCTAGAATTTAGCGGCGGGTAGGACAATTGCCCGTCGGCAGTACGTCTCCAGGAGGATCTTTGATGGCTGACAAGGCTTTCAGCCCTTTTGAGATGGCGCAGCGGCAATTCGACGATGCGGCTAACACACTCGGGCTGGACGACGGAACACGCGATTTGCTCCGGTATCCGCTGAGGGAATACTCGATTGCCATTCCGGCCCGCATGGACGACGGCAGCGTAAAGGTGTTCAGGGGGTTTCGGGTACAGCACAACGACGCCAGGGGGCCGTGCAAGGGGGGTATCCGGTTTCACCCTCTGGAAACGCTCGACACGGTTCGCGCGCTGGCGATGTGGATGACCTGGAAATGCGCGGTCGTCAATATCCCTCTCGGGGGTGGGAAGGGGGGAGTGGTTTGCGATCCGCACAACCTGAGCGAACGCGAACAGGAGCAGATCTGCAGGGGGTGGGTGCGACAACTGGCCAAAAACGTCGGTCCCAACTCGGACGTACCGGCTCCGGATGTCATGACGTCCGCGCAGCACATGTTGTGGATGCTCGATGAGTTTGAAACTCTCCAAGGAAATCACAAACCCGGGTTCATCACGGGCAAGCCCGTCGGAATGGGCGGGTCACTGGGACGCACGGAGGCGACCGGATATGGGGTGGTGTTCACGCTGCGCGAAGCGCTCAAGGATTTGGGTGTTCGGCCCACGGACACGGCTGCCAGCGTACAGGGGTTCGGAAACGTTGCCCAATACGCAATCCGGCTTTACCAGCAGCTTGGAGGTACGGTCACGGCCGTTTCATGCTGGGATCAGGCCGACGGAGCATCGCATTGTTACGTCAAGAAAGACGGGATCGACCTCGACGAATTGCTCGGGATTACCGACCGTTTCGGCGGCATCGACAAAGCAAAGGCCAGCGACCTCGGCTACGAGAGGCTCCCCGGCGAGGCGTGGATTGAGCAGGACGTTGACATTTTGATTCCCTGCGCGCTGGAAAACCAAATAACGGGCGACAACGCCCAGTCGATCTCAAAACGCGTCAAGGTGATTGCTGAGGGCGCCAACGGGCCGACCGCGCCGGAAGCGGACGCGATGATTGAGGAGAGAGGTATTTTCGTGATACCCGACTTTCTAGCCAACGCAGGCGGAGTGACGTGCAGCTACTTCGAACAGGTCCAGAGCAACATGAATTACTTCTGGGAGAAAGACGAAGTTCTCGGGAAACTGGATGTGAAGATGACGTCCGCGTTCATCTCCGTCAGTGAATTGGCAAGAAAGCGCAAGATGTTCATGCGCGACGCAGCGTACGTCATAGCGGTCGACCGTGTGGCGAAAGCGTGTCACGACCGGGGATGGGTCTGAAGCTAGGCAATTCACGCCCGAATGGCATGCGATACCGGGAGGATATGAATGGCCCGCAATGGTGGGTCAGCTGAACATTCTGTCCCCAGATTCGAACGGGTGTTTTTTGAATCGGGTGAGCCGTTCATGCGGATCGGCGACGGTGAGTTGGGCGGCAAGGCTCGGGGTCTGGTCGCCGCCCGCGACATACTGGACGAACACTTAAACCCGACGGAATTCCCGTCGATTACGGTAGAAATCCCCACAACGACAGTTGTCACCACCGAGGTATTCGATGCCTTCATGGACCGCAACCGTCTCTACGAGTTCGCCTCGTCCGGCGTGTCCGATGAGCGTGTCGCCCACGGTTTCCAGGGCGGCGATCTGCCGGTAGAGCACGTCGGTGATCTTCGGGCGTTGATCGAGCAGACCGGAGGTTCTCCACTCGCAGTACGATCGTCCAGCCTGCTCGAAGATTCGCTCGCTCATCCGTTCGCCGGTGTCTACGCGACGAAAATGATCCCGAACAACGAGCCCGATCCCAACCTACGTTTCCAAAGACTGGTTGAAGCGATCAAGTTTGTCTACGCTTCCACGTTTTTCCGTTCGGCGATGGGCTACATTGCGGCGATTGAGCAGTCTCCCCAAGACGAAAAGATGGCGGTCGTGATCCAGGAGGTCGTTGGCGGGCGGTACGGAGACAGATTCTATCCGCATCTGTCGGGAGTGTGCCGGTCGTACAACTACTACCGTTCTGGGCACGCCCGGCCGGAGGAAGGTGTGGTAAATCTGGCGTTGGGTTTGGGCAAAACGATCGTAGACGGCGGCGTAACCTGGTCCTATTCGCCGGCGCACCCCAAGGCGCCGCCACCCTTCGCCGACATCGGGGAACGACTGAAGAATACCCAATTGCGGTTCTGGGCCGTGAACATGGGCAAAACCCAGGCTTACGATCCGATCGCGGAAACGGAGTACCTCGTCGACGCAGAGCTTTCCGACGCGGACTATGACGACACGTTGAAATTTGTGGGCTCCACATTTGACGCAACCCGTGGGCGGCTGGTCCCCGGAACGGGCGTGAAGGGATCCCGTGTGATCGATTTCGCCCCCCTACTAGAGATGGGCGAATGGCCGGTGAACGAGCTCATCCGGCGGCTGCTCGACGTCTGCGAGCGCTCCGTCGGCGCCGCCGTGGAAATCGAATTTGCCATGGCGTTTCCGCAAAAACGCGAGGGCGTGGCCCGTCTGGCGTTTTTGCAGGTCCGGCCGATGATGGTTCCCGGCGGCAGCGTCGACGTGGCACAAGACGAGGCGGACAGACCTGGCGTGTTGGTATTCTCGGACCGGGTGATGGGGAACGGCGTGTTGAAGACGTTACGCGACGTCGTTTATGTCAAGCCGGATACTTTCGAGGCGCGATTTACCCAGAAGATCGCCCTCGAGTTGGAGAAGATAAACCGGGTTATGATGCGTGAAAAACGGCCCTATCTGTTGATAGGGTTTGGGAGGTGGGGAAGCTCCGATCCCTGGCTGGGCATTCCCGTTGGTTGGGCGCAGATCAGCGGCGCCAAGGTCATCGTCGAGTCAACGCTTCCGGGCATGAACGTTGAAGCCAGCCAGGGAGCGCATTTTTTTCACAATATATCGAGTTTCAATGTCAGTTATTTCACTGTACACCACGAGCGGGGCCCGAGTATCGATTGGGCCTGGCTTAGGGCGCAACCGGAGATAGTGGAGACCGACTATGTTCGCCACGTACGGCTCAACAAAACGTTGGAAGTTCGCGTAGATGGCAGGAGCGGCCGTGGGTTGATCCGGAGCAATTAGAGGTGGGGCGGTTATTGGCACTGTAATAAACTGATACGGTTCGAAGAAAAGTTGCTATGACAAATTCTGAAAAACCAATAGAAGACATCCTGCGTTCGTTGCGGGAGAGGGCCAAGGAGCTCGACTGTCTGTATCGTGTCGATGAGTTGTTGAACCGCCTGGAGAAACCTCAGGATGCGATCATGGTGGAACTCATCGAGTCGCTTCCTGAGGGTTGGCAGTATCCCAAAATTTGCCGCGCCACGATCACCCTGCGGGGGCGCCGGTATCAACCAAGCGGTTTTGCTGCGAGCAGCTGGCACCAGAGAGCCGATGTGTTCGAAGAGGGCGAAAAAGTGGGGGAAGTGACCGTTTATTATATGGAAAATCGCCCGGCTGCTGACGAAGGGCCATTCCTCAAAGAAGAACGGCGCTTGATAGCGGCGATCGCCGAAAGAATCGGGTTGTACCTAATGCAAAGCCGGCTGCGGACGGAGCGCGAAGACTGGGAGACAGCGATCAAGAGTGCCTCTTCTCGCACCCAAAGCGAATGGGAAGTGATTCTGGACTTTTTGCGCCGGACAGACCCGTCGCTGCTTTCGCGGATCACGCGCAAAATGATCAACTACTTGTGTTGGACCGGTGCCGAGGAAGCGGAGCAGCTGCTCCAGGAGTATATGGCGGAAAACAGGGGGGGCGAGCACGAACCCGCAGATGATAACCGGCCATCGGTGCGAACCGCGATTGGCGATGTGTCTACACTCACCGATAGGACCTTCGCAATCGCTACGGAGCACATCAGCGAAGGTGATATGATCGGCAACATCCGCACCTGGATCGAAGAGGAAAAGGCCAGTCATCTCGTTGACACGGCCGAGGCGCCGTATTCGAGTCTGGCGGATATTGCTGCGGCCGTCGAACATTTCGAGTCGTCCGGGATCGAGGAGAGCGAACTTCCCGAGGCACTGCGAAAAAGTCTGCACGTGTCGCTGCTGAGGAGGTTTTTCACCGACGACATTTCGCTGCTCAATACCCTGAAGGATCGCGTGCGGGTGGCGGATTTTCGGGATCTGCTCCAAAAAGTTGTATTTCCGTCACCCGGTCACGGTAAGCTGGGCGGCAAGAGCACGGGCTTGTTCATGGCCGACGCACTGTTACGGAGTTCGAAGGAGTACGCCGAAGTTTTCAAAGAAATCAAGGTGCCGAAGACCTGGTATTTGAGCTCGGATAGTCTGATCGAGTTCATGCGCCACAACGATCTCGAAGACATTTACAATCGCAAATACATGGATGTCGAAACCATACGCCGAGACTATTCCCAGGTGGTACAGGTTTTCAAAAACTCGCGGTTCCCTCCGGAAATATCAAAAGGCCTGGCCGTGGCGCTCGACGATTTCGAAGATCGTCCGCTCGTCGTCCGCAGTTCCAGCCTCCTGGAAGACCAAATGGGCGCGGCGTTCTCCGGAAAATACAAGAGCTTATTCGTAGCGAACCAGGGCAGTAAGAAAGAGAGACTCGAAGCGCTCCAGGACGCAGTCGCGGAGGTATACGCGTCCATATTTGGTCCCGACCCGATCGAGTACCGCTCAGAACGCGGTTTGCTGGACGTGTACGAGGAAATGGCGATCATGATACAGGAAGTGGTTGGCGATCGCGTGGGACACTATTTTTTTCCCGCATACGCGGGCGTGGCATTCAGCCAGAACGAATTCCGCTGGTCGCCGAGGATCAAACGCGACGACGGTCTGGTGCGGCTCGTACCTGGCCTGGGAACGCGCGCCGTCGACCGGCTCAGCGACGACTACCCCGTGCTTCTAGCGCCGGGCCAACCGGGACTTCGGGTCAACGTCACCCCAGACGAGATTGTTCGTTACTCGCCGCAAAAAATAGACGTAATCAACCTCGAAAAGAATTCGTTCGAGACCGTCTCCGTCCACGACCTGTTACGCGAAGTTGGTGACGACTATCCTCTCGCGCGCAAGATCGTTTCGATCGTTGCTGGCGACCAGATCAAAAAACCTGCTGGGCTGGAACCAGATTGGGAACACGACCAAGTCGTAGTCACGTTCCAAGGTCTAATCGAAGACAGGACTTTCGTCGATCAGATCCGACTCATGATGAGTTTCCTGAGTGAACGCACCGGGTACCCCGTCGACATAGAGTTCGCCGCGGACGCCCGAAACGTCTACCTGCTTCAGTGTCGGGCGCAGAGCTCGTCCCCCCAATTCGCACCCGCTCCCATTCCGCGGGATCTGCCGCGGGATCGCGTTGTATTCACAGCCAACCGGTACATCTCCAACGGGCGCGTACCCGACGCCACTCACGTGGTGTATGTCGACCCGGAGTGCTATGGTGCCCTGTCTAACCGGGAGGATCTCGAAAACGTTGGACGAGCGGTTGGCAAACTGAACAAACTGCTGCCCAAGCGGCAGTTTATACTGATCGGACCCGGTCGGTGGGGAAGCCGTGGCGACATCAGACTCGGCGTCGGCGTGACGTATTCCGACATCAACAACACGTCGGTACTGCTCGAGGTCGCGCGCAAAAAGGGAAACTACGTACCGGAACTTTCCTTCGGCACCCATTTCTTCCAGGACCTGGTTGAGGCGGACATTCGCTACATCCCGCTCTACCCGGATGAAGATGGAATCATTTTCAACGAATTGTTTCTGAAACGCTCTAAGAGCATCTTCAACGACTTGCTGCCCGAATATGCGCACCTCGAAGACACGATCCGTGTGATCGACGTCCCCAGCGTCGCCGAAGAACGCGTGCTGCGGATTCTCATGAATGCGGACCTCGACGAAGCCGTAGGCATCCTGGCGCCGCCGGCGTCGGGAGCAGAACCGGCCGAAATCAGGGAATACCAGGTCGAGGAACGGCCGTCGGATCATTGGCGCTGGCGGTTGCGGATGGCGGAAAGAATCGCTGCAGGCGTTGATCCAAAGCGCTTCGGGGTTAAAGGAGTGTACGTATTTGGGAGCGCCAAAAATGCCACGGCCGGCCCGGCGAGCGACCTGGACCTCATTGTTCATTTCGCCGGCAACGAGGCGCAGCGCGAAGCGCTATCTCTATGGCTGGCGGGTTGGAGCCGTGCGCTCGCCGAGGTCAATTATTTGCGTACAGGATACAAGTCGGACGGATTACTCGACGTGCATTTCGTCACCGACACAGACATCGAAAATCGAACGAGTTACGCCGTCAAAATCGGCGCCGTGACCGACCCGGCAAAATCACTGCCAATGGGCCCGACCCCTGTCTGACGACATCAATACAGAATTCTCTCGGCGTTTTCGAGCATGGGCAAGTCAAACCTGACGGCCGCTAGTTCTGGCCCGTCATGGGCGGCGTTGAACATATGGGTGCGGCCTATGCGGTCGCGCCACGATCCGGTGAGCCGGGTGGACTCGTGGATGTGACCGTGCAGTGTCAATAGCGGACGGCGATGCTCGATAAACCGGCGTATGGCGATGCTGCCGACGTGAACATCGAGCGGGACGTGGTCGATCATCTTTCCGTCCAGCGCGGCACGGTCGAGGGTAGTACCGTGCGGAGGGGCGTGGAATAAAACAACAGCGTTTTCGACATCGGCGTCCGCGACCAGACCTTGCAGGTCCTCCTGGATGGTGGCGATCCGAACCTCGCGGGGATCGACAGGAACGCTCCTGCGGCCCTCTTCGGGCGAGACGCTGCCGGGCGATATGTAGCGCGATACGTCGTATTTTTCCCAGTCTTTTTGAAGGAACGGTGTCGGTGGTACGAATGCGTAACCGTAAACAACGTATCTGTCGAGTTCGAATCGGTGGCCGTGGGCGTATTTCCACAGGTCCCGGGCGGCGATATCCACGGCCGATCGCTCTTCGATGCGCGGGTCGTCATTGCCCAGGATCACAAAGATCTCCGGGTATCTGTCCGCCATGAGCACTTTAATGTCTTGAAGACGGGCGGCGACGAAATCGCGCAGAAAATCCGCCGGTCCATCACCGCTCCACGCATGGTGCGGGAGCAGGTCGCCGCCGAGAAACACCGCCTCCGGCTTTTCTGATTGTATCAATCCGAAGAGCTTTTCGTAGCGGTCGACGCGACCGTGTAGATCGGATACGAACAGGCATGACATGACGAGTCGATTATACACAAATAACAACTCTGACCGCTACCAAAGCCTGATGCAAAAACGTTGAGGCTATTCGGCGTAGAGGGCGTCGATTTGGTTTTTGTAGTTGTTCTCTAAGATGCGGCGCTTGACCTTGAGGCTGGGTGTGAGTTCGTCCGATTCGATCGTGAGCGGACGGTCGAGCAACACGTGCTTCTTGACGCGTTCGAATGAAGCAAACGGTTCGCACAGCCGGTCGATCTCTCCGCTGTAAAGCTCAGCTACCTGAGGGTGGTCGACCAATTCTCCGTTCGTTGTGTGGGCGATGTGCTTGCCGACAGCGAATTCGCGCAAGTTTTCGAAGTTCGGGACTATGACTGCGGATATAAATTTGCGCTTGTTTCCAATCACAATCACCTCATCGATAAACTTACTTTGCTTGAGCCGGATCTCTATTGCCTGGGGCGCCACGTTTTTCCCCCCCGCCGTGACAATCACATCTTTTTTTCGATCCGTGATGAACAGGAATCTCTCTTCATCCAAATAGCCGACATCTCCTGTATGAAACCATCCGTCGACGATCACTTCGTTCGTCTCATCCGGCTTCTTATAGTACCCCTGCATGACAGCTTCGCTGCGAGTCAAGATTTCGCCGTCGGGGGCGATTTTTACCTCGACGTTGGGGATCGGCTTGCCGACCGAACCGATCTTCAAGTCCTCGAACGTGTTGACCGTTATCACCGGGGACGTTTCCGTCAGACCGTATCCCTCCAGTATGGGGATGCCGGCAGCGTGGAAGAACTGGTTTATCTCCGGGTCGAGCGGTGCGGCACCCGACACGAAAAACCTTAACCTCCCGCCGGTCCTGGCTTTCAGCTTGCGGAATACCAGCGCGTCGGCGAGACCGTGCTTACGCTTAGTGAAAAACCCCACGCCTCGATCACTCCTTTGTTCCGCTACATACTTATTCCCCGTTTTAACCGCCCATTGGAACAGACTTCGTTTCATGCCGGATCCCTTTTCCACAGCCTCCAGCACTCGTCCGTACATTTTTTCGTAGAAACGCGGTACGGCGCACACGATCGTAGGTGAGATTTCCACCAAGTTTTCCGTCAGCGTCTCCATTGACTCCGCGTACGCGATCGTCGCGCCGGCGGCGAGCATCATGTAGTAACCCGCCGTTCGTTCGAACACGTGGCTCAACGGTAAGAACGAAAGATAGGTGTCCGTACGGCTGACCTTGAGAACCGACAGACAACCGTTGACGTTACTGAGGAAGTTCCAGTGCGTGAGAATCGATCCCTTCGGCTCACCCGTCGTGCCCGACGTATAAACCACGCTCGCCCAGTCGTACTTTCCAATCGTGGAAATAATTTCCTCGTACGACGGCTTGTCGGGGACCATTTCGCCGCGGGCGATGAGTGCGTCCAGCGTGATGACTCCGTCGGCGTTACAATCGGGATCGAACGAGATTACGTGTTGAAGTTTCTGGAGCCGCGACCGGCACGACTGTATCTTTGCCAGCTGACCCTCATCGGAGACGAACACGGCTCGCGCTTCCGAATCCGCCAAGGCGTACTCCACCTGGCCCGCCGGTAACGTGTCGTAAACCGGGACATTGATACAGCCTGCCGACAGTATCGCCATATCCGCCACCATCCACTCGAGGCGGTTTTCCGATAACAATGCGACCCGGTCTTGTTTGGCGAGTTTGAGCGCCTGCAGCCCGAGTGTAGCGAGGTATACCCTGTCGAGCGCCTCTCGGTGCGACACGTCGACGTATTCGCCGCTTTTTTTATACCGAAACGCTGCGTCTTTGTCGTAGGTTTTTACCGAATACAAGAACTGTTGGGGAATCGTCTCGATGGCCATGCCCGGCCTTTCGGTGTAAAACGTATTTGACAAACGTTTGCCCGAATCGTGCTTTTCGGCTCGCAATCCGGCGGGATTCGGCAGAAGTATCCTTTTGTCCCTCCTCGACTGTCAATCAATTTTGTTGGACGGCTGCGAACCCGAACGATTTCCCTTTTACAAATCGCAGCTTACGGTTACAGTTGCACTGTAAATAACTAACGGAGGCGCGGTCGCCTTGGGCCGGGGACCAGCCGCCACAAATCCTCGAAGGAGGCACGAGAAGAGTGGCCAAGCACATAGGAATCGTCGCGTGTAGCGCCGAGGGCGCGGCGCTCTGCTATACAACGATATGTACCGAGGCGCCCGAGCGATTGGGTGCTCGACACGCCCACCCCGAAGTAAGCATCCACACACATCCGTTCAGCGACTACGTCCGTCTGATGGAGGCCGGCGCGTGGGATGGCGTGGCGGCGCTCATGTTGTCATCTGAGGAAAAAGTCGCCAAGGCGGGAGCCGAACTGGTGATTTGCCCCGACAATACCATCCACCGTGTGTTCGACGAAGTCGTCGCCAAGTCACAGCTGCCGTGGCTTCATATCGCCGTCGAGGTCGCGTCGGAGGCGAGCCGGCGAAAATACAAGCGAGTCGGAATCATCGGCACGAGCTACACGATGGAAGGCCCCGTCTACAAAGAGAAGCTGGACGAAGTGGGTATCGATCACTCGATACCTGAACCGAAAGATAGGGAGCTCATCAACAAAATCATTTTCGACGAATTGGTCGCGCACCGTTTCACCGAAGAAGCGCGCGCGTACATTACCGGCTTGATTGGCGAAATGGGGGAGTCGGGCTGCGACGCCGTCGCGTTGGCGTGCACGGAGATTCCGCTGATCGTCACGCCGGAGTCCTCGCCGCTACCGGTGCTGGACTCCACGCGCTTACTCGCCCGTGCTGCGCTACGCGCCGCGCTCGAATAAACGACCAGCCCCGTTCGATGTAGACCAAGCCGTCGGCACCACGTGTCGGCGGCTTTACCACATGGGGATATGGTCAACGATTCCGATAATCAGAAGGCGTGAGAAAATAGAAGTGGTTACCGGGTCCGTGGCCGGTACCGATGCGGAGTTGGTGTTCGATCGCACGGGTGACGTAATACTTGGCGTTTTCTATGGCTACCAATAACGGTTCACCCAACGCGAGTCGGGCGGTGATCGCCGCGGAAAACGTACACCCGGTCCCGTGGACAGTCTTACGGTATACGTTTTGCGCTTGAAATTCGTGAAATCTCTCTCCGTCATAAAGAATGTCTGTTCCCAAGCTGAATTCTGCGTGTCCTCCCTTGACGATCACGGTTTGTGCCCCCATCGCCTGTATTTTTTTGGCCGCCTCTCTCATGCCGGTTTTGTCGTTGATATCAAAACCGGACAGGAGGGAGGCCTCGGGCAGGTTTGGTGTGGCGACCAGCGCCAGCGGCAAGAGACGATTGCGCAGGCTGGTGATCGCATCATCGGCCAGCAACTTGTAGCCGCTCTTTGAAATCATGACGGGGTCGACAACCAGAGATGTCGGCTTCTTTTCGGAGAGAAAGTGGGCGACGGTCTCGATTACGCCGGCGGAGGCGAGCATGCCGGTCTTGACAGCCGATATATCGAAGTCTTCGATGACGGCCTCCAACTGGGATCGGATGAGGTCGTGAGGGATTTCGGCGGCGTCGCGCACCTCGACGGTATTCTGAGCGGTCACGGCAGTGACCACTGAGGTGGCGAACACGCCGTTCGCCTGCATGGTTTTGATGTCGGCTTGTATCCCCGCACCGCCGCCGGAATCGGATCCTGCAATTGTCAATGCTTGTTTCATCACCGAGTTCACAACTCTCACTCCCCCCAAAAGGGGTGATTGGCCGACCCGGTCCGTATTACGCACGATGAAAATCCACGACGGCGCGGATGGCGCGGGTGGCGATTTCAGGGTCGTCGGAACCGCAGACGGCGCCGATGACGGCGACACCCCACGCACCCGCTTTTATTACGTCACCGGCCGTTTCCGCTGTGATGCCGCCGATGGCGATCACTGGTATGGCAACGGCCTCGCAGGCCTGTCGAAGGGTATCGAGGCCCACCGGCGGACCCTTTTTTCCCTTCGATCCAGTTTCGTAGATGTGGCCAAATCCGACGTAGTCCGCCCCCTCGTCCTCCACTGCCAGCGCGTCGTCGACCGAAGCGGCAGAACCGCCAATCACCGCTGCCGGACCCAGTATCGCTCGAGCTTCCCCAATCGAGGCGTCCTGGCGGCCGAGGTGAACGCCATCCGCGCCGACTTCCGCGGCGACGGCGACGTTGTCATTGACGATTAGCGGGATGCCCTCCCGGCGGCAAACCGCCAGCGTCTTTCGGGTGGCGGTGACCAGGTCTTCGTGAGCCAGCCGTTTGTCGCGAAGTTGGATAGCGCCGGCGCCTCCGGCGATGGCCAATCGCGCCAACTCATCGTGGCCGAACCTTTCCTGTATGACGGTATCGGTGATGACGTGGACTCTTCCAATTCGTTTTCGGTCGTTCCTCACAGCGTTCCCAACGCCGCCTCGAATCGCTTGACAACTTCGGTGATGTCTTCGGCGTTCATCACAGCGCCGATCGCTGCCACACCGTGGGCACCGGCGGCGATACAATCGGCGGCGTTTTCCGGTGTGACCCCACCGACGGCGAACACCGGAACTGACACGGACGACGAGATCTTGCCCAGCGCGTCGAGTCCCTGAGCGGGGCCGTACGCCTTCTTGGACGTCGTTTCGAACACGGGGCCGAATGTGATGAAACTGGCACCTTCCGCTGCTGCGGCGACGGCGGCCGCGGCCGAGTGAGTGCTCACACCGACGAGCAGCTTTGGGAACCGGGATCGCAGCTCGTGAGGGAACGAAACGTCCTCGGGAAAATGAAATCCGTCGGTTCCGAGACTGGCTGCCAAATAGGCGTCTTCGGCCTCTTCGATAGCGCTTTTCCTATTTAGGAGCAAGAGACTATTACGATCGCGCGTGATCTCGAGCAATCGCGCGGCGTACTCTTCTACTTCCTTGCGCGGCAGGTCCTTCTCGCGCAGTTGCACCGCGCGTACCCCAGCGTCGCATGCTTCTCTAACGACCGACTGCAGTGAACGCGGCGCGCACAGGTTTCGGTCGGTGATGAGATAAAAGCGAAAGCCAATCATGTTAGTCGCCTCCGATCATGCCGTCGAGCGGACTGGACGCGGTCGCGTACAGTTTGCGCGGTATCCGACCGGCACGGAAGGCAAGCCGGCCGGCTTCGACGGCGAGTCGCATCGCTCGTGCCATATCGACGGGGTGTTTTGCCTGTGCGATTGCAGTATTGAGAAGTATTGCATCTGAGCCCAGTTCCATTGCTATGGCGGCGTCGGACGCGGTTCCCACTCCGGCATCGACGATCAGCGGGACGTCCACCGCCTCGCGAATGATTTGAAGGTTGTAGGGATTGCGAATCCCCATACCGGAGCCGATGGGTGCCCCCAGTGGCATGACGGCCGCGCAGCCCATATCGGCGAGCTTTTTACATGCTATAGGATCGTCGTTGCAATAGGGAAGGACAACAAATCCGTCGGCGAGGAGTTGCTCGGCAGCAATTAGCAATTCGGAAACGTCGGGGAACAGCGTGTCGTCATCGCCGATGACTTCGAGCTTGATCCAGTTGTGACCGATTGCCTGGCGGGCGAGCTGCGCTGTCAACACGGCTTCCTTGGCGGTGTAGCAACCAGCGGTGTTGGGCAGTACGAAATAATCCTTGTCGCCAAGCAAGTTAATGGGATTCTCCTCGGAGGGGTCGTCGAGTTTCACGCGCCGGATGGCCACGGTGACCATCTCGGCGCCGCTGGCAGCGAGGGCGTCGAGCATGGTCTGGGGGTCCGGATACCGAGCCGTCCCCGCGATCAACCTCGACCCGAAGGTCTTGTCTGCGATTTT
>CBDVBX010000003.1:0-40946 GCA_965372335.1 uncultured bacterium | reverse complement strand
TACGAAGGAACGATGAAGGCGTTCGACGCGAACGGTCTCCGCGTGCTGGTCGCCAACGACGTGGACGGAAAGTGGTATGCGGTGTCCGACAATTGCAGCCACGCCGGCGCCTCGCTGGCTGTAGGTGATCTCGACGCCGAAAACTGCACTGTGTCTTGTCTTCTCCACGGAGCCGTGTTCGACCTGACTTCGGGAGAGAGTATGGAGTACCCGCTCACGGATGCCAAACCGATCGCAACCTACTCGCTGTCCGTCGAAGGGGACGACGTCTATATCGAGCTGGACTGACCAGATTCACCGGAGACGTTCAGGAAATCGGTCCTGCTGGTGAGATTCGCCCGCCTGCGCTCGCCGGTGGGCCGGTTTCTTTTTTGTTGATCGTCGGAAGCGAGGGACTGCCATGAACGTTGGAATCATCGGACTCCCCCAAACGGGAAAGAAGACGCTGTTCTCACTCCTGGTGGGCCTGGGGGGCGCGCCCCAGGCGCACGTGGATCCGCACAAGGTCCAGCGCGGCGTCGCCGACGTACAAGATCCCCGCTTCGACAAACTGCTCGAAATCTACCGGCCTAAAAGGGAAACTCGCGCCCGGCTGGAGGTTCAGTTGCTGCCGAAGGTCGAAGAAAAAGTGGTTCGGCAGGGCGATATCTTCAAGGACATGGTACAGGTCGAGGCGCTGTGTCATCTCGTGAGGGTGTTCGAGGACGACGCGGTCTACCACGTGTGGGGCGGGCCCAACCCCGCTCGCGAAATCGAATTCGTTCAACACGAGCTTTTGCTCCACGATCTCATGTTCGTCGAGAAAAGACTCGAGCGGCTCGAGTCCGACCTCAAGAAGATGAAGGACGAGAAGCGCCAGAGGGAACGGGGGCTGTTGTTAAAGTTCAAAGATCATCTCGAGGCCGAAAAACCGCTCCGCCGACTGGAGATATCGCGCGAGGAACGAGTGTTTGTATCCAGTTATCCGATACTCACGCTCCAACGAATGATCATCGCGCTCAATGTATCCGAGGGACAAATCGGCGACGACAAGTTGTTGCGCGATCTGAGTGAACGGTTCGGTGAAATGGACCTATCGTTCGTTCAGATTGCGGTTCGGGCCGAGGCCGACATCGCGCAGCTCGATTCCGAGGAAGAAAAAGCGGAGTTCATGAAAGAAATGGGCATCCCCGACACCGCGCTCCACTTGTTGACGGCGAAGTTCATCGAGGCCGTGGGTCTGGTGTCGTTTTTTACCGCTGCTCACAACGAGCTCCGGCAGTGGTTCGTTCGCCGCGGAGCGCTGGCGCCCGAGGCGGCGGGCAAAATCCACGGCGACATGGAGCGCGGTTTCATACGCGCCGAAGTTGTTCACTACGACGACGTCGTCAAACACGGCTCCGAGGAATCGGCCAAGACGGCGGGCGATTACCACGTAAAGGGCAAGGACTACGAGATACAAGACGGAGACGTGATCAAGATCTTGTTCAACGTTTAGTGCCATGAGTGTTATCAAACTCAAAAAAGGTCGACAAAAGTCGCTTCTCAACCGTCACGCGTGGGTCTTTTCCGGGGCGGTGGCCGCTCACACCGGCGACCCGGAGCCCGGCGAGATTGTCGACGTCGTCGACTCGGACGAGCGCTGGCTGGCACGCGGTTACTACAACGCCGAGTCCAACATCTGCGTGCGAGTGCTCGAGTGGGCACCCGACGTCGAGATCGATGAGAGCTGGTGGCATGGCCGGATAGCGGCCGCCGTTGATCGGCGTTCTTCGCTGGAGGCGAGTGAGGGGACGAACGCGTACCGGCTCGTCCACGCGGAGGCCGACATGCTGCCCGGACTGGTCGTAGACCGTTACGGCGACTACGTCGTCGTCCAATTCTTGACCGTCGGTGTCGAACGAGTTCGTTCGCAGGTCGTGGACACTCTGATCGGACTCCTAAATCCCGCGGCGATTTTTGACAGAAGTGATGCCGACACTCGTAAACGCGAGAAGCTCAAGCCGTCGACCGGGCTGATCGCCGGCAAACCGCCCGCACACGGCTGGCCCGTCGAGATAACGGAAAACGGACACCGGTTTCTCGTCGACTTTTCGACCGGTCAGAAGACCGGTTTTTATCTCGATCAGCGCGACAACCGAAATTTAGCTGCCCAGTGGGCCGGTGGCCGTGACGTTCTCGATGCATTTTCTTACACCGGCGCGTTTTCTGTATACGCCCTCAGCGCCGGCGCTCGCTCGCTCACGTTGGTCGAGTCATCGAAGACCGCGATCGAACTGGCGCGGCGAAACCTGGAGCTTGGAGGCGTGAACGCCGACGCCGACTTTGTCCAAGGAGACGTTTTCGAGGTGCTTCGACTGTTGCGCGACCAAAGCCGTCGTTTCGGGATGGTTATTCTCGATCCTCCCAAGTTTGCTCGCACCCGAGCGCAGTCCGATCAAGCCCTTCGCGGCTACAAGGACATCAACTTGCTGGCGATGAAGCTGCTGGAACCGGGTGGGACACTAGTTACATTTTCGTGTTCGGGTGGCGTCGACGTTCAGCAGTTTACGAAAGCGGTTTCGTGGGCAGGTCTCGACGCCGGCCGCGAGGTGCAGTTTGTCCGACGTCTGGGACAGCCGGACGACCATCCGGTACTGGCGTCGGTCCTCGAAACGGAGTACCTCAAGGGATTGATCTGCAGGGTGTTGTGATCGACTCGGTGTTTTGTTATTTTCTGAAAAATGCGTAATCACATCAAATGGCCCCTGTTTATAGCCGCGTTGATCACGTGCGCGCTACCGCCGGCTCTGGCGGGCCGTGTTGACGTTACCCTGAGTCGGGGCGTCGACACCACCGACGTCGACAGGCGGGCCGTTTTCGCGTTGTGGGTCGATTACCTCAACGCAGAGCCGGCCGCGATCTGGACGGATCCCGACTGGAATGCGGCGAAGAGCCGGTTCTGGCGCGACTTCGATCTCACCGCCCCGTTTGTTTACCAGACGGTCGGTGACAGCATCCTCAGTCGCTACGAACCCACAGTGATGGCAATCGATGAAGAAGCCGAAGGTCGATTTTCGATCCGCACGCTGTTTTACAGCGAAGGATTGGAGCCGCCGGCCGATACACGAAATCCGTGGGCGATCGTCCGCGTGTACGCGGAGCGCGTGGACGGCGAGTGGAAACTCCGGAACGCCCTCGGTGTCCTGACACACGGTTGGCATCGACCGGCAATAGGGAAGATTACATTTGTTTCTCGGCCGTCGCACGACTTCGACGTTTCTCGTGCGCTTCGGTCGATCGCGTTTTGCGACTCGATCAGCGATATCTACGAGTTCTTTCAGTGGGACCCTTTTGATTTTTATATCACCAGCAGCCGAGAAGAGGCCGACGAAATAATCGGTCTGGAGTACTACCTCGACGGTTTTCAGTGGGGCCACGCGTTGTGTGCCCAAGATATTCTGATATCGGGCCGGGGAACGGAGTGGTACCCGAACGGGCTGATCCAAATGGTGGCCACCGGGCCGAGTCTCGACCCCCACCCGGTTGTCCGTCGGGGTTTCGCGGGCTGGATCGGCGGTTGGGACAAAAGAAGCTACGCAGATAACATGGGTGAAGCTGCGGAGATCGTCGCTGCCAACGAGACGATTTCATTCGAGGACTACATTTCGAGCGAACGGGGGGGCGACTTCGCGGGCGCGCAGTGGTTCCCGGGCGCGGTGCTTTGCGATATGGTTTTTGCCGCGCGCGGCGCCGAGGGCATCAAGGTATTGTTCGAGGCGGGTAGCACGCTCTATGAGGGGATAGAGTCGACGCTGGGGCTCGACAGGGCTGCCTTTCAGCGCGCTTGGAGGCAAAAGGTATTGGAGTTTTCCCGCTGAGACCCGACCGTTATTTCTCCACCATTACATCTTTGAGTTCTTTGCGCCTGAAGTCTGGCACCTCGCAACTATCCGCCGGGTAGCCAACGGGTATCAGCAGGTAGGGACGTTCGTTTTCGGGCCGCTCCAGGATTTCTGACAAAAACTTCATTGGGCTGGGCGTGTGCGTGAGCGTGGCGAATCCGGCGTGGTGAAATGCTGCCAACAGGAACCCCACGGCAATCCCGACGGACTCGCTTACGTAGTAGTGTTGGTCGTTTCTGGTGGCACCGTAGCGCTGGGCGAAAACGACGACCAGTGCCGGTGCGATTTCGAGGAAGGGCTTGTGTTCGTCGGTTCCCAGAGGCTCTAGATCGCGCAACCAACTCTCCGGCGCTCGTCCACCGTAGTGTTCACGCTCTTCGGCCTCGGCTGCTACCCGGATCCGCCGCTTGACGTCTGGGTCAGTCACCACCACAAACGTCCACGGCTGTTTGTTCGCCCCCGACGGCGCCTGCGCGGCGGTCTCAACGCAGTTGAGCAGCGCTTCCCGCGGCACGGGTTCAGCGGAGAAGTGCCGAACGGTCCGGCGACGTCGCATGTCGGCGAGAAAGGCCTCGGACCTTGCGATCATCTGTTCCGGCGGCCGGCGCTCGAATTCGAGGGGGATACTCTTGAAACTCGGCTTTCGGGGTCCACGGGATTCTGCCATGTGTCACTCCTTGGAATCGCCCCAGGCGTTGCCCCAGGTATTGTACGCCAGCACCGCAGCGCCGGCAAGAGTTCTCATAATTCCATCCGCTGCACAAATATTTGTAGCCGCGCGGGCGTTGACCGGCGTAAGGTGACGAGCGTGAGCGAGCCGACGCGTTTGATGAACAAAAACTTCTTCCTGCTGTGGCAGGGGCAGTTCGTGAGCCGCCTGGGCAGCCAGGCGTTCACCATCGCCATGATGTTCTGGCTCAAGCACGCCACCGGTTCGGCGACGCTTATGGGAACCATCATGATGCTCTCCATGCTGCCAATGGTGATACTCAGTCCGTTTGGCGGCACCTTCGCTGACCTGCACTCCCGCCGCCGAATTATTATCGTGTGCGACATCATCTACGGCACCGCCGTACTGTCGCTCGCATTTTTGATGTTTCTCCGTCCCGACCAGACCGCCGCGATCATCGTGTGGCTGACCGTTGTCGCCGTCGTTTCCGGAGTTGTGAGTGCATTCTTCCACCCCGCCGTGATCGCCGCGGTCCCCAGCATCGTTCCCACCGACAAGGTGGCCACGGCCAACTCCTTCAACGAGGGAACCTTTCAGGTCTCCACCCTGATCGGTCAGGGCGTTGGGGGTGTACTCTTCCGGTTACTCGGCGCTCCGGTGCTGTTTCTCATCGACGGTTTGACGTTTTTGTACTCTGCGTTGAGTGAGACGTTCATAACCATTCCGCAGACACTTCCCGAGAAAAAAGCGTCCTGGGGCGAAGAGCTTCACCGTTTCGGTGCAGAGACGTTCGAAGGCATGCGTTACGTATGGCGTCGAACCGGTTTGCGTAACCTGTTTGTCGCCTCCGCATTGCTCAATTTTTTTGCGATGCCATTTTTAGTGCTGCTCCCGTTCTACGTCGAAGACGTGTTGGGAAAGTCGTCTGATTGGTACGGCTTTTTCATGGCGGGATACGGAGGCGGCAGTCTTGTTGGATACGTGTTGTACGGCTCGCTCAGGATTTCTGGCCGTGCCCGCAGCCGATTGCTGATCGCGTGTCTCATCCTTTTTTCCTTCTGTCTGGTTGTTTTCGGCCTGAGCCGCCGGCCGTTTTTGAGCCTGGGTATGATGATCATGGCGGGGATCCTCGGCGGTATTTACAACGTTGCGGCGATGACGTTGATACAACTGAGCACTCCTGCGGATTTCCGCGGGAGGATGTTCGGGCTCCTACACACGGTGGTAATGGGTTTGTCGCCGATCTCTATGGGGCTGGCGGGCGTCGTTGCGGACATCCTCGACCAAAACGTTGCGTTGATGTTTGTGGTATGCGGTCTGATGATCACTGCAATCTCCATCGTCACTGCGGCCAACAGGGAATACCGGCGATTTCTTGCGTTCGAGCCGCCCGCAGAAACTGAGCCAGAGACCGACTCCCAGCCACCTGAGTCAGGCCCCGGGAGGACTTTGATGTGAAAAAATCAGCTATACAATTAATTGTTGACGGTTGTCGGGCTCAATAGTTAAGTTAGCTAAAGTTGGAATGTTCCGATCACACCCATGTCGGGAGGACCGTATGGCAACAGTTGGTGAAATGCTAAAGAGCAAAGGTCGCGATGTCTGGACCATCGAACCGGAAAAGACCGTTTACGATGCGCTGGTGTACATGTCGGAGAAGAACGTCGGTGCGCTGGTGGTTGTCAAGGATCGAAAGGTTATCGGAATTATTTCCGAGCGCGATTACGCGCGAGAAATCGTCCTCAAGGGAAAGTCGTCGTCGGAGACGCCCGTAAGAGAGATCATGACGACCAAAGTGTGCTACGTTTCAGAGTCACACAAAATCGACGAGTGTATGGCCTTGATGACCGAGATGACCGTACGTCACCTGCCCGTGCTCGAAAAATCCGACCTGGTAGGAATTGTCTCGATCGGCGACGTCGTCAAGTCGGTTATTTCCGAACAGGAGTTCGTAATCGGTCAGTTGGTATCGTACATCACAGGTAAGTAGACTGTCGGTCTCGCCCTTTCACCGGTCGATACATCTCGACCATTCAAGCTACGAGAAAAGCAGTTGTGAGGAGACGCGTTCCCGTCTATTCTAGGCCGTGCGCGTGGTTTCCACAGTCGACCCTGATCCGGGACATCCCGTTGAAGATTCTGATCGTCGAACCGTATTTCACGGGCTCTCACGCCGCGTGGGCGTCCGGCTACCAGGCTCACAGCCGCCACGAGGTGGAAATCCTCAGACTCGGCGGGGCGTACTGGAAGTGGAGAATGCACGGCGGGGCCGTGACGTTGGCGCGCCGGTTCATGGAGTCTAGCCTGGACCCGGACATAGTCGTCGCCACCGACATGCTCGACCTGACGACCTTTCAGTCTCTTACCCGCTCGCGAACGGCGACGATGCCGATGGCGGTGTACTTTCACGAAAATCAGCTTTCTTATCCATGGTCACCGACCGATCGCGACGTTCAACAAAAGCGGGACAAGCACTACGGCTTCATCAACTATGCCTCGGCGATGGCGGCCGACGCGGTGTTTTTCAACTCTGAATATCACAGGCGGTCGTTTTTCGAGGAACTCGAGCGTCTGCTCAGACATTTTCCAGACCACAATGAGATCGGTTCCATCGAAAAGTTGAAGGAGAAAAGCGCAGTGCTCCCACTCGGAATGGACCTCGGACGATTCGACAACTCTGGCGGTCATGTGCCCGTAGCGAGCGACGGTGCCACGCGTGAGCCCTTGGTCGTTTGGAATCACCGGTGGGAATACGATAAGAATCCCGATCTGTTCTTTAAGTCGCTCAGAACTTTGGCGGGACGCGGGGTGCCGTTTCGGTTGGCCGTTCTGGGGGAGAACTTCAGCCAGGTACCGGTGGTTTTTCTCAAAGCACGCGACGCGCTAGGAGAAAGGGTCGTGCATTTCGGTCACGAGGAGGATTTTAATGCGTACGCCTCCTGGCTCCACGCGGCCGACGTTCTGCCGGTGACGTCGTACCAGGACTTTTTCGGAGCCGCCGTGGCCGAAGCCATCTACTGCGGTTGCCGCCCCCTCTTGCCGAATCGGCTCGCCTACCCAGAGCTCATTCCTGACGAACACCGAAGCGGAGTGTTCTATAGTGGCGAGGATGAGTTCCTCGACCGGTTGGAAACGATGCTGACAGGTCCCATCGAACCCGCCGGCGAAGGGTTGAGGGCGGCAATGGTGCGCTTCGACTGGCGGACGATGGCGACGGTTTATGACCACGTTTTTGAAAAAATGAATCAACGAGAAGTGTGACGCGATAAACGGTTATCGAGATAGGAGTGTCAATCGTGCAAGTTAGCGTAAAAAAGACTCTGCTGATAATTGCCGTCTCTATCGTGCTGTCTTTGCCGTTCTATTCTTACGAGTGGAATCTGTTCATGCACATTCTCGGTGCGATCGTGTTCATGGGGAATGTCATCGTGACCGCGGTATGGATGACGCTGGCAAAGCGCTCCGGCAACCCGGACAATCTCAGGTTTGCGGCAAAAGGGGTGATCGCCACAGACATCTATTTTACGACGCCTGGAATCGTGCTGCTCCTCTTGAACGGCGGTATCCTTGGCACCGGATGGTTCAAATCGGGCCAGGCCAGCTGGATCTGGGTCGCGTTGGGCTTGTTCACGCTCTCCGGAATCGCGTGGTTCGGGTTTATACTCCCGATCCAGCGTAGATTATCACGACTCGCCGACGCGGAGCCGAACGTCGACGGCGATGTTCCCGCCGAATTCTACGCGTGGCTCAAGAAGTGGTATCGCTGGGGTGGGATTGCCACACTGCTGCCGCTCGCTTCGCTGGTCATCATGGTATTAAAACCCACGTTCTGGTAAACCTGAAGAAACGTGGGGGGGAGACCCCAATGTCTGATCCCGTAGAGCCAACCGATCCGACACCTTCGCCGCCCCAAGCCGTTCCCGCCACGATATCGCAGCGCATCGATTCCCTCGACGTGCTGCGCGGTTTTGCCGTACTGGGTATTTTTGTCATGAATATCCAGGCGTTCGCCATGTTCGGTCACACGTACTTCAACCCCACCTACTACGGCATGTGGGACGGAGTCGACTACTTCGTCTGGTACCTCAGCCACGTGCTCGCCGATCAGAAATTCATGACAATATTCTCACTTCTCTTTGGTGCCGGGATCGTTCTCTTCACGTCGCGCAAGGAAGAGATCGGCAAGTCAGCGCGCGCGTTTCACTATCGTCGCATGGGATGGCTCATCGCTTTCGGCCTGTTCCACGGCTACTTGATTTGGGAAGGCGATATCTTGTTTCTGTACGGCGTCTGCGGACTGTGGGTTTACCTCTTGCGAAAGGTCCGGCCATCGCGATTGTTGGTCGTAGGGTTGCTTGTGCTGGCCACAGGGTCGGGGGTGGCATTGATGTCAGGATTGTCCGCCCCGTACTGGCCGGAGGAAGCGCGGGAGAGCTTCATACACGACTCGTGGCAGCCGCCGCCGGAGTCTTTGGCGGAGGCCACATCGGCTTACGGCAATGGCACCTTTTGGGAACAGGTCAAACACCGCGCTCCGCTCACGCTGGCGTGGCAGACATTCGTGCTGTTTTTTTGGGGAGTATGGCGTGCCGGCGGTTTGATGCTAGTCGGAATGGCATTGTACAAACTGGGGGTTTTTAGTGCTGCGCGCTCGATCAAAACGTACGCATCGATGATCGCGCTGGGCGCACTCGCCGGGATTCCCGTCGTGATCTACGGCGTCCAAGAAAAATTCGCTCACGATTGGGAACCGTTTTACTCCTTCTTCGTCGGCACCCAATACAACTACTGGGCAAGCCTGCTGGTGAGCGGCGCGTACATTGGGGCGGTGATGCTGGTGTGCAAGACTGACGCGCTCCGCCATCTCACGCGCCCATTCGCGGCGGCCGGCAGAATGGCGTTTTCAAACTACATCGCCCAGTCGCTCGTTGGCTCCTTCATCTTTTACGGCACCGGATTGGGCTACTACAATGAGATCGGTCGCGTTGGGCAGATCGTCATTGTCGTGTCCGTTTGGATCGTTCAGCTGATCGTTTCGCCGATCTGGTTGAAGCACTTCCGCTTCGGCCCATTGGAGTGGGTGTGGAGGTCACTCACGTACAAACAGCGTCAGTCTTTTCGAATCTGAGTGTTGCATAGCGGTCAAACGTGCGCCATAATCCAGAGTGAAGCGCGCGTAAGCCATATTCTGGAAT
This sequence comes from uncultured bacterium, assembly GCA_965372335.1. Taxonomy (GTDB): domain Bacteria; phylum Krumholzibacteriota; class Krumholzibacteriia; order WVZY01; family JAKEHA01; genus CBDVBX01. The sequence continues at coordinate 31,218 of CBDVBX010000003.1, read as the reverse complement.
GAAGCGCGCAGTCCACAGCTGTGGATCGTTGTAGTCCTCGAGCGGGGGGGGAGATCCGATGAAAAAAGACGAGCTAGCAAAAATGATAGACCATACGGTCATAAAGCCGGACACGACCATCGTCGACGTCAATCGCGCTTGCGAGGAAGCGATCTCGTTCGGTTTCGGCGTCGTTTGCGTCGCACCCACATGGGTGTCTCTGGCCGTCAAATCGCTTGCTGGCACCGGCGTGCGGATAGGTACGGTGGCCGGTTTCCCGCACGGCAGTACGCTCACCGTCGTCAAGTCCGTCGAGGCAAGCACAATGATCGAGGCGGGCGCCGACGAGATCGATATGGTGTTGCCTATCGGCGCGCTCAAGTCGGACGAGGCCGAAGTGGTCCAGATGGACATCGCTTTCATCTCCGATCTGGTTCATCGTAAGCCCGGAGCCATCGTCAAGGTTATCCTCGAAACACCGCTGCTCACCGATGACGAGATTGAACTGGCCTGTCATCTCGCCGAACAAGCGGGAGCCGATTTCGTCAAGACTGCAACCGGATTCGCCGGCGGCGGAGCCACGATCGAGGCGGTGAAGCTAATGAGAAAAACGGTGGGGGACCGGTTGGGTGTAAAAGCTGCCGGCGGCATCCACGACTACCAGACCGCCAAAGCGATGATCGACGCCGGCGCTTCCCGGATCGGCGCGTCGCGATCGGTGGCCATCATGGAATCCTTTGTCGAGGAGTAATCGCCCTCGACCATCACCAGATGATGATCAAGCGGTACGTGTCTCTCGACCGGCACGATCGAAAACTGGTCGTTCAGAAAGCCATTCGATGAGACTAAGGTAAATATGCCGCCAGGGGCGACGGTGGACACATCGATGCCTCGACGGCAGCGAAAAGTGGGCTAACGAGGTGATCGTCAAACAAACTGTTCTATGGGTTCTTGCAATGTTAATTGCCGACGGTGCGTACGGCTCAGACTGGCGCGGTCACACGCACGTGGAAACGGGTCTCGAGATCGGCGGCGCAGTTGGAGTCGAAAGCCGGGCACATTCGAGCGTGCGCGCCGTATCAGAAATCGGTTACCTGTGGGAGCGGCGGGAGGGGCCGTGGGGACTGGGTGGTACGTTTTACGCTGGGTTGGGAGGCGAAGATATGCGCCTGGGGGTGAAGCCCCGTCTCCGGTACCGGTTCCGCCCGGAATGGTCGATTGACGTATCGGCGGGGGTGATATTTGCGACGCTCGAAAACGAGCCGAATGTATCGGACACCGGTTTTGTCGGCGGCGCGCATCTGAACCACGGGAAATGGCTCACGGTGCGCCTCGACGTCAACGTCAAGAAATTCGGCGACTGGACCACCGTCCATCGAAATGTGCCGGTCCTCCACGAGGGCGGGTACGAGACCTCCGTCTATGGTGGTGTGGCGTTGCGGGGTCACGCCGGCTGGGTTGCCACGGCGATCGGCGTTGCGGGGTTTTTCGCGGTCATGCTATTGGTGCTCGCGTCCGGCGGGAGGAGTTAGCGGCACGGGAATTGAACTCTGGTTCGGCAAATAAACAGCAATTCGACAATCCAAAGGGTTGACAATGTATCCCGGGCTGATCCAATCTGGTACTGAAAAGCCTGGGAGTTTGGCAGCGGCGGGCAGCCGCGGCTCGGCTGCACTGGCGGCCCGTGTTCGATCCACTTCAAGATGGGGGTATCCACCATGAATTCGATCTTGCGTAAAGGGATGATTCTCGCGTGTGTGTTGGTCGCGGCGCTGGCGTACTGGGGGTGCAGCGACGACGATGGGACGCCGACGAATGGTGGTCCGACGGATACGGACCCGCCCGAGGTGTCCAGCGTCACCGCAACGGAAGTGAGAAGCATCGACGTGGTGTTTAACGAGGCGGTAGACAAGACCTCCGCCGAAAACGAGCACAACTACTTCTTTGTTAAGGCGCAGACGACGGATACGCTGTGGACGTTGTCTGCAATTTTGCAGGCAGACGGAAAAACGGTGACGGCCGCAACCGACGGCGCTATGCAAAGCGGTTCGTACAACTACGACGTGTCAGGTGTGAAGGACCTCGCCGGCAATACGATGACGTCGCCGGCGACGGGGACGTTTGCCGGGAGCACCATACCCGACGACACGCCTCCGGTGATTGTATTTCGCTCACCGGCGCCCAACGAGATGGGCGTCGACGTGACGGAGTCCGTGGTGGTCCAGTTTTCCGAGCCGATGCAGGACATCACGGTGTCGAGTGCGTTCACTTTGAGTAATGGCGGTGCTGTTGGAGACACCATGTTGATCGAGGCGGGGAATACGTATCGTTTCGACCCGATGGCACCGCTCACGCGGGATACCGAGTACACTGTTACGATTACCAACGCCGCCATGGATATGGCGGGAAACACTCTGGCGGCCACAACGTGGAAGTTCCGGACCACCGGTACCGCCGACACCACGCCGCCGCGCTTTGTCTCGTCGATCCCGGATGACCGCGACACCAACGTGCCGCTCGATACCAACATAGAGCTCCAGTTTTCCGAACCGATCAACCCGGACACGGCTGACGATATCATCATGACACCGGACCGTGACCGCGATGTGACATGGTCGACCGACGGGAGCCGTTTGATCTTCGACCCCTTTCAGGATCTCGACATCGATACTCAGTACACGCTTGTCATCCCTGCCGGGAGCGTGGAGGACGGCGCCGGCAACGCGATAGAAGAAACGGTTGTGATTACGTTTACCACCGGATCGAGTTTCGAAAGCGGCCGGATATCCGGGCGGCTTTCGGGCGACTCCGGTTCGCAGGACGCGTCTAACCCGGGTGGCGCCTTGGTATTCGCTTCCACTGAAATGATTTTCGATACGGATGGGCCACCGCCAATTTTTGGTACTGCAATCGCGAGCAGCAACGGGAACTACGACATCCAAAATCTGCCGGACAACACCTACTACGTGGCCTCGATTTTGGACTCGAACGACGACGGCATGATCGACCCCGAACGCGGCGATGCCATCGGTATGTACGGCGTGGACTTTGACGCCTTCGATTTCGAGCCGGACACCGTGGTCGTGAGCGGCGGGAATCACGTGAGCGGGGTGGATTTCGAGCTGTTCGACTTCTCGGCTGTGAGCGGCACGGTCGAGTACGTCGGAACCGACTACGCGGGGACGCAGGGGAACTACCTTTACTACGTGGGTTTGTTCGACGCCAGCGGCTTCGATCCGTCATCCGATCCGGTCCCCGAGCCCGATTACGGCACTTGGGGCGACTACCTTTTGCAGGATCCCGACTATGTGGTGAGCGGGCTCGACGATTTCATTGACGACGGTACCTACTATGTGGGCGCTTTCCTCGACATCGGAGGCGACGGTGGATACGACGAGGGCACGGATCCGGTGGGGTTCTATATGGTCGGCGGCCAACCGGCGACGGTGACCCTCTCTCGGGGCAGCGACGGGGTCGGAATCGACATCGATTTGGACGATCCGGTAGGTGGGGGAGCCCCCCCTGGATCCGCGACCGTCGTATGGGGTGGTGCGAGAGAAGACAACGAGCGGTCCGAACAAACGCGCGCAGCGCACCGTTTGTTGAAAGCGCTCAAACAAGCGCTCCGTCAAAGCGGTCAATAACCCAAAAGGACAGGTCGTTGAGTAACCTACTGTTCCAGGTGGATTCGTTCACCAAAGAGCCCTTCAAGGGCAACCCCGCCGCTGTGTGTGTGTCCAGCGACGAAAAAGAAGCCGCGTGGATGCAAAACGTGGCCGCCGAGATGAACCTCGCCGAAACCGCTTTCGTCAGACGCCGGGCCGACAGCTCTTTCGAACTGCGGTGGTTTACGCCCCTTTGCGAGGTCGATCTCTGCGGCCACGCCACGCTGGCAGCCGCTCACGTACTGTGGGAGACGGGACTCCTCGCAGAAAACGAAACCGCACAGTTTCACAGCCGGAGCGGCGTGCTGAGCGCGGTCAAGCAGGGGGAGTTCATCCAACTCGATTTTCCCGCTCTACCGTCCAAGCCGGCGAAAGCAACCAAAAGCCTGGAAAGCGCGTTGGGGGCGACACCGGTTGCGTTTCTAAAACACAGCCTGGGAACGCTGATTGAAGTCGAATCGGCTGCCGTGGTGAGAGACCTCGAACCGAAACTGCCGGCACTGGCCAAGGTCGCGGGAGACATACACATCGTCACCGGCGTGAGCGACACCCCCGAGTACGATTTTGTATCCAGGGTCTTCTGCCCGCGAATCGGTATAGGAGAGGACCCGGTGACCGGGGCGGCGCACTGTTGTCTCGGACCCTATTGGATGGGCAAGACGGGCAAGGAGGATTTTACCGCTTTCCAGGCGTCCAAGCGGGGTGGTACGGTGATCGTTCGGGTACGCGGCGCTCGCGTAAAATTGGAGGGGCAGGCGGTCACCGTCCTGCAGGGGCAGATTGTCTAAGACTCAATCCGTTCCAAGATCGTCAGGCCGTTGCAAACGGCGTGGTGCTTGATCAACCAGCCTCTTCGGTAATCGACGAAGTCCTCCTTCTCGTCGAACGACGTGCCGAAAAAATCCTCCAGCGCCCGGATCACGCCCCTCTCGTTGTCCCAAGCCATGCCGAGGGAGCCGTCTCTGCGCCGGTAGACTTCACCGAGATTGGTGTCGTGAAACAACACCTTTGCTCTGTCGGCGAGGAATACAAACCAGTGTTCGATTTCTTGAACGGTGTGCTCGTACAAGTGGCTGGTGTCAATCATGAGTACGTCGATTCTCGGGTCGATGCCGTTTTCCGCACACCAGCTCTCGAATCGCCGGGCGAACTCGACGTCGTCGCTTTTTACGAAGATCGAGTCTTCGTACGCGCACGAAGAATCACAATCTTCGATATCGACGCAGACCAGCTTGGACGAGAATAGCGCGGCCACGCGTTCCATGACAAACGTACTCTCTCCGTCGCGGACGCCGAGTTCTACGATCACGCGCGGCGACATGCTCAAAGATTCCGCGAAAATGGTCACCAGATGGTCGTTCACGTCGGTGCGGACGAGCGCCTTTTTTTTGATCTCGTCCAGCGCTATCGATCCGGTGGCGTGTGTTGATTTTCGAGTTCTGAAATCCACCCACGCGTTGCGGAGTTTCTTGCGAACAGTTCTGTATCTCCAACGCAGGCTCCGTGGGATTCTTTCTGGGTGTTTCAAGACTCGGGTAATTTTGGTTTCGTTGCCCATGACGGATATCCCCTTGGGTTTTACCAGTTCAAATCGACGGCCACGTCCGCTGCCGGTGAGCAATATAATTACAGCAATTCGTGGCTTGTGTTAACCACAATTTGTGTTGACATCGGTGGGGCATTGTCGTAACGCTGGTATGCGTCCGAGTTGTCTAACCCGCTGTCACCGTCACACTTACGATTCTTCTGTCGCGCGTCAACTATGGAACCGTACGATCCCGAACATGGCGATGAAACCGGCACTGCGGCCTCCGACCCGGGATTGTTGCGCGAGCTGACGAGGAGATTGTTTCGCGATACGCTTCGCTACATACCCGCGGCCGTTCTCACCGCCGCGTTGAGCGTCGTGTCGGCGTCGGTATTCACTCGCATATTCACGCCGGATGAATACGGGCGATATGCATTGGTATTGGTGGCGACGGTTTTCGCGGGGGCGATCCTATCCGGCTGGATTCAGCAATCCGTTCTTCGATATCTGCCCCGGTTCAAAGTGGACGGTAGGCTAGACGAGTTTCTCAACAAGTTGTTGGTCATGCTGCTGGGTGTTTCGCTGGCGGTTGCACTCTTGTTACTTCTGACCCGCCCGTTTTTGGTCAACACGCTGGGCGAATACACGACGTTTCTGATACCCGCTGTGTTGTTGGTGCTGTCCGAGATGTTTTTTATGAATCTCGGGTCTGCGTTCCAGGCCAACTTGAGGCCAAAAACCTATTCGCTGTTCAAAATATCGAACGCGGCGCTAAGACTAGGACTGTCGCTTGCGTTCGTGTTGTTGATCAGGCGAGACGTCGTGGGACTGATCATCGGAGCCGCGGTCGCCAATATCTTGCTGGTCGGTCCGATGTTGAGGCAGCACGGCGTACTCAGCCGTCCGGCGGGGATCGGGCGCCTGGTCGATTTCGGGTTCTTCAAGCTGTTTGCAGTGTATGGTTTTCCGATGATCGGGTGGGTACTTTGCGCACAGATATTGGACCTGTCGGATCGTGTCGTTTTGGGGGCACTTCGGGGTAGCAAAGAGGTGGGGATTTATTCCGCCAATTACAATCTTGTCCGCATGGGTTTCGGTTTGGTTTCGGGACCGGTTTTGACAGCGCTCTACGCTGTCGTGATGAACGCCTGGGAAAAGGGTCACCGAGAGCAAATCGCGGATATTATCTCTGAGTTTTCCCGATACTATATGTTGGCCATCGTGCCACTGATAACCTTTGTAAGTGTTTTTCGTTTGGAGATTGTTTCGATCGTGCTGGGCAGCGAGTTTCGAGAAGGCTACACAATCGTCCCGTTCGTATTAGCCGGCACGATGGTGTGGGGGCTGGCGATGATCGGACACAAAGGATTGGAAATTTACGAGAAAACTACGACGATGCTGATGCTGGTGATCATCTCGGCGCTCGCGAACATCATACTGAACTTCGTTTTTATCCCCAAATATGGTTACAACGGCGCGGCGTTCGCCACATTCATCAGCTACCTGCTGTATCCAATATTGGTTTACGTCGCTACGAAACGCCTCGTTCCATGGCGTATTCCATGGCTAGGCGTTGGCAGGATCGTCGTGGCAGCCGCGATTATGGCGGGTGTGATGCTGGTGATTGGTGGCTCTATAGACGAGTTGGTGCCCGCGATCGTAGGACTCATCATTGCGGGCATCGCTGGCGTCGCCGTCTATCTCGGCGTGTTGTTTCTGACGAGGGAGTTGAGGCCCATAAAGCGAGGCGCTTCCTCGTGACCACCGTTTGGCAGTAAGAAGTAAAATTCCCCCCTCGGGGGGTGTCCGGACCTTCATTCCGTTCCTGACACCCCGAAGGTGCATGCAGCATTGCCCTGCGCTGCGCTACCCTGCGTTTCGACTCGGGTTTGCTACTGGCTGTAAGTGGCTTTGAGGGCGCCCCAAGTGGCCTGTTCGACCGGCGATGTATCGAGAACGTATTCGACTTCGGCGATCGCACCGCTGCTGCTGATCTCGACTTCCATGCGTAGCACACCGAGATGTTGTTCGCAATTCAGCGACTGCACCGAATTGCTACCCAATGCCGAAGCGGGTATTGTGGCGATCAAGCCGCCGATTCCAATTAAACGTATCTCTGCCGATTCGTCGTGATCGATGTCGATGAGAACGACGTTCATCACCTGAACGGCGTTTTCAAAGTCAAATATGAAGACGCCGCCGTGGGCCTCGTCGTCGGGATCGTCGACCAGATCGTCGCCGTTTCTGTCGCACAGGTCCTCGGCAATGATCAACAGATTGCCGTATGATCGAGCGTTCTCACCCGGCGCGCCTTGTTCACCGCCCGAACCGACGCCCGGGCCGTCGAAGTCCTCGTTAGGCGTGCCAAGGTCGGCGTCGTTTCCCGTGGGCGCCTGTGAGTCGAACACGATGATGCTGTTGGGACCACGGCCGTCGTTGACGCAGCTAAGCGTGATGTCGACGAATGTATCGCCGGGGTGAGTTCCGCCGGACGGAGTCTGTCCCGCAACAACAGCCCCCGCGGGGAGACCGTTGAAATCTAGAACGGTGGCGTTGACGGGTAGAAAGGATAGGGAAACTATCGAAACGGTGATCAACACCGCGGTATGAATATTCGCACGATGCAAAACCATGATGTAACTCCCGAAGTACGAATAGCGCTAATTTTGTTCGATTTAAGCCTTAGTAATTTTATCACGTCGAAGAAGGTGTGTTCAAGTACGACAAAGGTGCGTACGCACGAACGGTTGATCGTTGTTGCACGTTGTTTCTCGTTGTTGGCGATGAGGGCGTAGAATGTGCAACGGTTTTTGCGAGTTGTTTGTTGTTTCGTTACATAGCGGGAAAGAACGAAGCGAATTTGAGGCTATTCACGGAATGGCGCGCGATCGCTCCACGCCGGTGTGTCATACTCGTACAGCTGGATGTAGAAAAGCGGCATCAACCACCGATCGTCCAACCACGAGTACGCATGCACGAATATATCGCCGCCGGGAACGTGGCGGATCAAGGGCGAGGTCCAAGCGACCACAGGTAATTCGACCCCGAAACCGAATCTGTTTCTCAACTGTGTGATGTTCATGCTGGAAATTGAGTACGTCGCGAACACGGTGATCCACGGCCGGCGTACTGAACCGACGTGATACCCCAGACCGAACCGGCCATTGGCGTAGTCGTGCCACGCGTTCACCGCAATGTTCGAAGAATGCGTGTCGGACGCAACGCGCGCAACCGACTTGAACCCGAATTGAAGTGAAAAGTGCTCCAGATGCCGGTGGCGGTCGACGATGTCGATGTAGCCGTCTGCCAACCACGCTCCCAGCGCGTTGGCCGGTATGTCCACTGGGTCTAGACGGACAGTGGGCACGAATCCGTTGATGAGTTCCATGAACGACATGATGCCGAACGCACCCCACCACGCGCCTCGACGCCGGCTGTCTTTTTCGGAATATCCGGCCCACCGGTTGAGCGACGTGAGGATGAGACCCAGCTGATTTGCGCAATAGACGTGGCCGATTACGTCGTACGCGTACGCAGATTCGAGACGGATCACTTTGTAGTCGGCACGCATCGCGTACGGAGTGCCAATGTAGGCGCCGGCTCCGTAACCGGCAACGTACGCGGCGTTGGTGATCGACCGGCGCCAACCGTAGTTGGGGGAGGCCAGATGTACGGGTCGGATGGCGGGGCTTATTGAACTTCCGGCTGCGTGTGTCCTGAGGTAGTCGGGCGCGGGTTGTTGAGCGGGTCTGACGTATGCGAACGCAGCCGTATCGGCGATTGCCGGCAGTGGAGCGTTCGCTCCGCGCCGGAAACACTTCGAGTCGTTCGCCACATGCGCGATCGAAGAACCCGATGTCAGTACTGATGAGACGGCATAGCAAGCGACGAACACGAATGTCGCTCGGGCCGGCTGATGACCGCAAGTGCTCACTCAACGGCTCCGATCGGTCAGACAGAGGTTACACGGCCGGAGTTATGCACAGGATGTGCCAGCAAGCGATCGTTTGCCGGCCAGTGCAGAGGAATGTGACAACTCGGGTGAATGAATTCAATCATGGCTAGAAGGCGCTGCGGGCGGTGGGAACCCTAGTCGTCGAGATCGGTGGTTTTTCACCTTGATTCACGCTCACCCTGCCAGGTTCGGCCCATGATACTGCCCTTGACCGGCAGCCGGAAGTTCCTTAGTGTGGGGCTGAACCGTCAATCGTTGTCCAGTAGGGGAGACCGCTTATGAAGAGCTTGTGGGTCGAAAAGGAATTTACCAGTTTAGGTGAGCATCCGCTCGACCAACGCGTGTACACGACGCGCCTACTTGGGCGCGAGCCTTCTCTGGTTCTCCACGGGGGCGGGAACACGTCGGTCAAAACCGAAGTGACCAACGTTTTTGGCGACACGGACCAGGTCATGTACGTTACCGGAAGCGGCGTCGACCTGGGCGAGATAGATCGGTCGGGGTTTTCCCCCGTGAGACCGTATGTGCTCCACCGACTGGCAACGCTCGACGAGTTGTCGGACGCCGAAATGGTGCGCGCGATGCGCTCTGCGATGTTCGATGCCGACGCGCCCAATCCTTCCGTCGAAGCAATCCTCCACGCGATCATCCCTTTCAAGTACGTAGACCATACTCACGCCGACGCCGTGGTAACGATTACCAACACGGAGAAGGGCATGGAGCGGGTCGGGAAAATTTACGGCGACCGAATGTTCATCGTGCCGTACATCATGCCGGGATTCCTTCTCGCCAAAGAAATTTACGATATGACCAGGGATATCAACTGGGAACAGATAGAAGGGATGATACTGCTGAACCACGGCGTGCTCACCTTCGGGAACGATGCCACCACCGCGTACATGCGGATGATCCAGATTGTGACGGTCGCAGAGGACTATTTGGAGAAACACGCCGATGTCGACGCCCCGGAAAATGTGACGCCCAAAGAATCACTGACCAGCCTGGCGGAGCTTCGCCAGGCGGTTTCGCGAGAGAGGGGTGGTGCTGTGGTCGCCAAAGTCGACGCTGGGCCGGAGTCTGTTCATTTCTCCCGCATGCTCAATGTCGAAGATCTCGTCTGTCGCGGACCACTCACGCCCGACCACGTGACGTGGACCAAACGGGTCCCGGTGATAGTAGAGTCGTCATCAAGCCAATCGGTCGACGAGTTTGTTGGAGCGTACCGCGAATACTTCGACCGCAACACCGACGGTACGTTCACCTGTTTCGACCCGGCGCCGCGGTGGGCCGTGTGGCCCGAACACGGCGTCGTCGGTTTCGGCAGGAGTTACAAAGAGGCCACCATCGTTTCGGATATCGTCCGCCACACGATCCGGGCGATACAGCTGGCGGAGGGATTGGGCGGCTGGAAACCGCTTCAGGAAGACGATATCTTCGACGTTGAGTACTGGGAACCCCAGCGGGCCAAACTCGCTCGCTTGGGTACACCGCCGCCTCTTGCCGGCAAAGTGGCGATCGTAACCGGCGGCGCCAGCGGAATCGGGCGCGCGTGTGTTGAAGCGCTCAACGACCAAGGAGCGGCGGTTGTGGCACTGGACGTCGATCCGACTGTTACCGATTTGTTCGAATGCGAAGACATATGGGGCATGGTGTGCGACGTGACCGATCCCGACGGTGTCACCCGGTCGGTCGGGTCGACCGTCCGTCGTTTTGGAGGCGTCGACATCTTGGTTAGCAACGCTGGGACATTTCCCGGCAGCGATGAGATTGCCAAGCTGCGACCGGAGACGTGGAGGCAGAGCATCGAGGTCAACCTCTCCAGCCACCAGTTCGTCCTCAGCGCTTGTATTCCCTATCTGGAAATGGGCGTAGATCCCGCCGTCGTGATCATCGGCTCAAAAAATGTTCCCGCCCCCGGCCACGGCGCAGCGGCGTATTCGGCGGCGAAAGCGGGGCTTACGCAGCTGGCCCGTGTGGCGGCGATCGAGTTGGGCCCCAAGGGAATCCGTGTTAACGTTCTCCATCCCGATCACGTATTCGACACGGCTCTGTGGTCCGACGACGTGCTGGAAAGCCGCGCCAAGCACTACGGAATGACCCCGGAGGAGTACAAAACGCGAAACCTGCTGGGGGTGGAAATCGGATCCCGAGACGTGGCCGAGCTGGCGTGTGCGCTCGCGGGACCGCTTTTCTCCAAAACTACAGGGGCGCAGGTGCCGATCGACGGAGGAAACGACCGGGTCATCTAGTCCCGGTCGATGACAAAAGACCAGATTGGGGCACGACTGTAAACGCCATTTGACAACTCCGGATCGAGGGCGCCCCCTCAGACGGCGGGCGTTTCCTGAAATCCGGTGGGTGAGCCCGATTTTCGCTTATCACCCGGTGGATCTACGTTATAATCACGGTCGACAGAAATTTATCGAAAGGAAGTGTCGTATGTCAGCCAAAATTCGATCGGTCGACTACTTCTATATGACAGTGCCGGACAAGCCGGGGGCGGCGTGCAACGTTCTGTTCCAATTGGCGGCGGCCGACGTCAACTTGCTCGCGTTCAGCGCCGTTCCTATTGGACCCGAGAATACGCATCTCGTACTTTTTCCTGATAGCGTCGAATCGCTCGCGCGGGCCGCAGAAAAAGCGGGATTCGTTCTCAGCGGACCGAATCGAGCGTTTCTTATCCAGGGTGACGACAAGCTGGGAGCGTTGGTGAACATCCACGAAAAACTCAGCGATTCTGGCATCAACGTGTATGCCTCAACGGGCGTGTCCGATGGCAGGGGCGGATTCGGCTATGTGATGTATGTGAAGGGCGATCGGTTTGACGAAGCCGCGCGCGTGCTGAATGTGTAAGCCCAAAGCCCCAGAATCTGTGATACTCGAAACGGGCGGTGCTGTGAAGGCCGCCCGTTTGTACGGCGAATCGAATTGGAGGAGCGATGAAGCCAGAAAAACCCGCGAAGCCAGACAAACCCGCGAAGCCAGACAAGCCCGCGAAGCCAGACAAGCCTGACAAACCGGCGAAGCCCGCTGAGCGAGCGAAGCGGGTGACTGGTATCGGCGGTGTCTTTTTCAAATCCAAGAACCCGGAAAAGCTCAAACAGTGGTACTACGAACACCTGGGCGTGACGCCCGATGAAGACGGGTTCGTGATGTTTCCCTGGCGTGAACACGACGATCCCGACGAGGTCGGGTTTACGGCGTGGGAGGTATTTCCCGCCAACACGAAGTACTTCGATCCGAGCGGCGCGCCGTTTATGGTCAACTACCGTGTCGCGGACCTGGATACGTTGCTGGCGCAGCTTCGCGAAGAAGGCGTCAAAGTGGATGACCAAAGAGAGGACGCCGAATACGGCCGGTTCGGCTGGGTGTACGACCTCGAGGGAAACAAGATCGAGCTGTGGGAGCCTCCCGGTGAAGAGTAGGCCCGAAGGGGAGGAGGAGGATTCGAGTCACAGGAACAGATAGCGCGCCCACCGCGATCAGGGCGGGCGCCGTCATCGGCGACAGTTGAGTCCTGTCTTCCATTGTGATGCCGCCGCCCACCATCTTGACGATGGGGAAGAAGAACAACGCCAGGACGAACAATGCGCCGGTGACCATGTTGGCCAGTCCGGTTCGCGCCCCTGCTTCGACGCCGGTGGCGCTCTCCAGATAGGCCGTCACCGTCGACGTTCCCAGCAGCGATCCCACCACCGTCCCCGACGAGTCGGCTAATAGAGCCGGCGTGGCTCGAGGCAGCTTTCCGTCCTTGAGCAGCCCCGCCTGGTCGCTAACGCCGATCAACGTGCCGATGGCGTCGAAAACCGCCATGAACAGGAATATCACCACGACCGGTACCATGGCGGCGTCCAACAGACCGCGCAGGTCGAGCCGCAAGAATGTCGGAGCCAGCGACGGTGGGGCGGCGACCAGGCCTTGCCAATGAACCAGCCCCAGGGCCCACGCCAGAGCCGTTGAGAACAGGATCCCGCCCAGGATCGCTCCCTTGAATCGGCGCGCCATCAGAACGATGGTCAGTAATAATCCCGCGCAGGCTACCAGCGTGGGCGCCCTCGAGACGTCGCCGAGCTTGAGCAATCCGCCGACATCTGATCGTTCGACGATTCCGGCGCCCGTCATTCCGATAAAGGCAATGAAAAGCCCGATACCCACGGCGATGGCGTGCTTGAGGCTGTCGGGGACGGCCGAGGGGGCGGGTTAAGTACGCTTCACGAACGGGATTGGGAGCTGGCGATCTCGGCGGTCACCATGCATCTTCCCATTTCCAAAATTCTGTAAATAACGCTTGACGCATACGCGTAAACTCCTCTAAGTTCTCTGAAATCTGAAACCAGTAGCGCCGATCCTTTTAAGCTGGCACCGAGAGGCCAGAAAGGGAGCAATGATCCGAAGCGCATTCGAGGGCCAAGACGCCCGCGTTGACGCGGGCAACATAGTCGAAGCAGCGATGCCTTTCCTCTTTTTTGAGAGGGAAGGCTTTTTTTTGACCCGTACCAAGGAGAATCGATGATTTCGCTCGAGAGCCCACTCGATAGACGAAAAGGCAAAATGATACTGGCCGACGGTGCCCGATTCGACGGCTACCTCACCGGATCCGCCGGCCTGCCCGTACTGGGTGAAGTGGTGTTCAATACGTCGATGACAGGATACCAGGAGATTATCACCGACCCCTCCTACGCCGGACAGATTTTGGTGATGACGTACCCCCAGATCGGCAACTACGGCGTCTGTCCAGCGGACAACGAGAGAAATACGTGTGCGGTCCGGGCGCTGGTCGTCCGGGAACTCTCGCCCTTTTTCTCGCCGGGACACGAACGCATCTCGCTGGAGGAATTCATGGTGACACGGGGGCTCCCCGGCCTCACCGGCGTAGATACGCGTGCCCTCACCAAACACATCCGCTCGCGGGGAGCCGTGATGGCGGCGATCGGCGGGGAATCACACAGCGAACAGGAACTCAAAGCGTTTGCAAACAGCCAGTCGTTTAGCCGCGGCCAATCGTTGGTAGAGAGCGTGACCGGATCCCTCTCCGGCTTTAGGGAAGCGACGAAGCGCCGGCGCGCGGCGGTGGTCGACCTCGGTGTCAAACAGAGTATTCTCGATCAGGTACACGCATTGGGCGTCTCCACACGGATTTTCCACGCGCGCTCTCTTGCCGGTGAGATACTCGAAGGGGGATTCGACTTCGTCGTGTTGTCCAACGGACCCGGTGATCCGACGGACGTCCCGCGGGTAATCGAGCAGGCGCAGCAGCTCATCGGTAAGATCCCGATACTGGGAATCTGCCTCGGTCACCAGATAATGGCGCTGGCCATGGGGGGAAGCACATACAAACTCAAGTTTGGCCACCACGGCGCCAACCAGCCGGTGGTGGACCGGCGCACCGGGCGGGTGTTCATCACCAGCCAGAATCACGGTTACGCCGTGGCGGACGACATCGGCGATCGCCCCGGGGTCGACGTTACCTTTACCAATGCCAGCGACGGTACGCTGGAGGGGTTTGCCGACGAAAATCTCATGGTCGAATGCGTCCAGTTCCACCCCGAGGCCGCGCCCGGCCCACGCGACACATCTTTCGTATTCAGAAGTTTCCTGGACAGAGTGCGCGAAGCGCACGAAATCAACGGAGTGAAAGGATGGTGCGATGACGCTACCATTGAAGCGCCGGACACAGTCAGCGAACCCGCGTCCGGTTTCTGACATCCGCAGCGTTATGGTAATCGGTTCGGGCCCGATCATAATTGGTCAGGGTTGCGAGTTCGACTATTCGGGAACTCAGGCGATTCGCGCCCTCCGTGAGGAGGGCGTGCGCGTGGTTTTGATCAACAGCAACCCAGCCACGATCATGACGGATCCGGAAATGGCGGACGCCACGTACATCGAGCCGCTCACATTCGACTCGTGCGTGGCCATTCTCGAGAAGGAAAAGGTCGACGCGATCCTCCCCACACTGGGGGGGCAGACGGGCTTAAACCTCGCCGTCGAGCTGGCCGAGCGCGGCGTGCTCGATCGTTGCGGCACCCGTCTGATCGGCGTCGAACTGGACGCCATCCACCGCGCCGAAGACCGGAGAGAGTTCAAGACGTTGGTTGAAAAAGCGGGATTCGAGACGCCGCGAAGCGCCGTGGCCCACACGGTCGAGGAGGCGCTGGCGTGCCTGGAGGAGCTGGGGACATCGGTGATAGTACGGCCGTCGTTCACGCTGGGCGGGAGCGGGAGTGGGATGGCGCGCACAGCGGAAGAACTGGTTCGAGTTGTCGAGAACGGTTTGAAGAGGTCGCCGGTTACGGAGGTGCTTCTGGAAGAGTCGATCGAAGGATGGAGAGAGTTCGAGCTGGAGGTGATGCGTGATCGCGCCGGCAATCACGTGGCGGTGTGTTCGATCGAAAACCTCGATCCAATGGGTACGCACACCGGGGACAGCATCACGGTCGCGCCGGTGCAAACGTTACGCGACAAGGACTACCAATACATGCGCGACGCCGCGTTCGACATCGTGGACGCCGTCGGAATTTGGGGCGGTGCCAACGTCCAATTCGCGCAGGACCCCTCGAACGGACGAATCGTCGTCATCGAAATGAATCCGCGCGTTTCGCGCTCGAGTGCGCTGGCTAGCAAAGCCACCGGATATCCAATCGCCAAAGTAGCGGCAAAGTTGGCGTTGGGTTACACGCTGGCGGAACTCCCGAACGACATCGTCGGGACGATTCCGGCGGCGTTCGAACCCGCGCTCGACTACGTGGTGGTCAAGGTGCCTCGGTGGAACTTCGAAAAATTTGGGGGAACAGACGACTCGCTGGGTCCCCAAATGAAATCGATCGGCGAAGTCATGGCGCTGGGAAGGACGTTCAACGAAGCACTACAGAAAGCAATGCGGTCTTTGGAGGCCGACTGGACCGGTCTGGACACACTGGGTGAGGACCGACTATCGACCAAATTGCTCGAGGAGAAGCTTGAGACGGCCAATCCCGAGCGGCTGTTTGCCGTCAAAGCCGCGTACCACGCCGGTATGACGACAGAAAAGATCCACAGGCTTTCCATGATCGACCCGTGGTTTCTTGAAAACATCCGGGCGATCGTCGACTTCGAGGTGCGGATCGCGGACAGCCCGTTCCCATGCCAAAGGGAGTTGTTGCGGGAGGCCAAGCGATTTGGGTTCAGCGACAGCCAGTTGGCCCTGCTGTGGATGCGTCCCGAAACCGAGATCGCAGAACTGCGTGCCACCTACGGAATCCACCCGGTGGTCAAAATGGTCGATACGTGCGCCGGCGAATTCGAAGCGGCCACGCCGTACTACTACGTCGTCTATGACGACGCGTGTGAGGCATCGGAAAACCGCGCCATATCGAAGGCCGACGGTTCCGGCTACAAGCGCAAGGTCATCATATTGGGGAGCGGGCCCAACCGAATCGGCCAGGGAATCGAATTCGACTACTGTTGCGTTCACGCGGCGATGGCGCTGCGTGAAATGGACGTCGAGTCGATCATGGTCAACTGCAACCCCGAGACGGTGAGCACCGATTTCGACGTGTCCGACCGGCTGTACTTCGAGCCCATCTCCTACGAGCATGTCATGGCAATCGTCGACAAGGAGGATCCAGAAGGCGTGATCTGCCAATTCGGTGGGCAGACGCCGTTGAAGCTCGTCCATAGCCTGAAGGAGCGTGGCGTTCGGATAATTGGTACCAGCGTCGAATCGATTGACCGCGCCGAAGATCGTGAGCGCTGTAGCGAACTGCTCGGATCGTTGGATATCCTCCATCCGGCTTGTGCGTTTGCGTCGTCGCGCAAGGAAGCTGTGGCACAAGCGGCACGGTTGGGATACCCGGTGTTGCTGCGACCGCCGTACGTTTTGGGCGGCAGGTCGATGCAGCTGGTCCGAGACGAGGACGAACTATTGGACAGCGTCGACGATGCCCTGAGGACGAGCGACCGCGGATCTCTCATGCTCGACAAGTTTATCGAAGGCGCGTTGGAAGTCGACGTCGATGCCGTGTGCGACGGTGTGAACGTGGCCATCGCAGGGGTGATGGAGCACATCGAAGAAGCGGGTATCCACTCGGGCGATTCGAGTTGCGTCACGCCGCCATTGAGCCTGGAGGATGACATCGTCGATGCCCTGGTAGACGCCACCACAAAGATCGCGCGCGAGCTCGAGGTCGTCGGCATGATCAACGTACAATACGCCGTCAAAGACGAGCGGGTGTTCTGCCTCGAAGTCAATCCACGCGCCTCGCGCACGGTGCCGTACATCAGCAAAGCCACGGGGGTGGCGTGGGTGAAGCAGGCCGTGAGAGCTTGTATGGGTGAACGTCTACCCGAGAATCTCCAACGGCCCAGGATTCGATCGGGTTACATGGCGGTCAAAGCGCCGGTACTGCCGTTCGACAAGTTCCCTGAGGTCGATTCGATCCTCGGACCGGAGATGCATTCGACCGGCGAGGTGATGGGAATTGGTAGGACCTTTGACGAGGCCTTTATCAAGGCGCAGCTCGCCGTTGGGTTCCGGATAACCAAAGAAAGCCACGTTTTCTTCAGCGTGGCCAATCGATACAAGCTCAAGGTCATATTTCCCGCGAAGGCCCTGCACCAGATGGGGTACAAGTTGATCGCCACCGAAGGCATGGCGCAGGTGCTGCGCTCGCACGGCGTGCCCGCGCGGGTCGTACCCAAGTTGTCGTCCGGCGCTAATGAAATCATCGATCTCATCGACGGGGGAGTCATCAAGCTGGTGATAAACATGGCGGCCAGTCAAAAGGCGATTGAGGATGACAGGGAGATCCGGCTGGCGGCCAACAAGGCCCTCGTCCCCAGCATCACGACCATGGCCGGTCTCAATGCGCTGGTTCTCGGACTCATGTCTATACAAACTGACAAGATCAGCGTAAACTCTCTTCAGGACTACATCGCTGATCTGAGTGGATCAGAGTTGACATCGGACAGCACGATCAGTGCCAGCTAAGCCGAAAGAGTAGCCAATCGGCCGGTCACCATGTCGCAGACAAAAATATCGGCGGTCATTATTGCGCAGAACAACGCTGCCATCATAGAGCGGTGCCTGCGAAGTCTGCAATTCGTGGACGAAATCGTAGTGGTCGACGCGTTGAGCCACGACGGCACACCCGACATCGCTCGTCGGTGGGGCGCGCGCGTCGTCTCCAATCCGTGGCCGGGTTGGGCTGAACAGTTCCAGTTTGCCATCGACCAAGCCAAAGGCGAATGGGTGTTTAGATGCGATACGGACGAGGAAGTTCCCGAGGCCCTCGCGCGAGAGATCCGCGAGACCATCAACCAGTCCACCGCGGCCGACGGTTACCGCGTGAAGCGTAAAAACCAGTTTTTGGGGGAGTGGATCGAGGTGGGTCCGTGGACGGACGACTATGAAACCAGGCTGTACAAGAACGGACGGGCGAGGATCGCCCCGGCGTCGGTCCACATGGGAGAGGTAGTCAACGGCACCGTTCGGACTTTGAAAAGCCAACTTCACCACTATGCTCATACCACCATCAGAGAAAGCGTCTGGCGCATGAACTGGTACACGACGCTCGAATCCCGCGACCGTGTCGACCGACGTAAAATCTATCTGATAGACGCGTTTGTTCCGCCGTTCGGTGTGTTCGTCAACTACTTCTTCCGCAAGGGCTGTTGGCGTGCCGGGGTGCGCGGTTTCCTGCTGTCGGCGATTACGGCGATGTACAAGTCTGTGCTCTACATAAAAATCTACTTACTGCAACGTTCGTTTACCAAGGTGCCCGACCGGTCCTTTCGCACCACCGATATCGTTTGACAGTACCCACAGTCGCAAATAACATTTAATTGTCAGGAAGGAAGGCTCAATGAGTCGTGTAGGTATTCGCGATCGCCGCTTAGCTGAGCGGGTTGTCGTCGTCTGCGCGTTGGTGCTGTTGTTCGGGCCGCAGGTGACAACTGCCGGGGAAAACACGCTTACGGTGGGTCTTCTCAGCGAGCCGTCAACCCTCAACCCTCTCGTCGCCACTTCTAACGAAACCAAGGCCATGGTCTGGCTGGTCTTTCTCAAACTACTCGATGAGCAGCCGGACTATTTGCACTTTGCCCCGCGGTTGGCCGAAAAGTGGGAATTCAGCCCGGACAGCCTTTCGATCAAATTTCACCTGCGCGACGATGTCCGCTGGACTGACGGTGAACCGGTCACCGCTGAAGACGTCCGTTTCACTTGGCAACTCCACGTAGACACGCTGGTCGCGTGGCCCAGCCGACATTTGAAACAACAGGTCCGCGATGTCGAGGTTGTCGATCGCTACACCGTGACGTTTCACTTCCACCAGAGATATCCCTATCAACTGATGGACGCAAACGACGGCGTCATATTACCGAGGCATCTATTGAAGGGCGTTCCGCCAGACCAAATCCGTAATCATCCGTTCGGTCGTCGCCCGGTAGGTAACGGACCGTATCAGCTCGGCCGCTGGGAACCGGAGCAGTACATCGAACTCATTCGAAATCCTGATTACTACGAAAGCGGTAAGCCGGCCGTCGATCGCGTCATTTTCAAATTCGTGCCCGATATGGTCAATTTGATGACCCAACTCAAAAAAGGCGAGATCGACGCGCTCGAATCGATACCGAACGACCAGTTGTCGGACTTGAAGGCGAATTACCCTGAGATAAATATCTACACGTACCCATCGCGCGAGTACTGGTACATCGCGTGGAATCTCGACAACGAACTGTTCGCCGACGCGGCCGTTAGGCGCGCTCTCACAATGGCCATCGATCGGAAAGAGATCATAGAAACGTTGTGGGGAGGACTCGCGCAACTGTGCGACAGTCCGATACACCCGAGTCTGTGGGCGTTCGACGACGGCATTGAAAAGATACCGTTCGACCCCGAGGAGTCCCGGCGGACACTCGGTCAAATCGGTTGGGTCGACAGCGACGGTGACGGGGTCCTCGACAACGACGACCGGCGGTTCGAGTTCGAATTGATCACCAATCACAGCTATCAATTGCGCGTCGACGTCGCCACCATGACAGAGGCGTATCTGGCAAAGATTGGCATCAAGGTGAATATCCGCACGCTTGAATTCCGCGCGGTGGTCGACAAGTTATTATCGTCCAACTATGACAGCTGCGTGCTCGGGTGGGGTACGGCCACCAAACCGGACATCACCAATCACTGGCACAGCTCCGCAGTTCCGCCGGACGGATACAACATCTCTCTGTACAGGAATCCCGAAGTGGATGGCTGGATCGACGAAGCCAAGGTCGAGTTGGACCGCGAAAGGGCGATGGAGTTGTGGTCAAAAGCTCAACGCGAAATCTACCACGATCAGCCGTTTACTTTTTTATTGATTCCGTTCGAGGTCAATGCTCTCCGCGATACGTTTTGCGACGCGGAGCCCAACGCGATCAGCTTCTTTTATAATCTTCGCGATTGGCGCGCTGGCGCGGCCTGCCAGTAATCGCGTGAAATCTGCCGTCTCTCACCACGAGGCGTACTTTGTCGCGTCCGTTACCTCGGATTTGGCCTTGGATGATACAAAGCGTCGTCGCGCCCGTTGAGGTCCTGGCGACACCTAGATGGATCGGTGAGCCCGACGGGTTGACGCGCACGACGGTATCCGACACAACGTTGGCCTCGTTGTTGATTCGCACTGGCTTCAGCCGCCCACCGCAATCGGGACAATCCTTGTGTTCGTGTAGCCACAGGCACCCCCTCGGGCACCGGTGCGCGGTGATGAAGCGGGGAGTCCTCAAATTCAATCGGCCTCCATAACGAACACGTAACAGTGTCTCGACACGCCGCCGGCACTTTGGATAGCGGCCAATCGCGCGTTGGGTTTTTGCCGTTTTCCAGCAGCTCCGGTGAGTTGCGTGAACATTTCCACCACAGAGGATAGCCCGCAAACGCCAATCGGATGACCGCGCGCCTTCATTCCGCCCGACGGGTTGACAGCCAGGCGTCCGTCGATTTCGAGTTCGCCGCCCTCCAACGCGCGCCACGAGTCGCCGAGCGGATAGAATCCCATTTCTTCCAGATTGATCAGCTCGAACGGTGAGAACGCGTCGTGGATCTCGACGACGTCGACGTCCTTCGGGGTGATACCTGCCTGCGCAAATGCCCTGCGAGCGGCGGACTGCGCCGCACGGAACCGGCCGAGATGGGCCCGCTCGTGGAGCAATTGTGCGTCGATGCCTTGCCCCCACCCGCGAAACGAAACGGCGCCGCCCGACCGGCCCAAAAGACACGCCGCCGCCCCGTCCGACATCGGGGCGCAATGGTGGCGTCGCAGCGGATCCGCCACCAGCGGGCTGGATGCGACCTGGTCGATCTCGATACGCCTCTGAAAATGCGCCTTGCGGTTGCGCGCGGCATTGAGGTGGTTTTTGACGGACACGCGGTGAAACGCATGATACGGTACACCGTACGCGCGCATGTAGGATCGCGTGACCAGCGCGCCCAACGCGGGGAGGGTGGCGCCGTACAGCTTTTCAATGGGGTTGACCCTCGGCGCCAGCAGGCCGGCCGCCTTTCCGGCGTCGACGTGCGTCATCTTTTCGCAGGCCAGTACCAGCGTGTCTCCGTCCCGCCCGTCGGGCGTTTCCAACGCGTCGTACAGCGCCTGCCCCCCCGTCTTGTACGGACCCAAAATCGGCGCGTCCAGACCGGGGAATCGCTCCCTCAACGCTTCTGCCACCGCGCCGGCGGGATCCTGGATCCCGCACAGCTCCGTCGGGGCGAAGGACGAGAAGAATATTCGCCCTATACGCGCCCGGTCTTCTCTGTCCAGGACCCCCGCGGCGGCTTCGCACGCCAAGTCGAGGTATCCCGAATCGAGTTTACCAATGCGTGTCATGGATGCGTTTTTTAACTTGATTTTTTGCACGGGTTTATAATATATAATCGGTGTTCCCCTTGTCAATCGGCACCGGCATTCGTCACTCGAAGGAACCACTGGTGTGATACACAAAATTGGTATTGCCGCCGTAGTGGCCGGCATCATCGCGCAGTTGCTCAAGGTTGTGATCGAACTGATCCGGACGCGCCGTCTCAACGTACTTCGGTTTTTCGACAACGGTGGCATGCCCAGTTCGCACACGGCGCTTGTGACAACACTCACATTCGGCGCGGGCGTATACGCCGGCGTAGATTCTTCTCTTTTCAGCATTACGCTGGTTTTCGGTTTGTACTTCGTTTTCGAGGCGGCGGGGCTTCGGCAAGAAGTAGGCAATCAGGCCCGTGTACTCAACGACCTGGTAGACGAACTGAAGGCGACCCATCACATCGACCGTTCGCGGCTCAAGGAGCTGGTCGGCCACACGTGGGGCGAGGTGTTCGGCGGCCTCGCCCTCGGTTTGCTGGTCGCGTACTTCTTCTATTATTGAACTGCACAGAAAATACTTGACAATAAATACGGTTTTCCGTTCACTTGACGAGGCGTTGCAGCTGCTTGTCGTAACAGCTTGACAAGCAAGGAGATATATCAATCTGATTGGTGGTTGGACGTGGAGCTGGCTGGACGACCTGTCATAATGTGGAGTCATCCGGATAACCGGCCCCACGCGTTAATTCGCCAGATCTCGATCCGAGAATCTGGCTTTTTTTATGTCTGTTTTTTCTGCGGGAGGTCCGCGGTATGAGAACGATAGCGATCATGAATCAGAAGGGAGGATGTGGAAAGACCACGATAGCAATCAATCTTACGGGTGCGTTGACTCGCCTGGACAGACGTGTCCTTCTGGTCGACATAGACCCGCAGGCCCATGCGTCAATTGGACTGGGGGTCGACAACGAGGCGCAACAGATCACCACGTACGAGTTATTGCTCGACCCCGCGGTGACGATCGCAGAAGCGGCGCTTCCGCACAGCGATCGGTTGTTCGTGGTACCCTCCAGCACCGTTCTCAGTGGGGTGGAACAGGAGCTCGCAGACAAAATGGGACGGGAGGAACGCTTGGGTCACAAGCTCTCCAGTCTACCGGAGGACGAGTTCGACTTTGTGATCATCGACTGTCCTCCGAGCGTGGGGCTGCTGACCTTCAACGCGCTGATCGCGGCCCGCGAGCTCATCATCCCGGTGGACGCGAGCTTTTTTTCGATGCACGGCCTCACAAAGCTTCGGGAAACCATAGAGGTGATCGAAGATGAGTTGGGCCACCAACTGAGAGTCCACGTGGTTTGCAACAATCTGGATACCCGCACGCATTTTTCGAACGAACTACTCCAGGAGATAGAGCAGTTCCATGGCGCGGTGCTCGCCGACACGTTCATCAGCAATTCAGTGAGACTCAAGGAGGCGGCGGCAAAAGGAGTGACGATCTTCGACCTGGCGAAGTCGTCCAAACCAGCGAGTCAGTTTTTGTCGTTGGCGCGCGAATTATTGGAAAAGAAGGCCCGAAT
Organism: uncultured bacterium; assembly: GCA_965372335.1. Lineage (GTDB taxonomy): Bacteria > Krumholzibacteriota > Krumholzibacteriia > WVZY01 > JAKEHA01 > CBDVBX01. Next base: position 7,705 of record CBDVBX010000003.1, on the reverse strand, counting down.
AGAAACAGAGAATCTGGAAGGGTGGATGGAAAAGCTGCACGGGCCCCGAATGCTTCCCGAGGGAGTGGTATTCGCCATCGATGCGTTGCACGCTAAGGAGGTCCGAGTTACGGGAGAGTTCACCAACTGGTCCCGAGAAGGACTGGCGTTGGAAAAAGACCCCGCGGACGGTTTGTGGAAGGTCGTTGTCGACATTGCGCAGGGCGAGTACGAGTACCGATTTATCGTCGATGGCGTTTGGATACGAGATCCCAACAACAAAGACTACGTCAGAAACGAATTTGGGCAAGAAAACTCCCTGTTGATCGTGTAGCCACACCATGGATAACACCCGACGGCCCAGACACTTCCGGGACATAGCCCACCTTTATATCTCCCGGTCGACGAGCAAGGACGGTTCGCCGCCAAAACGCGTTTACATCACGCCGACATCGCGGGAGTGTTTCGGAGGCTACCACGCCGCCAACATCGCGCTCGGATTCGCGCAAAAAGGCTACGCGGTACAATTGATGGAGATAAGTGACACGCTGCCGTGCAGCGCGTACTTCCTGCGGCTCCCACCGAGCGTGTACCTAAAGCAGAAAGCCCGGGGGGCGGGGCCCAGTCCGGTTGCGCCGACCGATACGTTCTCGGCCATGGGCGGCATTATGGTGCGGTTCATAGTCCCGCCGGACGTCTCGCCGGGCAATGAGCCGGAACCGGGCATCACGGCCGGTCTGCGACGGCGCACGGCCGGGGCCGTGGACGTTTTCCACCTTCCCCCGGCGTCCGACGTCGATGCCTTGGACCAAGCGTTGGACAAAGCGACGGAGTTTGGCCGGGCCGACGCGGGTGCGCGAGCCGTCGTGTTGGCGCCGAATGAGACCGAAGCGCGCGTAGCTGGACTTCGGATCTTCGGGCGGCGGCCCCGGATAGCATGGGTCACGATGTCGCTGGGCGAACGGTCTCAAAACGCCGGCGGATCACAATACGGCCGGCAGCACTTGGGGTATTTGGCCGGTTGGCGGCCGCTCCTGGCGGATCCTTTGCCGTGTCTTGTCCGCGACCCGGAGTCGCACGTGTCGCGCTCGTACTTTTCGTTGTGCGATGCGCTGCTGTCGCTGAGGGGCGCCGAAGACAAAAAATATGAAAGCAAAACGCAACGAAGAACGGCGTCGTTCGGACGGTTTCGGTGATGTCATCACCAATGCGTCCGTTCGCGCTTTGTTTCACGAACTGATCGAAATCCTCTCGAACCTTCACGGCGACGTGGTAATGCACCGCAGCCCTGTCGATGTTCGAACCGAATTCAACGGGCGCACGATCTGTCGCATCGTGCCCTATCGCGAGTTGATTCATCTCCAGGTCGGCGACGCGCCGGTCTGGGAGGTTCGGATACGGGACGAGGCGGGGTACCTGGAGGCGGTCGACCGGATACTCGTTGTTTTTCTCTCCCTGGCAGGGGCCAGCTCCAGTCCCCCAAACCAGCGTCGTTTTGGCTCTGCCGTTTACCGATAGCACTTGTCCTAACTTGTTCGAGCCGTTATATTTTCGTCGGGCACCCGCTTTGAGCCCCACCCTTGAGCGTTGTCGCGCTATTCTCATTTATACATGCATATGTACCGCTATCTATATCTTTTGTTGTTGGTCGTTTCGGCGGCCGTGCTGGCGGTGTGCGGAAAAGACGGGCCCATCAACGTCGACCGGCCCCCGGTCGTACGCGGTTTCATCCCCGAAGAGCAAGCCTTTGAAGCGTTTGTAGGCGATACGCTCACCTTCCGTATTATTGCGGTGGATCCCGACCGGACATCGCTCAAACAGCGGTTCAGTTTGGACGATTCAGTGGTGTCGTTGTCGGCCGTGTGGGACTACGTTGTCGAAGACACGGGCCTGGTGCACGTGAGATGCACCGTCACGGATGGCAACAACGATTCGTGGATACAGTGGGACGTGTCGCGTCTGCGACGGATAGACTATCCACCTCAAATAACAGGGTTCTCGCCGGTGGAGGACTCTCCCGTCATGATTGTCGGCAACGATCTCGAGTTTGCGGTGCAAGCTTCCGATCCCGAACAAAAGCCGTTGGAATATTTCTTTACGGTCGACGGTTCATTGGCGGCGACCGAAGCGGAATTTGTTTACACGGCGACCTCGATTGGCGAGCGCGAAATCGAAGCCGTGGTCACAGACGGGGAGAATTTTGCGACTCATGTGTGGCATTTGGCCGTCACACCGGTTCCCGATTCTATTCCACCGGCAGAAGTACAGATTTTGACAGTAGAGACAGGCGTACAACCGGGAGAGATCAATATCTCATGGACCGCCGTCGGCGCAGACTCGATGGAGGGCACAGCGTCGAATTATCTGGTACGCACGTCGCCGTCCCCGATCATCGACGAAATCAGCTGGTCGCGCGGTAGCGAGAGACCCGACGTTCCCGCCCCATTGCCGCCCGGCGAAGTAATGAGCATGGTGCTGGACCGGCTCACGCCGGCGCGGTTCACCTTCATCGCCGTGCGGGCCATCGACGATTTCGGCAATATTTCACCTTTGGGCGTCGCACCGGGCGGGTACACGAGGGGAATGAGGATGTCGGGGAAGGTATTGGATGCCTATACCGGTCTCCCCATGCCCAACGCTTTCGTGTCCCTCGCCCACTTCAACACCGCCACCGACGCCGCCGGGGAATTCGGGTTCATCGAATTGCCGCCTATCGACAGCCCGTTGATCGTCTCCGACGACGGCCAAACCGGAGTCGTCGGTGCGTACTACGACTTGATGATGCCGTACGTGGTGGTGCACGAAGACTACGTCGTCGTTTATCTCATCCCCGACTACCAGCTAGACACGGTCATTTATCCCGACTTCCTCGCCTTCTTCTTTGGGATGACGAAGCTGGAGGGATTCGGAGATCCAAGATACTCGCCGCATCAACGACGATGGGAGCCGCCAATCGATGTGTACACAGAACCGTTGATACACCTGGGATTGGACTACCAGGCGACGATTCACCGGGTGGTCGAGGACCTGAATCCGTATCTGGGGATGGATTTGTTCAACGTGCTAACCGATCACCCAGCGATCGGTGTCACCTGCGTATATCGCTCCGGAATCACTGCCGACAACTACGGCGTCAAGGTCTGGACCCCTGACTGGTACCCCTTGGAGGCGGAGATCGAGTTTCGGACGGTGTATTCGCCGTCTTCGCTGGTGCCGTTCGAACGGGTCATCCGCCACGAATTCGGTCACGCGCTGGGATTGAATCACAGCGAAGACGTGATTCATCTCATGATCGGCGGGATTACACCCCAGGTGGACAACTTCAGCGACGACGAAATCGCGCTTATCCGAGTCCGATATCATCTCCCGAGGGGCTTGAGTATCACGTATTACGTCAGGGAATAATGTGTTTTTTCCCCCATCCATTTGTTGACCTGGGCGACAGATCTTATTATTTTTGACGTGAATACGGTGCCAAGCCCCACATGGCAACCGCGGCTCGAGCGACTCAAATGAATCAACGCTTCTCCACACTCAGGCGACGGCTGGTCGTCGCTGTGATGATTGTTGCGGCGGGTTGCAGCAGCGAGAACATCTTCGAGCACGAAGATGCCCGTCGAAACCACGCCCCCCAACTCCTCGAGTATCGCCCGACAGATACGAGTCCGGAGATAATTCTGGGCGAAGAGATTGAATTCTTTGTGCGTGCTTCCGATCCCGACGGCGACAAACTTTATTTCCAATTCACCGTTGACGACACCGTCGTCAGCACCAGCACCCGCTATATCCACAGGGGCAGGTTACAGGGAGCGCGACGCACCATCCGCGCAGTGGTATCGGACGGCACACTCGACGCGATCACCGGCTGGTCTTTGACCGTCACGGGTCCGCCCGATTCGGTCGCCCCGGCTGTCGTGACGATCACGTCGGTGGAGAGGGGACCCGACCCCCACGAAATCGACATTCGGTGGCTGGCCGTGGGCGATGATGGTATGGACGGGCGAGCGACGTCTTACATCATCGGTGTCAGCGACTTCCCCATAGTGGACGATTCCAATTGGGATCGGGCCAGACACTTCACCATACCCGGAGCTGCGGCCGACCCCGGCACCGAGATGGCGCAGGTGTTGTCTCTTACCAAGGCGGGGAGTGAGATGGTGGTAGCGGTAAGGGCTGTTGACGACAAGGGAAACCTCTCTCCACTGGGAGATGACTCGAAGGGATATACTCGCGGGTACACCTATTCGGGGGAAGTTCGGGACGTGATGACCGACCTTCCCATCTCGGACGCCATTATCAAGTTTCCTCCGCCGTTCCAGGTGACCACAGATCAAAACGGTCAGTGGGCGGTCGCCGAGGCGCCGAATCTTAACGTACTGGTGGTCTCGGATGATGGCGTCCCGGGGCCCGTCGGCGACTACTACGACTATCGAATCGACGATCCCGACGTACAAAGCGGATTTCACGCCGTTTACCTGTTCCCCAATCTCGAGCTCGAATCGAACTACTACCCTGGATTCTTTGTGTTCTTTTTGGCGATGACCGAGATGCCCGGCGTGCCCTATCCAAGTTATTTGCGGCACTGGGATCTTCCCATCGACATCTATGCGCCTCCCTTCGAGGCGAACGGTCTGGATTTCAAAGCCACAGTCGAGCGGGTCGTCGTCGATCTGGAAAACGACTTGGGTTTCCCCGTATTCCGGGTTGTTGACTCACCTCCGGCGGTTGGGGTCGAATGCGGTTTTCGCGGTGGTATTACAGCGGATAACTACGGCACGTACGAATGGACCGAAGACTGGTATCCCGTACGGGGCAGAGTCGAATTCCGCACCCACTACTCGCCGGCTTCATTGCTGCCGTTCGAACGCGTAATCCGGCACGAAATGGGCCACGCGCTGGGGTTGTCCCACAGCAACGACCCCAATCACCTGATGATTGGTGGACAAACGCAGCAGGTCGATACTTTCGCCCCGGACGAGGTGGCCGTGATTCAAATAATATACGGCGTGCCGGGTGGCGTGGCGGTTGGATCTTATCTGGACGACTAGCGCGCCGCGCCGCGTGATTATCCACGACTGGAAGTCGATCTTTCGGACCCGACGCTGTAAGCTGCATTGCCGAATGCCTTTTCACGCATCCTCCCCCGTTCGACGCCCGACATATTCAGTTGACTTTGTCCTTTGAACCCTGTATAATCACCAAACCACTCGGATGGTGTGTCAAAAACATTCCTTGATTCATCCACCAAGGAGATTAGCCGCAGTCACTGCTACTATAGAATTCGAGCATCCTGGTTCTACCTTCTGTCAATTGTACTGTTCGTTCGTTATTTAGCGTCAAAAGCTAGTTATTTGATTCAAGCTGGGGAGTTTGCTAGCCCGACATTCCGCTTTGCCTATAGGAGGGGTGATGACACCACATCGCCGTATCTCGATTATTCCCCTTGTAGGTCTCGTGTTAAGCCTGTGTTTGTTTTCTGCTCTCCCGCACGAAGCCAGTGCGTTCACACTCACGCATTCCGTGACGCTCGAACCCCACCGCGTAAGCGTTGATCATCGCGACGGGGTGGCTGTCGTTAGAGCGCTCGAGGACGACTACTACACCTTGTTCGACGAAGGATTTCCGGAACTCCCGTTTCGGATCGTCAATTTCGTATTGCCGCAGGGCGAAGTCGTCGATCGTGTAGAATTCACGGGCGGTATCACCGTTGTACTGGAAACTGGAATCGACGTAAAGAAAGCGCCGCCGGCAAAGGCCGCCGACGGGACGGTGGCCGACTCGGCCCCGCTCGTGCCCAGTGAGGGAAATGTATATCCACCGATATTGGGTAAGTCTCTAGGAACCGGTCATCTGCATGGCTACGGCATTGCCAGTGTGGCTGTGTTCCCGCTGCGAACAGATGGCGGACGCCTAACGCTCACTCGCGACATCGTGGTAAAGGTGTTTACGCGACCGGGTAATCCGGGCGATGACATCGCCGCCAGGCAGAGGTTCATCGAGGGCTTTCGCGACAAAGTTCAACGGCAGTTAGAAACGCTGGTCGTCAATCCCGCCGACGCCGTCGGTTACCATTTCGGTGAGGTTCGCGTAGAAAAAGAAGCGGGCGGGTTTCAACCAACGTCTTTTCCGTCGTTGGAGGGTAGCCCAGTCGACTACGTCATCATCACCAACGACACCTTGGTGGCCGCTTACCAGACGCTTGCCGATTGGAAGACGGCGAAGGGCGTACCTACCGTAATTCGAACGACGGAGTGGATTGTGGCCAATTACCGGCATGGATCGGACTTGCAGGAGACGATTCGAAGTTTCGTCAAAGACGCCTATGCAAAGTGGGGGATAACTTACGTACTGATTGGCGGTGACTCCGAACAGGTGCCGCCTAGATTTGGCTCCAGTTTTTACCTGGGGACCAAAGAGATACCCGTCGACATGTATTACGCATGCCTCGACGGCGACTGGAATGCCGACCACGATCAGTATTTCGGTGAAGGCGGTGCAGAGGACTCGGCGGACTTATACGCCGAAGTGTACGTGGGCCGTTTCCCGACGTCGAACTCGGATGACGTCAATCTGATGACTGCGAAGATCATCGACTACGAGTCTTCGACCGATTCGGGCTTTGCGCGCAACTTTATGTTTCTAGCCGAAGTGTTGTTCCCGACGGACTGGGTAGTGGGGAATCCGATCAGCATGAACGGTACGATGTTCGCCGAGAACGTCTATACCGGTTCGCTCACCGATCCCAATCTCTCCGTCGTCCGCATGTATGAAACGGATGATCTATACCCCGGGTCGGTTCACGAGAGTTACAGCGCGGCCATGGATTCGCTGAATGCTGGGTACAACCAAGTCATCCAAATCGGCCACGGCTTTCGGTTCAACATGTCGGTGGGCGACGGCAGCATCGTGAACGATGACGCGGACAACATGACGAATGCAGGCCGATACAGCAACTACTACCTGCTCAATTGCACAGCCGTGGCGTACACCTATTTCTGTCTGGCCGAACACTTGCTCCGATCTCCCGGGGGGGGCGCAGCATCCGTTATCGGTGCCAACGAGAGCGCGTTTCCCATCACGTCGTCACTGCTAATGTACGAGTACTACGACCTGCTTTATTTGCAGGACGTGGTTCACATAGGAGAGACCTTTGCCAGGTCGCGACTTCCGCGCACTTCGTTGGCGGAGCTCAACGACAACGCTGACTTGTATACCCACTATATTTACAGCCTTCTGGGCGATCCCGAGATGCCGCTGTGGACGAATCCCCTCGGCACGTTAAACGTCACCTATGTGTCCGACGTCAACGTAGGTACGAACACCATACAGATAAGCGTCAGTTCCGGCGCGACGGCGCTGGCCGGAGCCACCGTGTGCTTGAGTAAAGGGACGGACGACTACCAGTACGGTACGACGGACGCTTTAGGACAGGTCACCTTTGACTTTCGAGCCGAGAGCGCTGGGCAGATCGACGTGGTGGTAACCGCGATCAACCACGTTCGCCACGACGGCGTGATGGCGGTGAACGGAGTCAGCGGTGCCTACGTGAGCCTCGACTCTATCGCCGTCGACGACGACAGTGTCGACGGCACGTTCGGTAACAATGATGGCGTAATCGACGGGGGCGAAACGGTCGACCTATTGCTGAAGATGATCAATAGCGGCGGGATCGCGAGCGGAAACGTGGACGTGGTGATCAGCTCGGGCGATCCCGACGTGACGATCG
>CBDVBX010000002.1:0-44576 GCA_965372335.1 uncultured bacterium | reverse complement strand
ATTTTTTCACGGGTTTCGTTGTCGACCTCGAACTTGTCGAGAAACGTGCTATCGAACACGAATTCACGAAATTTATCCAAATTGTAACTGGCCAGGAAGAACATCTCGATCTTCTTCATGGGCAGATTTTCGCCTTTCTGGAAAAAATCGTGAAGCGTGAGCTCCTTGAAGTAATACCCCATCTTGTCGTATTCGTTGATTTTCTGGTCATCCAGCCACTGAGCCACGGTTTGCGTGTGTCCTTCATTGTGACCTTTGCAGACGCTCTCCTTCAGTAAGAAGTAGAAATCGGTGTCCGCCTGGTCGCCGCTTTCCTTCTGTGAACCCAATCCCAAAGGGTACATCCGGCACGCCCACGGACGGTCCTCATAAACCTGGCACCCTCCCTCACCGACAAACGGACAGTTCTTCTTTTCGTCTTCGTTCATCGCAAGAAGAATGACCGGGTATTTCAGGTTCTTGTCGAACGGGGACACGGTGTGTCTGGAAAGGAACTCCTCGGACGTCATCCCCAAATTGTTCTTGAGCCTCATAATATCGTAAGGAGTCAAGAAGATATTGACATCCGCACAACAATCGTTGAAACAAGGTACGCCAGGATGGCAGGCGAACGAGAATGAACTGTCTTTGGTTAGCTTCGGATAGTCTTTCAGGATTTCTTCTTTCAGTCGCTCGATCTCTTTCATGGTTCTTCCTCCTCAACGATCCAATCCCTAAAAGCTATCGGCGACCACACGGGTAGCGGCCCCTGCTCTTCGTTTCGCGGGTTGTACCGGAACCGGTACGATGCTTTCTGTTGGTATTTGTCTCTCATCCACTCCCAACCCCTCACGTAATAAGGACACTCGTCATTGAAACATACAAGTTGAACCTCTTCTCCCCACAACATCTCATCGGGAGAAGCCCACTTGGCCATTTCAGCCCCGCAATGGGGACAATTTTTCAATTTTTCGCTCATGTTCTACTTCCCATCCTCTCCCGTACTAAAATCCTCCGGACCCGAGCCGGGTCCGGAGGATTCAGTTAACGCCGCATTGACACTTCGATTCTCCTACGGTGCAATCGTAATTAGCCTCCCAACATCTCGTGTTCCTGCGGCTTCGGGAAGACGTGGAGCATCGGCCGCTTTATCATTTCCCACTCGTCTTTGGCGGGATCCCAGCGGCAGTTGGCAAAGCAGTGCCAGTTGTCCTCGTCCATCTTCGGGAAGTCCGCACGGCGATAGTAGCCCGGCCAGCGCGTCTCTTCGCGGAACAGAATGGTCCGCGTGTGCGCTTCGGCCTGCCACATACGCTGTATGTTCTCCCAGCAGCGCATCAACTCGTGGAGGTCTGCCGCGCCCAGCTTTTCGGAATCTTCCTTGAGCATGCCGAGCAGTTCCAGAGCCCTGTTGAGACAAGCTTCGTTGGTCGTGAACTGCGACGTAACGCCGCCCACGTACTCGTCCATCATTTTCTGCAGACGGAACATGAACATCTTCGGCCGGATGTACTCCGGGTTGATGTCGGGATTCGTCGTCGTGCCCGAATGCTCTTCGAACAGCCCGAGCGGTTTGAACATCTGCTCTTTGAGCGCTTCGACCTGTGCTCCGTCGACGTTGGGCTGATCGTTGTTCTCGGCGATGAACTTGATTGCCGCCTTGCCGACGATGCGGCCCTCGGCATGCGAACCGGACGAGAACTTGTGCGATGAGGCGCCAGTTGCGTCGCCGGCACAGAACATGCCCTTGACGGTCGCCATGTGGCTGTAGCCCCAGAAGTACTCGCTTCTGGTCTCGTCGGTCTGCAGATCTTCCGGACCGCTGACCCACGCACCGGAGGCACCGGAGTGCGAACCGATGAAATACGGTTCGGCAGCGGCGATCTCCGAAGACCGCTTCTCGGGCTCGACGTTGGTCGCCGCCCACAGAAGCGCCTGCGAGATGGTCATGTCGAGGAAGTCTTCCCACGCTTCGACTTCCAGCTCTCTGAGCTTCTTCTTGGCCGCTTTTTCGTCGCCCGCCTCGGACGCTATCTTCTGGATAGCCTCTTCGGTGCGCATGGAGATCGGCCCTTTGCCCTCCAAGATGTCCAGCATGCCGAGCCAGTTACGCAGGTTGGCTGGAACCGGCTTCACCAGGCCGTACGGCTTCCAATTTTCCAGCTCGTCGCGGCGCTCTACCATGTAGTTGCCGCCCATTGCGTTGGTGGCCGCCGCCTTGAAAAGCAAGAACCAGGCACCTACCGGTCCGTACGCGTCCTTGAAGCGCACGGGGATAAAACGCACTTCCTGGCTGGTCATCTCGGCACCCGCGCGGAGCGTGAAATAAGCGCTGGATCCGGAGTTCCACGGCGGATACCAGGCGCGGCCCAGACCTTCGCCCGTGCTGCGCGGTTTGAACACGTGAACCGCGCCGCCCATAGCAACGATCGTGGCCTTTGCCTTGAAGACGTAGAACTTGTTCTCACGAACGCTGAAGCCGATCGCGCCGGCGATCCGGTCGCCATCCATCAGTGGTTCGGTGATGAACACACGCTCGAGGTACTCGCCGCCGGCTTCGGCCAGGGCGTTCTTGGCGGCCTCGGCAACGATGACTTTGTACGACTCGCCGTTGATCATGAGCTGCCAGCGTCCTTCGTGGACGTAACGGCCGTCTTCGTCTTTCCAAATCGGCAATCCCCACCGCTCGTACAGGTGGACGGTGGAGTCCACGTGACGTGCGATGCTGGCCACGAGGTCCTCGCGGGTCACACCCATGAGGTCCATGCGAACGTAATCAACGTAATCCTTGATCGTGTTCTTGCCTTCGTGGAGGCCGACATACTGATTGAGAGCCGACAGGCCCATCGCCACGGCGCCGGAGCGCTCAATCGCGGCCTTGTCAACCATGGTTATTTTTGACCCATTTTTCTTGGCCCAGTGCGCCGCTTCGACAGCCGCACCGCAGGCCGCCATCCCACCACCTAGAATCAGCAGGTCGGTGGTTACTTCAACAGTCTCAAATTTCGTAGCCATCTTAACCTTCCCTCCTTACTGGTTATTTGATGGTGAAAACTTCGGACAATCTCAACGCTTCGGGCTCTTGAGCCAGTGTAAAGTCGTTGAGGTTATCATGGGCTGTCTCAAAACCGCCGGAAGGCTGAGCCTTCCCTTCTTCTGTCGTGCGAATCGGGAACTTGAAGCGCTTGAGCAGGCCGTTGCGGAACTTGATGGTCCACATGATGGAATCAGTCGCGCGCAGCGGCGTACAGGTGGCGCCCATGGGGACGAAATCTGCATAGCCACGGACCTCGATCGCCTGTACAGGACAGATCTTGACGCAGCTGTAGCATTCCCAACACATCTCTGGCTCTTGGTTGAACGCCTTCATTTGTTCTTTGTCGAGAACCATGAGGTCGTTTGGACAGACGTACTGGCAAGCCGTCTTGTCGAGCGCTTTGCACCCGTCGCATTTGTCCTTGATTACGAAGCTAGGCATTAACCCCTCCTTTATATAGAGATTACCTTTTGTCCTTCGTACACTTTAACCTTACCGTTTGAATCGATATCCTACTGAACTTCTATGAAATTACTTCTTCTTGGCCTCACCCGTCGCGTGACCATGAAGTTTAACATCGACCTTCTCCGTCAAGCCCGAGTAGTACTCGCGGAGAATTACCAAAACCTCGGGACGGCTGAACTCCGCAGGAATCTCGCCGGCTTCCGACAGCGATTTCCGAAGGGCGGTGCCGCTCAAAAACAGACGGTCGTCCTTACCGTGCGGGCACGTTTTCATCGAAGCCATGCCGCCGCACTTGAAGCACCAAAACGTCCAGTCGATGGGCAGCATCTTGCACTCCAATGCGCCCTCCCAAAGACTGTGATAGATGTCCTGTGCGTCGAACGGACCGTAGTAGTCGCCTACTCCGGCGTGGTCACGCCCGATGATCATATGCGAGCAGCCAAAGTTTTGGCGGAACACGCCGTGCAGCAGACCTTCACGCGGACCTGCGTAGCGCATGTCCAACGGATAACCGCCGGCGACCACGCGGTCTCTGTCGAAGTAGTTGTCGACAAGCGTGTTGATGCAGTTGACGCGAACGTCGGCGGGTATGTCGCCCGGTTTGAGTTTCCCGACGAGCTGGTGGATGTACAAACCGTCGCTCACCTCGATCGCGATCTTGGCCAGGTATTCGTGAGAACGGTGCATCGGATTGCGCAGCTGTAATGCTGCGATGGTTTTCCAGCCCTTTTCTTCGAAAATCCTGCGGCTCTCCGTGGGACGTTGGTAAATGCCCTTGAACTCCGTCGGAAACGTGCTCTCCGAAAGAACCTTTACCGGACCGGCGATGTTCCAGTCTTTCTGGGCCATCACCATCTGAACGCCGGGGTGGGCTGAGTCCGTCGTCGTGAATACGTGTTTGCACTCGAACTCCTTGTCGATCTGGTAAGACTCGGTCACCTTCATGGTGGCCATAGTTTCACCCGTCTCGTCGGCCACGAGCGCGATTTCGGTACCAGGTTCCAGTTGTTCGTCGTGGGAGAGCGTAATCGGAATGGGCCAGAAGATACCGTTGGTCATCTTCATCTCTTCGCACACGCCCTTCCAATCGTCCTTTCCCATGAACCCATCGAGCGGCGTAAAGCCACCGATACCCAACATGATGAGGTCACCGGTTTCGCGAGACGTCACCGTGACCTTCGGCAGTCCCTCTGCCTTTTTCAGTTCTTCATCTTTCTCCTTGCCCTCGAGAAGTAGCACTTTCAATGTCGCGCTTCCGTGGGGGGAGATCAGCTTTGATGCAGCCATGTATTGCACCTTCTATCGTGATGGATGGTGATAGTACGGTTTACCGGAGCGGGGCGATCGCTGTAACCCGAGTATGTTACTTTTTTCACAAAGCACTGCGGCACAACCGTCTGGGTCCCTTTTTCTTTGAGCCAAAAGGATCACTTTAACCTCTTCGTATGACAGTAATTTGGCGTCTGAAGAGTCGTCCGCAGGTCTCTTTCACCCACTCCAACCAAATAGCAATATTACCCGCTCGTGAAAAAAGTGTCAAGCTAGAAATGGTGATTTTTTCGGAAAACCGACGAGATTTCCGAATAGTTGCAACTCAATATATTACAATTGGTTACAGTTCATTTCCGGATGCTGTAGTCCGTTATCCGGCCCGCTTCTCGCGCCGCTCGTACCCGAATTCCTTGCGATGGCGAACATTCTAACCTGCTATTATACATATAGTTAGTAACGCATTCTCGATTGACCGGGTTCGGCTGGGGGCCGTGACCGGCATGTGTGCCTCCATCGAGATAGCTGACCCGGATCCCAGTCCGGGCTGTACAAGCGGGCGACTTTGTGAAACAATTATCGAAGCTCGACCCACCTCAATGTGGCGACACCGTGTAGAGCAGACTCGATATTACCAATGGCAAAAACAATTCACCATAGTTGGATGGAAGGAGTACCAGGATGGCCGGCGTACGAATAGTCGAACCGGACATGAACTTCATACGGGAGGTGAAGAACGCTGGTGGTGAGACGCTCAAGAAGTGCTACCAGTGCGCCACCTGTTCGACGGTCTGCAACCTGTCCCCCGACGACAAGCCGTTCCCACGTAAAGAGATGTTAATGGCGTCGTGGGGCCAATCCGATGAACTAATGAAGGATCCGGACGTGTGGTTATGCTACCAGTGCAACGATTGCACGACCTATTGTCCGCGAGGAGCGCGGCCAGGAGACGTACTTGCCGCGGTGCGGTCTTACACTTATAAACACTTCGCTTTTCCGTCCTTTATGGGCCGGGCATTGGCGAGCCCCACGGCTTTGCCGCTGTTGTTGCTCGTCCCAATCATTATCATGGTTGCTTGCATCATCTTCACGGCCCCTAGGGCCGCCGACGGATCGTATGAATTCATGACGAGCAATGTCGTCGATTTTAATTTATTTTTGCCGCACAGCTCCGTCGACGCATTGTTCGTATTCGGCAACATCATCATTTTCATATTTGCCGCCGTGGGTTTTGTGCGGTTTTGGAAATTGTTACAGTCGCGTGGCGAAGCTAAGCAGCTCTCGTTTGGCCCTGCGCTCGTGCTTACCATCAAAGAAATTTTCGGGCATTCCAGATTTCGGGAGTGCGGTGCAAATCACCCGCGTGCAATTGGCCACATGATCTTGTTATTCGGTTTTATCGGCGCGATGATCACCACGGCATTGGTCCTGGGCTTTGTTTTTATCCCTCACTACATCCATCTGATAGGCGCCGAGGGTGTAAATTCCTTTTTCTCGGTTCCGGTGGAGCTGCCCCATCCGGTAAAGATACTGGGTGCGTTGAGCGGTACGGCGCTGCTGATCGGCGGCGCTTTGTTGATCTATCGCCGCTGGATGGGCAAAGACGATGTCGGCGCCAACGGGTACACCGACCAGCTGTTCTTGTACGTGATGTTCTTTACCGGTCTGACGGGGATGTTGTCATGGATCATTCGATTGTCTGGCATATCGATGATTGCGTACGCGACCTACTTCCTCCACATACTGTTCGTATACTTCCTGCTGTGGTATATGCCGTACTCCAAATTCGCCCACATGTTCTACCGCAGCTTGGCACTCGTATATTCGCGCACCGTAGGACGGGTAAAAGAGTAGTAGGTTAAACTGGATCTCAACTTCGCAGATTTACTGGCCGCTTCTCTCGGCGGCCAGTTTATTTTGGCAGGAAGGTCACCGCTTCTTGGGCAATGGCGTGGTCCGATGTACGGCAACCAGTTCGTCGACCATCGACGCTATCGTGTGCTCCTCTGATTCTAAATCCACATTTATGCCGTAAGAGCGGATAGTCTTCGACGTTGACGGTCCTATCGACGCCACCGTCGCGTCTCCGGCAAGCCGCCTCAACGCTTCGGCATCGAGATTCTCGGCCAGACCATCTATGGCGGCGGCGCTGGTGAACAGGATGACATCCGGGGGAAACGCGAACAGCTTTTCCCTTGCCTCGGTGGGCCATTTCACGTGGAAGGTCCTGTAGACCTGTAACGGAATAATATCCACGCCGGCTGCGCCGGCTTTGCCGGCTTGCCCAACCGTTTTTTCGAACTGGTCATCGCTGAGGTTGCCGCGAACACGCACGACGGTGGCGCTGGTCCCCCGTAGCTTTTCAGCCAACTCCCGGGCGAGTATAGATGTAGCCGTCTTACTCGGTACAAAATCGGGCGCAATGTGATTGGCAGCCAGAGCACGGGCGGTCCCGTCTCCGACGACGGCAATCTTGTATTTATTCAATCCGCGCAAATCTCCTATTTCGGTAAACCACTGGTTGAGAAAATAACGGACGCTGTTTTCGTTGGTCAGTACCAACCAGCGATCATCGGTGGTGATTTTGCGAAGCGCATCCCACTGGTCGGGCCGGTGGTCCTCCGCCGTGGCGATCGTGGGATACGCCAGGACCTCTGCGCCCAGTTCTCTTAGCGTCCTGTACAAAGGAGCTGCCTGGTCGGCGGGCCGCGTCACCATCACTCTAACCCCGAACAAGGGCCGGTCTCTGAACCATTGGATTTTCTCGCGGTAGGTCGCGACCTCACCGATGACAAACAGCGCCGGCGGCTTGATCCCGACCTCGGCAACCTTCCCCGGCAGCTGCGCCAGCTCCGTCCGCACCACGCGCTGTGTGGAAAAAGTACCCCGTTCCACGACGGCCGCGGCTACGTTCGGCGACATCCCGGCATCGAGGAGTTGGTCGACAATACTCTTGATTTCTGAGACGGCCATGTAAATCACCAGCGTTCCCTCTCGCGCACCGGCCACCCAATCCCACGGCGCGCTGGAAGATGCTTTTTCGATGGCTTTATGGCCGGTGAGAAACATCACGTACGACGCGTTCTCCCGGTCGGTACACGGAATGCCAGCGTAGGCCAGCGCGGCCACACCCGACGTGATCCCGGGCACTACTTCGTACCGTATGCCGTGCTCCTTCAAATACTTCGCTTCTTCTCCCCCCCTGCCAAATACAAATGGGTCCCCACCCTTGAGCCGCACGACACGCTTTCTGTCCAGAGCGAGACGCACCAGCAAGTTGTTGATTTCTTCTTGAGGCAACGAGTGTCGACCCGACTCTTTGCCGACATAGCGACGCTCGATCTCGGCCGGTAACGTATAAACCAGTTCGTACGGTATCAAACTGTCGTAGACCACCACATCACAGTGGTGTAATAAGTAGTTCGCCCTGACGGTGATCAAATCGGGATCACCGGGACCGGCACCGACCAGGTAGACGATTCCTTCCTCATAATTGTGATTGGGCATGTCTACTTCCGCAAAGGATTACGCGGGAATCTCCAGCATTCGCTCGAGTTCAGCCTCAAGTTCTTCTTGATTCTTTTCCTTCAGCATGCTCTTCCAATCCGCCTCCAGAAACTCGGTATAGCAAATGTTCTTTTTCTCGGGATCGTCTCTCCAACGAGCGCGTACCATGGTCCGGTATTTGGCCGCCAGTTTCATGAGACCTTCCCAGTGTCCGGGGAAAATGTTTTCCAGCACCAGGCGTAGATGGCCTGACATGAATGGTGCCTTGCCGTCGGTCGATATCGCCGTCGTCAAACAGCCTCGTCTAAGGACGGCCGGAAATACAAAATCGCAATGCGGCGGATCATCGACGACGTTGACCAACGTACCGGCCCCGTGTGCGTCTTCGTACACCCTCTTGTTGAGCGCTTTGTCGTCGCTGGCCGATATCACCAGGCCGTACGCGGCGGCTTCCGGTGAACGATACTCCCGTTTTTCCAGCGTTATTCTCCCCCGGCCCGCATGATACTCCAGTTTCTCGTGCACTTCAGGAGCCACGACGGTAATCACCGTGTCATATTCCATTAGAGTCTCGACTTTACGAAGCGCAACTGATCCTCCGCCGACCACCAAGCACGCTCGGTTTTTGACGGAAATACTGACGGGCATGTATTTGTAACTCATGGTGCGTTCACTCCGACTATAGTTTGGCCATTGTAAACGGGTTCAAGGAGTACGTGTTGGTACCAATAGTCAAACTCATCCAGCCTGCGGCCGATGATCTCTTCCGCTTCCGGCACCGCCGACTGGCGCTGTTGTTGCCGGTCAGATACAAACCGCTTGACGTCCTCGAGGTCGTACACGTCGACCAGTGGGTGCCAGTCTTTCGGCACGTCGATATCGCGCGGGATCGCCATGTCTACGAGCAATAGCCGCGAGGTTGGCCGGCGATCCATCACATCCGTCATTGTATTCTGGTCGATGATCGGTTGATCGGACGACGTACAGCTGATAACGATGTCGGCGCGCGTCAGCAGATCGGTCAACGCATCGAGCCCAAAGCCCTCCGCGCCGAAGCCAGCCGCCAGTTGCTGGGCTTTTTTCAGGGTTCGGTTTGCAAACACGAAACTGCAACTGCTCATACGGCTCAGGCGCTTGGCCGCAAGCCGTATCATCTGGCTGACGCCAACAAACAGAACGGTGGGTCTCCCGACCGCTTTCAGCTTGTCCTCTAACATCTCCGTCACCGCCGAACTTACGGAGCAAGCTCCTTTGCCGATATCGGTTTCGGAACGGACACGCTTTCCGACCCGGAACGAGTGGTGGAACAACCGGTGAATGACCTTTCCCGCCGATTTAGCGGCGCACGCCGAGCTGTAGGCGTCTTTGACTTGCCCGAGGATTTGGCTCTCACCAATAACCATGGAATCGATGCCCGCGGCGATGCGAAACAGTTGATCCGCCGCATCCCGTCCCGTTTTCGTATCGAACAGATCTCTGTGCGGCGCCACATCCAATCCCTTGAACTTCCAGTAAAACCTCGACACAACATCGAATGGTTCGATCTGCCGACGGGTCACAAAGTAGAACTCAATGCGATTGCAGGTGGACAAGATCGCGGACTCTCGCACGCCAGACAGCCCGGAAAACATCGCGTTGGCACCGGGTAGTTCTTCAGTGCCCAACTGTAGCGACTCGCGTTGCTCCAACGACGAGGATTTGTGCGTCAGGCCGCAAATGACAAGTCTCCAATTGTCGGATTCCACAACCCTGTTTCCTTGACATTGACAGTTATGGCAGGATGCTACGACGCCGGCAGAACAACACTATACAGCATCACCACTGCGCCAGCAAGCCCGCCGCCAGGATTTCGATCCTTTCGAAGCCCGCGGCCTGGAGAATCAGGGCCGCATGGTAGGCTCGCATTCCGCGCCGGCAAATGACGAGGACTCGCCTGTCGCGATCGAGTTCGCCGACGCGGTCTCGCAGTTCGGTGAGGGGGATCACGACAATCTTTTCGGATGTTTCCGATAACGGTATTGGTAACAATTCCGCGTTGGCCTCCTCGGTCTCGCGGACGTCGAGAAGCACATCATCTTTGCCGATCGAAACAGAAGCGATGTCAGGGCTGACAAACGTCACGTTTCGCTGTCCGGCCGCGGCAATCCCAGCCATGTGGTGGAGAGGGTCGAGCGCTTCTGCGAATGGCGGCGCATAACCGTGTTCGAAGTCGAACAGGTCGTCCACCAACGCCCCCCGACGGAGCAACGAAGAGAACACGTCTACTCGGCGGCAGATGTCGCCTTTGCCCACCGCCTGTAGCCCCAGCAGGCGGTTGGTCCCCTCCTCGTAAAGCATCTTCAACGAGAGTGTCTTTACTTCCGGGTTGTAGTCCGGCCGGTCAGAAAACGACCCCCACACCGACCTGACCTCGAACCCCGCATCGCGCGCCGGCTGCTCGCTCAGGCCCACGCCCCCGATGTGAGTCTCGAACGCCCGCAGCACAAAGGCGCCAAGCACGCCGGGATACTCCGTGGTCCCCCCCGCTAAATTTTCAGCGATGACGCGACCGTGCCGGTTGGCCAGGGACCCCATCGACAGGTAGCACGGCTTTCCCGTGATCGCGTGCCGCGACTCGATGCAATCCCCGCCGGCAAAAATGTCGGCGTCGTTCGTCCGCAAGAATTGATCGACGCGGATGCCGCCCGTCTCTCCGATATCCAGTCCACAATCACGCGCGAGAGACACTTCCGGTTGCACTCCCAGGCATAGAAATACATAGTCTGTGCTCAGCGGTTCGCGGCCTCGAACGGAGACCACCGGCTTGCCTTCGGCGTCGAGTTGGATCTCGACTACGTCGGCGTCCGTGACGACGTCAACGCCCTCGCTCACCATCGACCGCTGGACGATCGCGGCCATCTCCTTGTCAAGCATGTACGGGAGCAGCTGCGATTGCTTTTCGAATAACGTCGCTTCGATTCCCCACATGTCCTTGACGGCTTCGCACAACTCGACTCCGATGAACCCCCCACCAACTATCACGGCGTTTTCGATCTCACCGCGCTGGGCGTTTTGTCTGAAGTCGATTGCGTCAGCCGGTCGTGTAAACGGTCTCACCCGACTGCTGTCCGGAACCGGCATGGGCGCTCGAGTGGGCGTTGCTCCGGTCGCGATCACGAGGCGGCCATATCCGTGTTCAACAGTTTCGCCGGTTTCCAGAAGTTTTGCCGTTATGGTTTTCTTGTTACGGTCGATTCGGGTGACCTCGGCAGAAGTGATCGCCGAGAATCCCTTGACGTTCCGAAAAAACTCCGCATCCCGGACCACACCGAAAGACGTTTTGAGCAGCTCCTCGAAGCTGTTGACTTCTCCGGATGCAAAGAAGGGAAATCCGCAAGTGGCGTAAGACAAATGTGCTTCGCGCTGAAAGAGCGTGATGCTGGCATTGGGAACACGTCGGGCCAAAGTCGCCGCGGTTTTTGGTCCGGCCGCAACACCACCGATGATGACGAAGTCAGACTTCTGTGCGTCCGTTAGCATGTTCGGTGGCCCCTGGGGTCAGGTCAGGAAACCTCGCCCCTGACCGAAAGTGCGATCTTATACAGCAGCGTTACCGCCAGCGCGCCAATCCCGTAAACGCCGATCACGATCATCACTTCGGGAAACGTCGGCCAGTATTCGAC
The DNA here is from genome assembly GCA_965372335.1 of uncultured bacterium. Lineage (GTDB taxonomy): Bacteria > Krumholzibacteriota > Krumholzibacteriia > WVZY01 > JAKEHA01 > CBDVBX01. The sequence goes on along the minus strand of CBDVBX010000002.1, from coordinate 32,657 downwards.
AACTACGCCGAGCGGATTGGGGATAAACCCGGTCACAACCAAACCCAACCCCTTGTCGATCCATAGTGCGATGAAAATAGCCGCGCAGGCGAATCCGAGAGTTCGTTCGTTCTTTCGGGTACCGGGATTCAGAAGCATGAGCAACGAGATGATCGACAACACGACTGACGTCCACATCCAGGGAACGAGTTTGGTGTGGCCGTCGATTCCGAAAAACATATACTGGAAGTGATTGATGTGCTCAGGAATGTTGCTGTATATGGCCGTGAAAAGCTCCATGAGCACAAAGAAAACGTTTACCGCCATAGCGTAGGTGACGATCACGGCCAGTTTCTGGATCGCCTCTTTACCCGCGTCGAAACGAGTGATCTTCCTCAGCAGAAAACAGAAGAGTATGAGAAGGGCTGGCCCCGCTGAAAATGCCGAAGCCAGAAATCGCGGCGCCAGGATTGCCGTCATCCAGAACGGACGAGCGGCGAGCCCTGAATACAAAAACGCCGTAACGGTATGGATGCTAATAGCCCACGGGATCGAGAGAATGATGATCGGTTTGATCCAACGCGGTGGGGCTACGCCCTTGCGCTCTGAGTTCAACGTATAATGAGAGATCAATATATTGAGTAACAGGTAGCCCATCAACGCGACTGTGTCCCAAAACATCAGTGAGTGGAGTGTCGGAAACCGAAACACATTGAGTATTCGCAGCGGCTGCCCCATGTCGACGAAGATGAACATCATGCACATGATTACCGCGCCGATTGCGAGGAATTCGCCCAAAATAGTGATCTTGCCGAAGACTTTATAATTGTGGAGATAGTATGGCAGCACCACCATTACTGCCGACGCTGCCACGCCGACTAGAAAGGTAAACTGCGCGATGTATAAACCCCAGGTGACGTCGCGGCTCATACCGGTAATCGTCAATCCTTCACTGAACTGCCGAAGGTAGAACAAGAACGCGACAAAAATCACCGCTGCCAGGAAGAAGACCCACACCCAGTATCTTTTGTGTCCAACCAGCGCTTTCTCTAACATGATTACCTCACACCAGGTAGTAGACCTCAGGCTTCGTTCCCAGTCCGGGCTTACGCCTGATAGCAAAGTGCTCGCCGAGAATCTCCCTGACTTCCGAGTTGGGATCTTCCAGGTCGCCAAAATAGATCGCCTTTTCCTTGCACGCTTCAACACAAGCTGGCTTTAGTCCCTTGGCAAGACGCTCTTCACAGAAGGTGCATTTTTCGATGACACCGCGTGATCTCGTGGGATACTCGTCATGTATATCTTCGATAAACGGCCTCGGATCTCGCCAGTTGAAGCTCCGCGAACCGTAAGGACACGCCGCGACGCAGTACCGGCATCCGATGCAGCGGTGCCAATCCATCATCACGATGCCGTCCTCTTCCCTCTTCCACGTCGCCTGGGTGGGACACACCTTCACACACGGCGGGTTGTCACAGTGGTTGCACAGGAGCAGGACCGGGCTGTGTTTTAGTTCCTCGCTCGCGTGCTCATATTCCAGTTCATGAAATGCGTGTTCGAACGGCTCTTTCCATATCCACTTTATTTCGTCTTTGGGATTGTCGAACTGAGGTATGTTGTGAGTCACGTTACAAGCTTTGACGCAATCGTCACAGTCTTTGGCTTTTTGGCACTTCTTGAGATCGATGACCATCGCCCAACGCCCCGCGATCAAGGGCTTGCCTCGCTCCAACACCTCGGATGCATCGTCCGCCCGTAGTATTCGTGGAGCAGCTGCACCGCCGGCCAGACCCAGGGCCGAAACGCCCGCAATTGTTATGAATTTGCGTCTATTTATTCCCATCACTGATTCTCCGTCGGTTCAACGTGACAATCCCAGCAATACGGATTCACTCCGGCGTAATCGTGACATGCGTCACAGAAATCGGCCTTGTTGTAATGGCAGTTCATACAAGTGCGTGAGAGGCTCTTGTCGTACTCTTTTCCATCCGGACCAGTATGAATTCTGTCCCCTCTGCGGACAACGTCATCTCTCCACTCGTTGAGCAGATCCATGTGCAGGGATCTCATGTACTCGACCGGCGCCACGCAATTCTCTGCGTCCGTTACGATTTTTGGATCGGGAGGAGTCGGCACGGTGCCCTTTGCTATGTGAAACCACATAGGCGATGTCACGGCTGCGATAAAGATAACGAGGCCGCCTATGATTTTACCGGCGTCATTCATCCTTTTGCTCCTCCTCGGTTTCGTACGGTCGCGATCGGAGGTCTGTGGGCCTGTTCTCACCCTTCATAACGAGCGCGTTTCCTACTAACTCGTGTAAACTGCCGATCTGAACGCCCGGTGCCCAGTAGTCCGCCAACGCCGGCAGCGTGGCCTTATCAATGGCGCAAATGCACGCCATCAAATTGACGTCGTGTTTCTCCTGCACGTACCTCAAGGCGTTTCCTCTTGGGAACCCGCCCCGCAACCTCATCTCCAGGTTCTCGTCGGTTCCCAACCCGGATCCGGCGCCGCAGCAGAACGTTTGTTCTCGTATTGTGTTTTCCGGCATTTCGTAGAAATGGTTGCACACCTTCCGCATGATATAACGCGGTTCATCGAGTATCCCCATCGCCCGCGCAGGGTTACAAGAATCGTGAAACGTCACCCGCCAGTGATCGTTGCGACTGGGATCCAGTTTGACCTTGTCGTTTTGAATCAAATCCGCGGTGAATTCGCAGATGTGTACCATTTTAGTCGTTTTGGCGTTTTCGAATCTTGTGCCCGTAATCGGCGACACCGGTACCTCCAGAAAATCGGCAGGGCCGTTCATCGTGTCCATGTACTGGTGCAGCACACGCCACATGTGACCGCACTCGCCGCCGAGGATCCACTTTGAGCCCAGACGCTTGGCCTCGGCATAGAGCTTGGCGTTCAGGCGCTTCATCATATCCGCCGAGTGAAAAAGCCCGAAATTACCACCCTCAGAGGCAAATGTGCTCAACGTGTAATCGAGACCGATCTCATGAAACAACGCGAGGTATCCGAGGAATCCGAAGTAGTGCGGATCGCCGAAATAATCGGCTGACGGCACGACGAACAGAACCTCTGCGCCCTTCTTGTTGACCGGCACCTCGACATCGACGCCGGTCAAATCCTTGAGGTCGTCGGCCGCGAAATCGATGCTGTCCTTGAAGCCGTGCGGCTGAATCCCGAGGTGGTTTCCCGTCCGGAAACAGTTCGCCGCCGGCGTGGTGACCCAGTCGATGCCGATACCGAGGAGGTGAAGCAGCTCGCGCCCCATCATTGTAATTTCGGCCGTGTCGATGCCGTACGGGCAGAACACCGAGCACCGGCGGCATTCAGTACACTGATAGAAGTAATAAAACCATTCCTTGATTACTTCGGGCGTTAGCTCGCGCGCACCGGCCATCTTTCCCATGATTTTGCCGGCGGTCGTAAATTCCCGTCGATAAATCGATCTGAGAAGCTCCGCGCGCAGTACCGGCATATTCTTCGGGTCACCGGAACCGAGAAAAAAATGACACTTGTCCGCGCACGCGCCGCACCTGACGCAAATATCCATGAAGACGTGGAACGACCGGTACTTCATAATCCGATCCCGCATTCCCTCGAGGACTATCTGCTTCCAGTTGTCGGGGAGATTCCAATCGTCGGCCTTCGGATCAAACTTCCGCACGTAAGGCATGTCGAGGTATTCGGCAGATTTTGGGTTGGAACCGTAGTTGTAGTTACCCCTACGAATCTCGACGGTTGGGTCCATCCAATCCCTTTTGGGTGGATCGTAATCGACCTTCGCCAGTTCTTCCGATTTTGGTAGATCCTCTGACATTATTTATCCTTTTCCAGTGGTAGTCCTGCGTTTCGCATCACATCTCTGAACTCGTCCTCGTATTCTTCGTAGGTGTGGGTTTTCACGTCGTAGTTCCACGGGTTGACGTGGCGTTTGAAACGGCTGTTGTTGGACAGGTTTCTCGTAGGACTCAGAAAGACGCCCCCTAGATGCATCAATTTGCTGAAAGAAAAATACGCAAACAACACGCTGACAAAAAACAGGTGTGCGTAGAAAACGAATCCGATTCCCCCTTCAGGTAACACTGGTTTGAAGACAACCAGTCCCATGGCCAGTTCCTTGACATTGACGATATCGACCTTGAACAAGTGTCTCATTAGAATACCGGTGACGGCGATACCAAGAATGAGAAACAACGGAAAGTAGTCGGTCATTAGAGATATATATCTCACCTGCGGGATGAACACTCTTCTCAGAAACAAATAGGACACGGCGGCCAAAAGGACGAAACTGGTGATATACAAGACGGGGACGCCAATCTGGAAGAGGCCGTCGATCGATTGGAGGCCAATTACGAACGAAGGTACGGGTTCTGCGAAAAACCGGTAGTGCCTGAGAAAAATGATCAAAAAAGACCAGTGAAATGCCAGCGCGCTCGCCCACAGCCATTTGTCGGGACCGTAGACGAGTTTCCCGTTTTCCTTCAGTTCCGCTTTGGTGTTTCGAAACAGGGAGCGGAAGAGCAAGACTTCCAACGCCATCCTGACGATAACGCCCGAAAGCCCGCTGGGATTCTCAATCTTGCTGGGCTTTATGAAATCGAGAGATTTCTGCTGACCACATGTAGTGGTGATACGAAACGGTACAGCGGATCTTGTCCAACTGACTATGCGGTAGATAAACCCGATGAGAAAGATGGCAATGGCCGCATATGGGATGATCACCCCAAACAGATGCTGTTGGTTTGCTTTGTCCACTCCCAGGTAGACGACCAGGAGGAGTATTAGCACCAAAAACAAGGCAGCGATAACTTTCATCGGCCGCCTCCTCCCTTCGCGTTACGTATTTCGACCGACGTCATCGATGGGCTCTCCCTTGTTCTGAAATGTGGGGGGGCGTTGGTTCAGTCGTTCCATTATCCTAATCGAGCTCTTTTTGATTTCGCTGGCACGTATCTCGTGGAACTTCTCGCGGCGTTCCATATACACGTCGAACGCGAGCATCGCCACCTCATCGATCCTGGAATCCAGGACATTCATTTCCTCGGTATACCCGCCGGTATGCCCGTGTCCTTTTGTACCGACCTGCTCGCCCAGTACTTCTCGCACAACGGTTTTCAACCGAAATACGAAAGCAATCGCTTCCGACGGCGTAAAGTCCTGAATCGCTCTTACCCGGATGATCTCGTCCAGCGCCGAACGCAGATCGTCGGTGTTCATCGTCGAGATGAGCTGGTCGTATACCCCTTCGATACCCTTAGTGATCGAGTACCCGATGGGGTTTCCGAACTGGTCTTTGTTGCCGCCCAGCAGACGGGATGATTCGGGCGGGTACGTAGCTATAATGAGGTCGAACCACTTCCCCAGTACCGCGTCACGCCTCTGTCTCAAAACTCGCGTTAACTCCATGACTCAACTCCGCTTCACGGCCGAACGCTTCAACACTTCATCTACAAAGTCCGGCTATTGATAAATGTTTCACAAGACGTCTCCGGCAAAAAGCTGCGGCTCTACATTAAACGGACTTCAGCTACTATGGATTGATTTCGATCTCTGCTTCTTACATCCGGACTCGCGCGTCCAGCCAAGCCCTTACGTCGCCTATACAAACTCGGTCCGAAGAAGCCGTAGATCTCCCCCGGACCGAAGTTTTCGGACGAATTACGGCGATTTATACGCAGCCGGTCGGTTTGGCCAGTCCAGCGACCTTGCAGGCGCCTTTCGCCGGGCCGGACGGGAACAACTCGTAGACCTTCTTGAGCGGAAAACCGGTTTCCTTGCAAAGTTTTCGAATCATCGGGGCGATTCCAAATTTGAGGTAATAATCGCGAAGATAGTTAACAAGCTTCCAGTGTTCTTCAGTCAATTCGTCTACGCCCTCAGTGGTCGCGAGAGCCATTGCCACTGCTTCGTTCCACAAATCGGGATCCTCCATGAAGCCGTCCTCGTCAACTTCGATTTTGACATCGCCGTGTTCGAATATCGCCATTTTAATTTCCCTCCACAATAAGTTGTGAGTGCTTGGATGGTACCGGTTACTTTGCGTTAGTGCATCTCAATGTACCCGCACGGACAATTCTCTGCGCATTTCCTACAACCGGTGCAGAATTCGAGCTTGACCTTGTACGGGGCACCGTATATAAGCGGCTTTTTGATCGCGTTGTCCTGACAGAAACTCCAGCACGTGCCGCAATCGAAACACATGCCGCAGCTCATGCATCTCCTCGCTTCATCAACCGCCTCTTGTTCGGAGTAAGTGCTGACAATCTCTGCGACCATGTTTTTCAGACGTTCATCGACTGGCATTTCCTTGTGTTGGTGCCGCGCGCTCTCCTTGTAATACGACAGAATCATCCTGTCGGTTTTGAGCGCCTCGCCCTCGGGACCTGCCGTAGGCATCGGCTCGCCGGTGACCATCTCGTGAATCGCCAGGGCGGCCATTCGTCCGTGCGCGATGGCGTCGATCACCAATCCGAGGTTGATGTTATCGCCGCCCGAGTATATGTCGTCCTCTTTGGTCTTAAAGTGATCGTCGACCTTTATCCAATCCTTACCTTCAATCAGCGACTCGAATCCTTCGAAGTTTGGCGCCTGGCTAACGGCGGCGATCAGGCAAGTGAAGTCCAGATCGAACGTGTCGCCGTCGATCGGTACCGGTCGCCGCCTGCCGGAGGAATCGGGTTCTCCGAGTTCCATACGTTGGCACTTCATACCGGTCGCTTTGCCGTTGGTCTGGTAAATATCGATGGGAGCAGCCAGGAATTCGATTTTGACATGTTCCGTTTCAGCGGCGTCGATCTCTTCGTCGATCGCGGGCATTTCCGTCTTGGTTCGCCGATACAAGATGGTAACGTCGGCACCCATTCGACGGCACATACGCGCTGCGTCGACCGCTGTATCGCCGCCTCCGATGACGACGACCTTCTCGCCGACGTCCACTTTTTCGCCGGTATTTACCTTGTGCAGGAAACCGGTTCCGGTAAAAACGTTTTCCGCCTCTTCACCCTGGATTCGCAGCTGAATACCTTTGTGCGCGCCCATGGCCACGAATATCGCCTTGTATTCCTTACGCAGATCGTCGAGTGAAATGTCGTGGCCGACCGCCGTGTTCAACTTGAGCTCCACGCCCAAATCCAGGACCCGGTTGATCTCCGCGTCTAAAATGTCGTGGGGCAAACGATACTCAGGAATGCCGTATCTCAACATGCCCCCCGGTTTGGGAAATGCTTCGAACACCGTCACGGGATATCCTCGCAGAGCGAGTTGATACGCAGCCGAAATACCGCCCGGACCGGAACCGACCACAGCGACTTTCTCTGGCCGAGTTTCTTCAGTCAGTTTCCGGGGTTTGAAACCCTTCTCGAGGGCGTAATCCCCGATGAACCGCTCGACCTTGTTGATACTGACGGCGCCTTCCTTTTCGTTGCGATTGCATGAAGTCTCACACGGGTGCGGGCAGACACGGCCACAAACAGAGGGGAAAGGTGTCGTCTCCGCGAAAATGTTGAAAGCTTCCTCGAAAGCCTGTTCGTAACGAATCTCGTAAGCTTCGGCCTTCGATATGGTCATGAGCATCTTCCGGATTCTGTTGTGGTTGGGGCACCCGACCTTGCAGGGCGGCGGTTTCTCCACCATCTGAGGTCGCTCTGTGGAGGTCTGTACACCCGAACCGAATCCGGCGCTCCTCAGGCTCTTGAGCCCTTTCTTTTTCTTTTTGACAACTTTTTTGACCATGATGTTGCTCTCTCGCTGTAGATTAAATCACCAAAGATTTAAACTAATTGTTCCCTCCGCTGCCGCCTGTTTTTCTTCCTGTGCGGGTCTTGGCATAATGGGCTGCCCGTGACACCATCGAAGAAGCCCAACTATCCACTCCGTCGGCGTGCACGTGTGTATAACAGGCCAACGTATTCTTGTAGATCAACCCGTCTCTGCCGTTTCCTACGCCAGTTCCGGTTTCGACCGCCATGCAGCTCGCGACTTCCCCAAGGCCGCTAGACGGCCCCGTATAATGAAACTCGTGACCGCGGATCTTGGTGCCAACCGGATAAAACGGACTGGGCGAGTCCACCTCGACCAACGTATATCCGTGCCCTACTGGTGTCCGGTGCATTTCAAGATCGATCTCGAAAACGCCCGCCATCTCGTACACAGTATCTCCGTACTTCAAAGACCTGGCGAGGTAAATCAAACCTCCGCATTCGGCGTAAACAGGCAAACCGCTGTTGGCCGCTTTTCTAACCGACTCCATCATCGATCGGTTGCCGGCCAGCTGTTCTGCGTGCGTTTCAGGAAATCCGCCGCCAATGTACAGGGCGTCCACGTCGGGTAGCCTCTTGTCATCGAGCGACGAAACCGGTACCAGATCAGCTCCTTCCGCTTCCAACGCCTCCAAGTTTTCGGGGTAATAAAACGTGAATACGGAATCTTTGAAATAGCCGATCTTCACTTTGCCCGGAACCCTGCGGGGTGTGTCGCGCGCGTCACAATCCAGCTGCTCCGCTGTCTCCGCGATTGATATCATGCCGTCGACGTCGAGATGTGCCTCCGCTATCTCTTCTAGTCTGGACCGCAGGACTTTTTCGTGTTGGTACTCCGAGGGCGTGATCAATCCCAAGTGACGACCGGGAATCAACTTCGAGTCGTCGCCCAGTTTCGGGATTGCCCCCACGACGGGTATCCCGCAGTACTTTTCGATCGAATCGGTCAGCACTCGCAGATGCCGCGTGCCGGCGATCCGGTTTAGAATAACACCCGCGATCTTTACTTCCGGGTCAAATGTCTGGCAACCTCTTACGAGTGCCGCAATAGTCCGAGTCGTCTTGGCCGCATTGACCACCAGCACCACCGGCGAATCGATCAATTTGGCAAGTTCCGCCGTGCTGTTTGTTCCGTCGGCGTCCCGGCCGTCGTAAAGGCCTCGGTTACCCTCGACGACGGCGATATCGGAATTTCTTCCGTGGTCGACGAAGGACTGCCTGACAACCTCCGGTGCCACCATGTAGGTATCCAGATTGCGGCAGTCCCGCCGAGTGACCATTGAAAGCCAGGCCGGATCGATATAATCCGGCCCTTTCTTGAAGACGGAAACCGAGTGACCTTTCCGCTTCAGAGCTACCACGAAGCTCAAGCTCACTATTGTTTTGCCCGAATCGCCGGATAGTCCGGCGATTACAAGCCGCGATAAGCTCGTTGCCATAGACCCGGAATCCTGTGAACAACTTTAATCGTTAGCGGCACCTTCTCTGTGTGGGATCTCTATATAGCTACCCCCGAAATACGTATAGACACATCGTCCGGAGTCGATCAACAGCTTGATGGCCGCTTTACACTGCTTTTTGTCGACCTCACCCTCATAAAGTTCCATCATCGCCTTAGTGAGGTCCATAGGTTTGAGTTTCTTGACTCCGAACGAGTCTTTGACCAGTTTGAATATTGCGTCTGCGATTTCATCGTCCGTCTTCGCCATGCTGATACCCCCTAAAAGCTCAGGTGTGTCGAACGCTTAAACGTCAGACCGGCATGTTTGAAGTCGTCGATGTGTTCCTTCTGGAACTCGATACCGGCCATCTTGAAGAACCTGGGCCAGCCGATGCGCTCTATCCACTCGCCCATCCTCTCGTACTTTCTGGCGTTCTTTGCCCATAGTTCCACCAGGTTTCGGATCGCTTCCACGGTCTCCGGCCACCGCGGCGGGTTGTTGGGCAGATATGGGATCGCCAGTTTCGAAAACGTCGGTTCCGCGCGCGCGTTGGACACCTTGCCGCCCACCCAGATCGATATGCCGTCATTCAACGGATCGTTCAGGGGCATGGACGGACATACAGTGTAACAGTTGGCGCAGAACATACACAGCTCTTCGATGACCTCGACAGACGGCTTACCGTCCACGGTGGCCGGCCTGATGGCCGCGGTTGGACAAGACGCGGAAACGTTCGGGATCTCACACATTTTGTTGAGCTTCTCGTGATTGATTTTGGGCGGGCGTCTGTGAATCCCCAGAATGGCGATGTCGGAGCAGTGTACCGCACCGCACATATTCAAGCAGCAGGCCAGAGCGATGCGCAGCTTGCCGGGTAGCTTCATCTCGACGAAATACTCGATAAGGTCGTCCATAACTGCCTTGACGACGCCCGACGCGTCTGTCGCCGCCGAGTGGCAGTGAATCCAACCCTGGGTATGTACGATGCTCGAGATCGAGTTGCCGATACCGCCGATTGGGTGGCCCATATCCTCCACTTCCTTAATCAACGGGTCGACATTTTCCTTCTTGTCGGTCAGAAACTCCACGTTGTGACGGCTGGTAAATCTCAGGTAGCCGTCGCAGTATTTGTCGGCGAGATCGCAATACATACGGATCTTGTCGATGCTGAGAAGCCGTCCCGAACTGGCGCGTACGGTGTACAGTTTGTCGCCGCCCTCGGCCACGTGTACCATCACACCCGGTTTCATGATCTCGTGGTACTTCCACTTGCCGTAGTTGTTCTTGATAACCGGCGGCAAGAATTGCTCGTAATGCGGAGGGCCGTAATCGGTCCGTCTCTCTTGTGGTTCAGCCATTTTTATACCTCTATTCCGTAGTTACGATTATCTGCCTCGTTATCTCTACGATTTCTCTTCTTCTTCTTCTTCTTCTTCGAAGTACTCTTCGTAGAACACGTACGGGTTCTCACGAGGATGGGCGACCATCTCTGCGGTCGGCTCGAGTTCGATAGCGTCGAGGAAATTACCCATACCGACACGTTGTATGAACTCGCCGACGCGCTCTCGGTTTTTGCCTTCTTCGCCCCACACGTCCCAGATTCTTTCGACGACGTCTTTGAGTTCCTGGTACGGGGGCTCCATCTTGTAGAACGGTATCAATACCGACGACAGCAGCGCGCCCTCGACGATAGGTGCTTTGGATCCGAGCAGGATACACGCTCCGCGGTCTTTGCCCGGGGCCAGCGCTTTGGGCATCACGTTGATGCAATGCATGCAGCGGCGGCAGTAACTGTTGTCGATGTTGATCTCCTTGCCGTCCCACTCCATGCACTTGGCCGGACAGTTGTCGATTACGTCGGCCTTGATGTCCATGCCGCTCTTGGCGTATTCGGTCACCGCGTCCTTGTTGACCTGAATGTCGTCGCGCCATATACCGATGATGGACATATCGGACCTCGCGATAGACGCCACACAGTCGTTCGGGCAACCCGAGAACTTAAATTTGAATTTGTAAGGGAACGCCGGACGGTGGATCTCATCTTGGAACGCCATCGTGAAGTCGTAGCAAGCTGCCATTGTGTCGTAGCAGGCCCATTCGCACCTGGCCATCCCGCAACAGCAGCTCGGCGTTCTGACGTCGGATCCCGAACCGCCGATGTCGAAGTCGATCTTCTGTAGTTCGTCGAAGACCGGCTCGAGGTGATCGGTGCTCGTTCCCAGCAGGATGATGTCTCCGGTGGACCCGTGCATATTGGTGATGCCCGAACCGTGTCTCTCCCATATATCACAAATCTTGCGCAAAGCATCGGTGTTGTAGAACCAAGCAGCCGGTTGGTTGATGCGCATGGTGTGGAAGTGTGAGATATTAGGGAATTTTTCGGGAAGATCGGAATAACGGCCGATCACGCCGCCCCCGTACCCCATGACACCCACAATTCCGCCGTGTTTCCAGTAGCCGATTTTTTTTTCGTAAGATTGTTCGAGCTGGCCGAGCAGATCCCGACACATCGGGCTCCTCTTTGCGGCCATCTTTATTTCAGTTACGAAGCTGGGCCACTTACCAGATTCAAGCTCGTCGAGCATGGGAGTTTTGGGCAATGTGTCAGACATTGTATCTCCTTGAGTGACCGAAACACTCTAGACTGCCATTCCCTCCGTCGTTTCCTGTCGGAAAATCCCGCGGAGGGCGTTGTTAAATTGATATTTACGCGGTTTACGCGGCGGGTCGAATATGTCATCCGACTTAAAGATCCTCTACTACATACTTGAGTTATAGACCCTCTACCGCCGTCTTGTCAAGAGAAAAATGTGAAATAATTCACTATCTCCTAAACCGTCTCCGGTATCCCCATCATATCACTCGGCGGGCGCATCCGGCTCCTCGGCTGGGCGGTCCCTCGCGATGGTGACTGTGAACCGGGTCCCCCTGTCCACTTCGGAGTCCACTTCGACCCCGCCGCCGTGCCCCTTGGCAACGATATTGGCGATAAACAGCCCCAAACCGGTGCCTTCGGTGCCCTTAGACGAGAAGAACAGGCTAAATACTTTTTCTCTCGTCTCCCGATCCATTCCTATCCCGTTGTCGGATATTTCAAATCGTACCCTCTCGTCCTCGCCGGTCGCGGAAAGTGTCACCAGGTGCTCGGTCTTTTTCTTGTCCACGCGGCAGGCATCCACCGCGTTTTCCATGAGGTTGACCAGCATCGACCGCAACGCCATCGGGTCTCCTACCAGCTCCCCGGCGTCACCGTCGACGTTCAGCTGCAGGTCGATCCCGTGTTGGTCGGCCTTCGGTTTTGCAACCGAATACACTTCATCGACCAACTCCTTGACCGACATGTCATTCCACTCCGGTTCCCTTTCCTTGGCGTAGTACAGGATGTCCAAAACGGTGCTGCGAATACGGTCGACGTTTCTCGTGACCATCTCCCAGCCCTTTTCAAGACGCTCTTGATTGCCTTTGCTCAGACCCGAATCTACCAGGTACATGCCGCCGTCCAATCCCGTCAATAGTCCCTTGATGCTATGGGATATGGTACTGATCAACAGTCCGGTGGATTCGAGTTGCGATTGAAGCTCTCTGATCGGCGTGATGTTGGTACTCATCTCGACCACCAACACGATTTCACCCGCCTCGTTCCGGATCGGAGATGTATGTACCAGGACGTTGTACTGCTCTCCCGACATCGACGTCACCAATTCTTCGCTTTGCCGGGTTTGTCCGTCTGCAAACGTCCCTTCAACGGGGCATTCGAGGCACGGCTCGCTGCGGTGCTTGTAGACTTCGTAGCAATGGCCCCCAACTTCGTCGCCGAAGTCCTCCTTGAAGCGGCGGTTGGCAGCGACCAGTTTCAGGTCGCGATCTTGCACAGACACATAACAAGGAACTTCGTCGAAGAACTGCTGGAGTCGTTGTTGGGTGCGAAACAGTTTCTTCTGCAGGCGCTTGACGTCGGAGATGTCTGCGGCCAGCTCTATCACGTGCACGACTTCGCCGGCGTCGTTCTTAATCGGCGACGTGTACACCATCACCGGCAATTCCTCGCCGTTTTTCTTGATGATCACGCCTTCGTTTTTGCTGCGTTCACCGGTGTGGAAGGACTCGACCACGGGACAGCCCGGGCACTGGTCCTTGCGCCGTTTGAAGAATGTGTAGCAGGGCGTGTCGCCCGGATCGCCGAAGAACTCGCGCAGACGGTCGTTGGTATGCACGATCCGTAAATCGCGATCTTGGACGGAGACGATACCGGGCAGGGCGTCGAAATACTCCTGCAACGGCAGGTCTACGCCGTTGTCGCCTTTGCGGGGTTTGTCGATCATGTTTCCCCCTCGAGTCGTTTTGCCGTTCTTCGGCGCTCGAACTGCAGGACCGACGGTTGGCCGGTTTAGTCGACCAACGCTGGCTTCGTCGCGTGTTCTGTCAAACGTTCCACCGTCATGAGGAACACGTCTTTGTTAATCGGTTTCTGCATGAACCCTTCCGGTGCTTCGACCGTGCGCTGATACATCAGCTGACGGAAATCGATAACACCGGTCACGATGAACACGGGCACGTCTTGCAGATCCGGCGTGTTTCGCAATTCGTGAAACACGGCGATTCCGGACTTGCCCGGCATCGTCACGTCCAGCGTGATTAGATCTGGCCTGTTCTCCTTTGCTTTGTTGACCCCTTCGATTCCATCGAACGCGGTCGCCACTTCGTAACCGTTGTCCTGGAGTAGCGCTTCGAGATAGGCAACGATATCCGGTTGGTCGTCAATGACGAGGACCTTGATCGGTCGCGCGACTTCCCTCACACGCCGTTTTCTCTCCGGCAGTTCCTTCGGAATAACGATTGCGTCCGCGACCAATTCGCACACGTTTGGCACCGGTAACCACCTGGGCTTCCCATTGCCGAAATCGTACTTGAGGTCGTGGTGCTTGATGACGTCGCTCAAACCGTCCACGCAATTGTGACACGCCGTCGCCACTATGGCGGCCTCTGTTTCCCTAATCTGGTTCGCCTTGATCGACGACACGCTCAGGCGGCGCTTGGTGTATTCGGCCATGGACATCGCGCCGCCACCGCCGGTACAGCAATACGAGTCGCTGCGATTGGGTGTCATCTCGCGGAAGTCCATACACGCTCGCTTCAGGCAGAATCGAGGCTCCTCGGTGATTCCGGATGACCGGGAGAGGTTGCACGGATCGTGGTAAGTGACCGGATGTGGGTTCTTGCGCGGGTCGAGTATGATCTTGCCGGAATTGATCAGGTCTACCATCAACTCCAGCATCGAAATCATCTCGAAGGGCAGCGGGTTGGCTTTGCCCCAGTTGGGCGCTTCCCACTTGGTCGACCGGAAACCGTGCCCGCACTCGGAGATGACCATGCGCTTGACGCCGAGCTTTTTGGCCTGATCGTAGGCAAGGTTGCCCATGTGACCGCCGAGATCCGCCTTGCCGGAGAAAAGACCAAAGTTGGTGTTGTCCCAGCCGACGCTGGGCATAGTCCAATCAAGACCGGCGACGTGAAAAATCTTGAACGCCGCCTGGAGCGACATCGGCGCGTACTTAATTTCGCGCGGATTGATGACAAAGACAAAGTCCGCCCCCTCTTTGTCGATCGGAACCTTGAAATCCGGCGCGTCGAGTTCTGCTTGGACCTCTTCTTCGAGCCATTCCAACGTCTCTATGTAGTCTTCCTTCGAGACCGCCATTTGATTGCCCGTTTCCCACTGGTCCTTCATGACGGTAAGGATTCCTTCTGGGGCGACGCCGACGTCGACCAGACAACTGCGCGTCAAACCAACAATCGCCGCCATGTCCACGCCAAACGGGCAGTTGGTCGTGCAGCGGCGGCAACCCGAGCACGAGCCAAAGAAAATGTCCTGCAGTCCTTGGAGGTCCTCGTCGGTTTTGACTTTGCGCGCGCCGACCCAGAACGGAAAAAACTTGCCGACCCAATCGTAATGACCTTTGTACACGCTGCGAATCGCATCCGCTTTCCGGGCGGGTGTCATTTCGGGATCGCCGGTTGCCAGGAAATAGTGACAAGAATCGTTGCACATTCCACAGTGAGCGCACGCCTGGAGCGACAAAACGTGTTGCCGGTTGAGCCGCTGTTTGAACAACTCGTTGAACTTCTTTGCCTTTTCGGAAATCGCGACCATCGTTTTCTCTCCCTTCAATATCGGATGTTAGTTGTCCTAGGCTCCGGCGATACGCTTTTTCGGGTAAACCCCTCTATGACCGAAATGTTTACCCATGTAGAACCGCATGAACGGCCAGCAAATATAGTGGGAGATCTTGCTGAACGGCACATAGAAGAGGAAGAACGTCGCCAAACCGAAATAGGCGACAAGCCAAAATGTGCTGGTTTGCGGCGCGTTGAAAACGCCGCCGACCATCCACGCCGTCAACAGAATGAGGCAGAAATAATCGTCTGGTGAACTAATCGCCCGCATGGGCGCATTAACGATACGTCTAATCAGCCGGCTCAAGCCGATCAACGCGGCAAGCCCGAATATGATCTGTTGTGAATAGATGGCAAACGGCGACAGCATAGATGCGTGCGCCCACGGCATGGTGAAGGCCACGCCGATGCCGGTGGCCATGGCAATGTGGAACACGGCAAATTCGATCCACCGAAACCAGTGCGTTCGTGTGCTCTCCATTTCGTCGGGTCGGGCGAGCAGCAAGAACGAATACCGAATCGCCTTGCTGTGATCTCCTCTCGCTGGCGTACCTTCGACGGCGGCCGGTTTCTTAATTATTGACCGTATCTTGATTGTGTACGCCACTATCATGAAACTGAGCGCAATGTAGTGCAGCGTATGGACGAGGAAGTGAATAAATGGCGTCAGTTCATGCCAGTCTAACGTTGCGGGCATCGGATACCTCCGAAGGAGTAGGAGTTGGATAGATAAACAGAGTTTCGCCGTCGTCGTTGACGGACATTCCTCGCGTTATGATTTCAACACTCCAGTTTATTACCTGTACTCACGGTTTTGACTGCGCCCCCTTCATCGAGTGCCGCAACCATCTCTTTCAAATGATCTCCATTCACCAGATCGGCAAGAACCAGGCTGTCGAGCACCGATGTGATGCGATTGTTTATCAAGTAATACAGCAGGCGGCATTCGCAATCGTCCGCCTTGAGACACACATCCGGTTGGCGAACGCATTCGACGATGTTGATCGGGCCGATAGCCGATTCTATAATCTGACGGATTTTGATCTGGTCGGCCGGCTGCGCCAGCGCATATCCGCCACCCTTCCCACTCTTACCGCGTATTAGTGACGAGTTCTTCAAGCCAATAACCAGTTGCTCGAGGTAGCGCCGCGACACGTTGGCCTCCTTCGAAACCTCTGTCAAGCTGACCACTTCTTCTTCGTCCGCGTGTCGGGCGATGGCCATCATCATTCTGAGTGCGTATCTGGCGCGTGTTGAGAGCTTCATTCGGTGCCTCCATCGAGTCGTGGTCACTGAAACCACCGACTTCCTGATAACTATATACACGTACTCCTAGTATTTCAATCGGAATAGGCGATCTTTTACTCGGCAAACTTTACCGGCGACCCCAAAAATGGCATAACATGTTATAAATAAACACACTACATTTTGCGAAAAAATTCACTATCCATCGGGCGCCCTTGACGCGTACAGTATATACTGGTCCAGAAGTGACGATATCCCGCAAGCGAGGTGAATCATGACTAGCAGGGTCAGTTCACTGTGGAAGAACGAGGACTGGTGGGCCGTCTGGTTCGGATTTGCGCTGATCGCCGCCAGTCTCACCGGCCTGGTCACCCAGGTGCCCAAGGTCGGTAAATGGACCGACGATCCCCTGGCTGCCTTGGGATTCGGACCCGACGGAGGCAGCATCTTGTTGCCGCTACTGGGTTTGATGGTCGGTTTGGGCGTGTTGACGACCGTCGGCGTGGCGGTGATGCGCTCTGAGCGGCCGGGCCGTTATGCCGCCGGATTCGCCGGTGTTTTTGCTCTGGCTACCCTATCCTACTGGATCGCGAATCAGACCAACGTCAAATATTGGGGCTTGAGCTACGCGCTGTGGGCGTTGCTGGTCGGCTTGCTCATCTCCAATACCGTCGGCACGCCAAAGTGGCTGCTCGCCGGTGCCAAAACCGAGTTGTTCATCAAGACCGGCCTGGTACTCCTCGGGGCTGAGATCCTGTTCAAAAAGATCGTCTCTTTGGGCGCCCCCGGGCTGATGGTCGCATGGATCGTCACGCCTACAGTGGTGATCTTCATGTACAAGTTTGCCAACCGCTATTTGAAGATGGCGAACAAAAAACTGGCGATCATCATCGCCTGCGCGACCAGCGTATGTGGCGTCTCCGCCGCCATCGCCGCCGCGGCCGCCTGCCGGGCGAAAAAGGAAGACCTGACGCTCGCTGTCGGCATGACGCTGGTTTTTACGGTGTTGATGATGTTTTTCATGCCGCTGGCCATAAAATGGATCGGTATGGATCACATCCTCGGTGCCGCCTGGATGGGTGGGACTATCGATTCGACCGGGGCGGTGGTGGCGGCCGGATCGATGTTGGGTCCCGACGCAGAAAAAGTCGCCGCTGTGGTAAAGATGATTCAGAACGTTTTGATCGGTGTTCTGGCATTTGTCATTGCACTCTACTGGGTCACCCGCGTCGATCGCCAGCCAGGTCAGAAGGCCGATGTCAGGGAGATCTGGTACCGCTTCCCGAAGTTTGTCATCGGCTTTGTCGGCGCATCGATACTGTTTTCTTTTGTCGTGGTACCGCTCACCGGGGGGGATTTCAATTTCGTGGAGTCGACTTATATCAAGCCGGTGACCAAAGCGCTGCGCTGTTGGTTTTTTTGTATTGCTTTCGTCTCAATCGGACTGGAATCGAATTTCCGGGATCTGGCCGACCGGATGGAAGGTGGAAAGCCGCTCGTGCTGTACGCGGTTGGACAGTCGTTCAACCTGATCCTGACCCTGTTGGTTGCCTGGCTGGCATTTATCGTTCTATTCCCCAACGCGGTTCGTTAGAAGGTACGTTGCGTTATGTCGACTCGAGGGCGACAATTCGATCCCGCACACACACGGCGCGGCCGATGGTTCCGGTTCTTGGTCGGCCTGTTGATTCTGGGGGCCTGTTTCGCCTTTTTTGCGTCCGGCTATTCACCGCCGGGTGTGCTGGGAAAAGTCCTCCGTCACAACCAGACGTACGACATCGATGCCTCACCGCTATTCTACACGGAAGTAGAAAACATGCACGCACTCGAGGAAGGACTGGCTGAACTGAGAGAAAAACCGCGCCCCCACCAGGACGACGCTCGGTAGTATACTTGAGGTCCCGAGTAGAATTGTCGCCGTTTATCTGGTATGATGGGTCGTCGTCGAAAAATATCCGCGACCTTTGATGAATTAAAAGACGATTCATATTGTGCTAACAGGTGAGAATCACCAGGAGGAATACACGATGTCGACTAAGGAGATCCAGGAAAAGCTAGTCGATAACATGCGGCGTTGGCAACAAATCGAGAACGCCTCTGTTGCCTCGACCGGAAAGGTTATGGAGAAAACCAAGAATCCAATCGTCAAAGTTATCATGGAAATCATTCAACGAGACTCGCAGATGCACCATCAGGTCCAGGAAATGATTGCTAGCAGCCTCACCACTAAGACCATCACCTTGACGCCGGAGGAATTGGCCGAGATTTGGGACATGGTCGAAACACACATCGAGTTGGAGAAGAAGACGGTGGAGCTGGCCGAGGAAGCGTTGGCCGCTCTCAAGGGAAAGAAGATGATCGTGCAGGAGTATCTGCTCAAGTACCTGCTGGAGGATGAAAACAAGCACAACCACATCCTCGAATCGCTCGGAGCGATCAAGGACGGTATGTATCCTTACGCTTAGAGACCGCCTCTGCTCGTCATAGTTTCGATTGATTGCCAGCGGCGTGTACTTCTACCGCTTCACCGCTGGCGATTTCGAGGAGAAAAAGCGGATGGTGTTGATACGCTAATCTTAAAGATTCTTCGAAAATCATAATCAAAGAACCGTCTCAAAGACGGGTCATTGACACATCGGCAGCGCCACAATATCCTCATGCCGCAAGGTATAAGCCATGAGGAGGCACGACTTTGGGCATTGGGAACACTGCGAACCGACGTGAAGTCAAGATCCTCCTGTGCCTGATCGTTATCTCGCCCTTTCTCCTCACCCCTTGGGTCCACGGCGATGGGATCGGACACTTTGGCTTTCTCCGCTCGTCGGTCATCGACCGCGACCTCGACCTGGCTAACGAACACGACTACCTCACAACGCACATCGAAGATGACGCGGGCGGTTTGCCGGGATATCTACTGGCGTACAGCGACCACCAACCCGGGTTCCATGCCGGATATCACACACCCGAGCCCGACCCGGTGACCGGACGGGTGCCGTCCAACTGGAGCGTCGGCCCGGCTGTCCTGTGGGCGCCGGCGTATCTCGTCGCCCACGGGGCGGTGCGGCTGGCCAACGTGATCGGAGCCGATCACCGGAGTGATGGTTACGGCGGACTGTATTACCTCGCCATGGCGCTCACCACGCTGGCGTGCGGCATCGTGGGATTACTGTTCGCGTATCGTTTGGCCGGCTGCGTCGCACCGTCGCGTGAGGCGTTCTGGGCGACGTTGACCATCGCCGTGTCTTCGTCGCTGTTCTACTATCTGTATCTCGCACCTAGTCACAGCCATGCATTGACACCGTTGACCGCGGGTGCATTCCTCATCTACTGGCACAAGAACCGTCACAGTTCGCGCGCGCGCATCTGGTTCAACTGGGGGCTGCTCGCCGGGATGTTGTTCTTGGTGCGATGGAACGACATCGTGATCGCGATCCCGATTTTCGCGGTGGAATCGGTGCGCCTTCTGCGCCGACCACATCCGAGTGATTCGGGCGGCAACGTGAGGAACTGGGTCGGTTGCATGGCGGCAGCACTGGTCGGCCTATTTCTGGTAGCGTCGATTCAGTTGGGCGTGTGGCAGTTCCTCCACGGACGCCCCTGGGTGCGCCACTCGGTGGACACGCTACAGTTCAACCCGACGGGTCTGTGGGGGACCCTGTTCTCTTACCGACACGGACTTTTCACCTGGACGCCGGTGACAATTCTCTCGGTCGTCGGTCTCATTCGCCTCTTTCGGCGGGACGCCGAACTGGCGGGCGTTTCGCTCGGCGTCCTCGCAGCGCTGGTGATCTCCAATTGCGCGGTGTACGACTGGTGGGCTGGCTCGGCTTTCGGTATGCGCCGTTTGGTGAGCGCCACGCCGGTATTCGTGTTGGGCCTGGCCGTGTTTCTCGATGACGTTCGGATTTTGTGGGCACGCCGGACTGCGCTGGCGAGGCGTTTCATGGCCCCCCTGATTTTGGTCGTGTTCGGCGTTTGGAATGTACTATTGGTGGCGCAGTACTCGTTGGGAATGATCAGTCACGTGGACGCGGTACCTCTATCGACAATTGCCGCCAATCAACCCAAGGTGATCATTCGGCTCATCGATCTTCTGAAGGGAATACTCTCGTGACAGGAGCCATCGAGAAACCCCGTTGGGATTTTACCGTCTTGGCCATCATCGTCGCCGGTGCCGCACTGCGCTTTGTCGCCCTGGGACAGCAGAGCTACTGGGTGGATGAGACCCGCTCGATCTCGATCGCTCTGGGCGAATATCAGAACCGGTGGATAGATACCGCTCTCGACATACACGGTCCGCTACATATGATGCTACTCAAACTGTGGATCACGCTGGTCGGAACGGCCGAAGCTGCCACGCGTGCCATGTCGGCGATATTCGGCGCGTTGGGATTGGTGCTTTTTTACCGTGTGGGTGTGCCGCTGGTGGGACGCCGGGCTGCGACGATCGCACTGGTCTTCCTTGCCATCTCACCGTTTTATCTGTGGTACAGCCAGGAGACGCGCAACTACGCCTTGCTCTTCGACGTGGGACTCCTGGCGATACCGGCGTTTCTTGTAGAGATCGAACGGAGAACGCGTAAGAGCTTTCTCGTCGCGCTCGGGGCCAGCGTGGCGCTTTGCCTGTCGAACCTGACCGGCTTTTTCCTGCTGGTGCTTTATGGGTTCTATTCTCTCACCATTGGCCGGCGCACCGGTTATCCGATCCGGCGTCCAATCATCCTGTTACTGCTCGTCGCGGTGATTCTTTCCCCCTGGATCTTGAGAGCAACGGGGCAACTGGGAGAGCCACACCTGGGCCGACCGGACCAGCTGGCCGGTGAAGGCGTAGTGGTGCGGGGAGAAAGCCCGTGGGGGATTCTCACCATTCCGTTTACTTTCTACAACTTTTCGCTGGGGCTCTCGATGGGGCCATCGATCCACGAGCTCAAGGAATACCACTGGGAGGTGGTCGTACCATTCCTCCCATACCTCGCGCCGGCCATGGCGTTGTTTATCGGCGCGGTGGCGTGGGGCTTGATTGTTCGGCGTCGGTCTTCCCGCTCATTTGACGTTCTTCTTCCCTGGCTGACGATACCCATCGTCCTGATGGTGGCTATCTCATTACTGAATCTCAAAGCGCCCAACTCACGCTACGCGATTCTCGCATTTGCCCCGTACCTGCTTCTCCTTGGCGCGGGTATTGTAGCCATCAAAAACAAGTTCCTCCGGTGGGCCATAATGTGTGTTTTGTTGCTTTATTGTGTTCACGCCGACTACAACTACTTCACGAACCCTCGGTACTGGCGGCCCGACGCCCGGGCGGTTGGCAAGATCCTCGACCAGGAAAGCCGTGAGAGCGACGCACTGGTTGCGTGCGGGGTCTCCGAACCGGTGGAATTCTACGCCCCCGGCCACCTCGCAATTTATTATCGGCCGGAACGCGGTAGCTTATACGAGTTGAGTGCGGCGGAACAGTGGCTTCGCCAAACCACCGCCGGTAGACAGAGGTTGTGGTACGTCAAGATAAACGGCTGGTGGGGCGACCCGGGCAATCGGCTGCTGCGAGCCTGCCAGCAACTGATGATTCCTCGCGGAGAGTGGCAATTCGAAAAAGCGCCGCTGTACCTGTTCGAAGTGCCCGCCGAATGGCAATCCACAAGTGTCGAACATGGCGAGTAAAGATTCGACTCGCCACGAATAGGGCGGGTGTTCAGAATGTCTCTTTCTTTTTGTATAGTGTCCAATCACCCGCCGCTTCTTCCGCTGCGAAACGTTCCAGGTGTTCCCTCATGCCCTCGGGAAGCGTCCCTTTTACCAACAGGTAATCCATGTCTCGGTATCTGCCGTCGTAGCTGCCCCACTTCCCTATCCATTCGTTGTAGACGGGGAGAGCTGTCGTCGACGCCTTCTTTCGGATTGGGTAGTACCGAAAATCTCCCACCTTGCTCACTGTGACCCCGCGTTTCCACACCGTGTAATAGTCCTGAAAGTGGTTGTATACCGGCCGCCCCCGGAAGTCGGCGTCGAAGATCAACGCGGCCAACCGACCGTCGCCTTTGCCGTCTGGAAGGATCTCTCTACCGAAAGAAGATGCGTCGGCGCGAAACGCGACGTGATAGTCCGTCCACAGTCCAAAGTGCAGAAGACATACGCCGACGATCGCGATTCGCCTGACACGCGGGCACCCTTGCGAAACGACGCGCGATCCGAGAAGGATCAACGCCAGCAACACCAGCACGGAAAACCGCTCGTACAGGTGCGCCGTGCCGGGGATCCTGCGCGGCAGGATCAGATAAAATAGTAAAGCCGCCACAAGTAAGAGGTGTTCGGTCGACAAATTGAGTTTCCACGGATTTCCCGACGGGCGACGCTTTGCCCACGACACGAGGGGAAAATGGACGATAAAAATGGAAAAACACGCAGCGACGATCCAGCCCTTGACGCTTGCATAGAGAGCGAAGTTGTCCCAGAAAAAGAACGCCGCTCGACGGTAGAAGGTTGGTAGATATTCGGAACGGTAGTAAGTCCCGACCCCCAGCGCTTCCGCCCCATCAGGCAAAGACATCCGCCACAATACGATGAGAATCAAAAGCGGAACTAGAACGGCCGCCTCTTTGGCTGCCTCGCGGAAGGATGTCCGGGAGACGGTGACGCAGTGAAGCAGAAGCACCACCGCGCAAAACAGCGCCGACATGATGTGCATGAAAAATAGCAACAGAAGCAGGAGCGCCAGGACAACCCTGTTGCGTGCGCTGGAGTTGTCGGCGTGATGGAGCAGCCCACAAAAGAAGAAGAGTACGAACGGCACCGACATGGTGAAAGCGACGAATCCCCAGGAGAAGCTGTAGTGGTACAGGACAGTGAACGACAACAGCGTAAACCACGGATCCCCTCTCAGTTTCCGTATGAGCAGGAATACGGACAGCGGTAGCAGAATGACATAGAGACACAGATAAACTTTATTGGCAGTCTCGACGGACGAAAACACCTCGGCGCCGCAGAACACGAGATGGGAGATGTTCGGATTTGGAAAGACATCGACGGAGTAGTACTCGGCGAAGTTGTTGCCGGGCGCGTCGCGGTCACGATAGATGGTGGCCGCCGCCAGGTGATAGGGCAGGTCGATCATCGGCAACACGTCGAGCGCAACGATGTGCCCGACATACAGCACCGTGAACAACGCAAGAACAACCAGAAACAGCCGACTCCACATGACAACTATCCTTCCAAGTCGAGCGTATTTGTGGTATTGGGCCGACCAACCGCGGGTCTTGAACTTTCCGAGGTCGAGGGCGGCCCGGACTTCCAGAGGTCGCCTTCTCGGAGGATACGGACAGATATACAAACGATCAAAGAGAATCAGGAGTCGCGGGCTTGACCGTGGGGGCAATCTGGGGCACCCTTGAGGAGTGGTGCGCCGAGGCGCTAATCCTGTTTCACAGAGACGAGGCGATTTTGGGGACCGACACGCGACGAAATGTACGCTGGCTGATACCCATTCTGCTCGTGGCGTTGTTCCTTCGCTTGGGCTACGTGTTGACTCTCGAGCCGTCCATCAATTGGAATGACGGGCTAGAATACCAGCGCTTGGCACTCAGTCTCGTCGAGAATCACAGTTACGTTACCCCAGAAGGTCTACCCACCGCGAGCTGGCCTCCCGGCTATCCCATGTTTCTGGCGGTCTTCGGCCCGGGGGTGACCAGCACCCGCCTATTGCAGGCACTTATGGGGACGCTGAGCATTCTGCTGGCGTACCTGGTAGCCCGCCAATTTCACGGACGAAAAAAATCGCTGCTCGCCGCGGCGCTGCTCGCCGTTTATCCACTACACGTGTTCGTGGCGGGTGTGTACTCCTCCGTCGTAATCCAGATTCTGCTGGTGGTCGCCGTGGTCCAGTTAGTTTTGAGCGCTATTGAGGAGGGGTCCGGTCTCAAGGCTGCTCTTGCCGGGCTTATAGGAGGGGTCGCGACACTCACCACGGTTTCAGTGCTACCGGCACTGTGCCTGACAGTCGTTTGGTTCGTTTGCGAGGATCGAACACGTCGAGGCGTTCGTCTGGCGATCTTGTTTTTGCTTCCCCTGTCGATCGTTGTCGGCAGTTGGACGGTGAGGAATTATTACAAATTGGGAGCCCCCATACTCGTCTCCTCCAATGGGGGTTACAATTTCTGGTTGGGTAACTACCCCGGCACGGAGGCCGCGACGGGTAATCGTAATGTGGAGGGCCGAGACGAGGAACGAGACGCGATCGAAGCCGCTCATGCGAACGAAGCCGAGCGGGATCTGGCATATTTCCGGGCGGCAATCGAACACATCCAGGCAAATCCTGGCCGATTCCTGGCGCTGTCGTTCAGTAAGGCCCTCAACCTGTGGCGCTTGTATCCCGCTCCGATGAGCATCCCGTTGGACTTCAAGAAAAAGCTATCCAGTATTCTCTCCTACGGACTGCTGTTACCGTTTTGTCTATACTGGCTTTTCAGGAACTTGCGAAGAAATCGCGGCGCACGACTGGTATTCTTATTCTTCCTTGCGTACACACTCCTCCACGCGGTGTTCATCTCCAAGGTACGTTTTCGGCTTCCTCTGGATACCTTGGTGGTCTTAATGGCCGTGGGAGGGATTGGGGACATCGCGAAAAAGCTGCGCTGGAAAGTCCTCGAGGACAAGCAAGTATGACGCGCGCGTTTTCAAGCAGACTGCATCCGGCCTGGTTGTTCTACTTTCTACCCTACGCACTCGTCTACGTCTGCAACAGCTTTCTCGGTCATTCGCTCACTCCGCTTATGTTTTTTCTAAGTTTTCTGTGCCTGTTCTTTCTGCCTGGATTCGCCGCTAGTTCGATTCTACTCTCGCGTCGTCGCGCCGACATATGGGAGTGGATAGGTTATTCTGTTCTTCTGAGTCTCTTTCTGTATTGCGCAATATGCCTCGTTTGCTCCGTCTTGGCTTTCGGGTTGAGAGTGCTCGAAGGAGCGTACGTGTTGACGGCTGTGGTGGCGGGCGGCATCGCCGCCGTCAAAGGAAAAGGCCGGTGGGCGCCCTTAAAAGCTGCGCGAGTGAGCAAGGCGTCCTTTTTGGCCGTACTGATACTTCTGTTGTCGATGTCGTTGATACTGGGGTTGAGCCAGGGTGGGATCGACACCGACTGGGATTCCTTGGACCACCTCGCCTACGTCCGACAGATTCTAATCGACGAGTCTATTGAACCCAGCTCGGTTTTACACCAAGGGCCGGATGGCATCGGCACGGATCCCCGGAAAGGATTCCTCCACTCCCTCATTGCCATCATGTGCACGTGGAGCGGGATAGACCCCGTGACCTCCTGGTTTTGGCTGCCCATAGTGTTGGGACCCCTCGTGGGTTTGATGTTCTTCCTGTTTGCAAGACAGTTGACCGACTCAACGGCAATCTCAGTCCTGTCGACAGCGATCTTTTTCCTACTCTATCCCGAAGGCAATCCCCAGTGGTTCAATGGCATCGCGTTTCCCGGGAGATTCTCTGTAGGTATCGTGTGGCTTGGGTTTGCCGTTTACCTGAGGTATGTCGGACGATCTCGTCGGACCGATCTCGCTCTCGCTTCGGTATCCGGATTCGTGCTTCTGGCAATTCATTTGCCCAGTTTCTTTTTGTTTTTCGGTGGGTGCATAGCGCTGGCATTGGCGTGCGTGTGGAAACAACATCTCACTGCGTTGAAATCTTCAGGTCTCGCCGTGTCCCTACTGGTCCTCCTTGCCAGCAGCGCTCCCGTGTTAGTGTGGAGATGGATAAGCAACGGACCCGCGGTCAACCCGGTACACACCCACCTTCACGGTGTTCTGTTTGTCTTCGACGGTCTATATATCGCGGGAGTCGCCGAACTCTCCCGCTGGTTGGGATGGCTTGGGTGGCTGGCGGTAATTGCCTCTTTTTTTCTGCCACGATTGACCGGAGGACACCGCAGCTCCTACTTCCTCGTCGCCTTGACCGTCTGTTCCCTCTTCGTAGCCGTGAATCCATTTATTACCCCGTTGATTGCACCAAAGGCAGGGTATTTGACTTTCAGGACTCTTAGGATCATTCCCTACGCGTTGGTGCTTGCGTGTCTTTTGGTGGGCCTGGTCGGGCTGGCCCGAGGGCGGTATTCTTTGGCAAAGAGAACCGTCACAATCATGACGTTATTAATCGTCGCAGCTATTATGTTCGGTCGACTGCAGCGATTCGTAGTTGCCCAGGCGGAAGCCGTCACCCACAGAGGACGGGTTCCCTATGAGTGGAAGGAGGGCCTTGGATTTCTCTCCGGCATGGCCGGCACCTACGGTGTCGCCGCCGACCCAGTGACCAGTTATACAATTGTGGGTTTCACCCACCACAAGGTGGTGGCTGTCCCAGGTCAACACGGCCCTCCTAACGACCCCACCGGCCTCGACAGACTCATCGATCAACGTCGAATAATGAGTCCCTACACGACGATCGCGGAAACGGTCGCGCTTATGAACCGTCACAACGTTACGTTGGTTTTTGTGAACCACACATTCGCAGAACCGCGGCACATGTTTCAATACTCGATCGTGCTGCCGATGTTCGAGCATCAGAAAGCGAAGTTCGAGGAATCGCCGGATGTCTTCACACCAATATGGACCGGGGACAACCAGTGGATATACGAATTGCGAAAGGACGAGAACGTCGTTTTGGCGCGTGATGTTGTCTTGAAGCCCGCAATCATTGATTCTGCGTTAACGGCCAAGGCTGTAGCTGTGTGTGGTTCGGTCAGTCTGCTGGCTCACCGATTCGAGGACAATACGGTTTCGCGAAATAGCACTCTGGCCTTAGACGTCTTCTGGGAGAAAACCGCCCAAACTGGTTCGCAGTTCCCACACGTATTGATCGTTCGCTTCGATCACGAGGTGCCCAAGGGTCCGTTGTGGAACAAGCGTTATGGAAGACTGCATCGAAAGATACTGGAGTCCAGAACCCAAGCGAGGTATCGATTCCGAAGAAACCTGCTACCCGCCCACGGTGTGTTTCGAACCCAAGATTGGGAACCAGGTACCATCCTGAAGGATTGTTACCAGATATGGATTCCCGACGACATCCATCCGGGCAGGTACACGGTGAGAATGAAGTTGGTGCAGTTCCCTCTGCTGCTCAATCTGCGTCTCTCGGATATCTTCCAAGACGACGACTATTTCGGCGGAGCGGTAGTCGACACTCTGGAAATGCGGTGAAAAACTCGGATTTTGTGGTAATATATCTCTCGGTTAAAATAAGAACATAAGGTGAGTTACATCGACGGTAGACGCTGGGCGATGGTTGATAACGATGGAGGCTTGAGATGCAACCGACAAACGTGTTTCCCGACGAACTGAAATTCGACGAAGCAAAAGAGGTCGAAAGGATCGTCTCGCGTATGCGGACGATACTTCGCGATCACCTCAGGCGGCGAGGGCTGGTAATCGCCGTCTCCGGGGGGATCGACAGCGCGGTTTCGGCGGCACTTTGCGTAAAAGCCGTCGGGCCCAAAAAGGTTTTTGGCCTCCTCTTGCCCGAACACGACACCGCCAGCGAAAGCACGCCCAGGGGTAGGCTGGTTGTCGACCACCTGGGTATCGACTATATGAATGTGGACATCGCCCCAACGCTGGAAGCGATCGGCTGTTACAAGTGGAGAGACGAAGCCATCAAAGAAACATTTCCGGAGTACGGTGAGGGCTGGAAGAACAAGATCGCCATCGTCGGCGGCATCGAGGGCAAAATCAACCACTTCGACCTGATCGTCCAGTCACCGGACGGCGAAATCAAACGAAAAAGACTGGCGCTGAAGCAGTACTTGCAGATCGTCGCCGCCACCAACTTCAAACAACGCACACGAAAGACGATAGAGTTCTTCCACGCGGACCGCTTGAACTACGCCGTGGTGGGAACCCCCAACCGAGTTGAATACGATCAGGGTTTTTTCGTAAAAAACGGCGATGGCTCGGCCGACATCAAACCGATTGCGCACCTGTACAAAACGCAAGTGTACGCGCTCGCCCGCTTCTTCGGTCTGCCCGAAGAGATTTGCAACGCCTTGCCCACCACCGACACGTACAGCTTGCCCCAGGGGCAGGACGAGTTTTACTACGCCTTACCGTTCGACAAAATGGATTTGGCGTTATGGGCGTTCAGCAACGAGCTGCCCCCAGAGAGGTTGGCCGAGATGGTCGACATTTCCGTCGAACAGGCGAAGTACGTGTACAAGGACATCGAAACCAAACGCCACACAACCGCCATGCTCCACTGGCCGGCCTTGCTCGTCGAGAAGGTCGACGGTCCGATACCGAAACCCGAGTAGACCGAGCTTTGCATATGATCCGTCCCATTTGAAAAACTTTCGACTCTCTATTGTCCGGTGACCACTGTCGTGTTAGTGTAAAAGCTCTATATTTTTTCAAAGGCAAACCGATGGCATCTGGATCCCATATTGCTTTCTCCCCGGGTCATTATCGACAAACATTTAACTCGAGCGATACACGCATCCACTGTTTGCTCTTTACATTTAAGGAGAAATCGCATGGCTGAGTTCGAACCGATCGCGGGTCGAGGCGACTCGAGCGATCAAATCCAGGCCGAAACGCTTGTGGTCGGAGGCGGCATCGCGGGCATGACCGCTGCCATCGAGACCGCCGAAATCGGCAAAAAAGTTATTCTGGTAGAACGCATGCCGTCATTAGGGGGACGGGTGGCGGCGATGAATCAATATTTCCCCAAGCTCTGTCCGCCGACTTGCGGGATGGAAATCAATCTGAAGCGCATGAGATCCAACGGCAACGTCAGAATTTTGACGCTGGCAGAGGCCGTAGGCGTAACGGGTTCAGCCGGAGACTACGAAGTCCAGATTCGCTTGAATCCGCGCTACGTCAACGACAAATGCACTTGTTGCGGCGAATGCGAGAAGGTGTGCGAGATCGAGCGCGAAAACGATTTCAACTACGGCATCGACAAAACCAAGGCCATCTACCTGCCGCACCTGATGGCCTATCCAAATCGATACGTCGTGGATCCTCAGTACGCCGGCGACGAGCGCATGCATAACTGCGTGGAAGCGTGCGAGTACGGAGCGATCGAGCTGGACATGCAGCCTAGAACCATTACCGCCAAGGTCGGCGCAATCATCTGGGCAACCGGGTGGAGACCGTACGACGCCACCAAAATCGACAATCTCGGATTCGGCCAGTTTCCGAACGTTGTCACGAATGTCATGATGGAACGCTACGCGTCCGAGAACGGACCGACACAAGGCAACATCGTGCGGCCGTCGGACGGCGGTGAGATCAAGAAGATCGGGTTCGTGCAATGTGCGGGATCCCGCGACGACAATCACCTGCCCTACTGCTCTGCGATCTGCTGTTTGGCGTCGATGAAGCAGGCCACTTACATACGGGAGCGGTACCCCGAAGCGGAAGTGCACATGTTTTACATCGACGTGCGTTCGCCAGGCCGCATGGAAGATTTTTATACCAAGGTCCAGGAAGACGAGAAGTTTTTTTTCCACAGGGGCAAGGTGGGAAAAATCACCGAGAATCCCGACAATAAGAACGTGATCCTGGAAGCGGAGAACACGCTTACCGGAGATATCACAAGGATGGAGGTGGATTTAGCGGTCCTCGCAACCGGCATGGTGCCCAACACCGCCGACGACGCGCCGCCGCTGGACACCCCGCTCGACGAATTCGGCTTCATCGCGCCGCATACGGGCACCGGTGTTATCGGTGCCGGTGTGGCGTCGCGGCCCGTCGACGTCGCGGCATCGGTACAGGAAGCAACCGGCGCGGTTTTGAGGGCAATCATCGCGGGCGCGAGGAGATGACATCATGGAAACAAAAGTAGGCGTCTACATATGCAAGGGCTGTGACATCGGAAAATCCATCGATCTCGACAAGCTTTCGAAAGTTGCGACCGAAGCGAAAGCCGCGATCTGCAAAACACACGATATCCTCTGTACCCAGCAGGCCGTCGATTCGATCCGATCGGACATCGAGAGTGAAGGGCTCAATCGCGTTGTGGTGGCGGCTTGCTCTCAGCGTGTGTTTCCCGAGCTGTTCGAATTCGGCGAGAACATTCTGACGGACAGGACGAACCTTCGCGAACACGTGGCGTGGAGCCACCCGCGAAATGACGAGGACACTCAGATGCTGGCGGAAGATTATATCCGTATGGGTGTGACTCGAGTCCAACACACTGAACCACCCGAACCCCATATCGAAGAAACCACCAAGGACATCATGGTGATTGGCGGGGGCATCACCGGCATGACCGCGGCGAAATCTGCCGCCGAAGCGGGGTACAAAGTCACTCTGGTCGAAAAAGAGGGCCGCCTGGGTGGCTGGGCAACGAAATACCGCAAGGTGTTTCCCAAAAACCCGCCGTACGAAGATCTCGAGGACTCCGGCTACGAGCAACTGATCGAAGCGGTCGAGGCGGATTCGAACATCACCGTTCACAAGTCGACCACCGTTGAAAAAACTTCGGGGCAGCCCGGACAGTTCGCCGTGTCGCTAAAAAATGGTGGAGCGAGCACCGAAATCAAGGTCGGTTCTGTGATCATGGCCACCGGCTGGAAACCTTACGACCCAGAAAAACTCTCCCACCTGGGATACGGAAGCTCGCCAGATGTGATCACCAATATCCAGATGGAAGAGATGGTCTCTAACGGTGGCATCAAACGTCCTTCCGACGGCAAGCCGATCGACAGCATCGCTTTTATACAGTGCGCAGGATCACGAGATCAGGATCACCTGCCGTACTGTTCTGCGGTGTGTTGCCGGGTATCCCTCAAGCAGGCGATGTACGTGCGCGAGCAGTACCCAGACGCTAAGATCTATATCATCTACAAGGACGTCAGGACACCCGCGCAGTACGAGCGTTTCTACGCCACCGTTCAGGAAGACGAGGGGGTCTTTCTCACCAAGGGTGAAATCGCCGGAGTGACCAAAGATTCCGATGGTCGGATCGCCGTAGATGTAGAACAGACGCTGATGGGTAACGACATTCGGATCAAAGCCGACATGGTGGTGCTGGCCGCCGGGATGGTGCCGACCACCAAGGTCGACGAAGATCCGGCAGACAACCCCGGCACGGCCGAAGCAGAGGCCACAGAAGGCCTCACCGAAAACGGCAAGAAGGAAGCCGAATCCGCCGAACGGGGAGCCAAGATCTTGAACCTGACTTATCGCCAGGGCACCGACTTGCCGACGCTCAAGTATGGGTTTCCCGACTCGCACTTCATCTGCTTCCCCTACGAGACCAAACGGACTGGCATCTACGCCGCCGGTGCGGTGCGGGCACCGATGGATCTGGCGACCAGCGCCAACGACGCCTACGGCGCCGCGCTCAAGTCGATTCAGGTCGTCGAATCGGTGGCCAGGGGCGCCGCCGTGCACCCGCGCGCCGGCGACTTGAGCTTTCCCGATTTCTTCTTTCAGAAGTGCACGCAGTGCAAGCGGTGCACGGAAGAGTGTCCTTTTGGCGCAATCGACGAAGACGACAAGGGCACGCCGATGCCCAACCCGATGCGCTGCCGACGCTGCGGTGTGTGTTTCGGCGCCTGTCCGGAGCGGATCATATCGTTCAAGAACTTCAGCATCCACATGGTCTCGCAGATGATCAAGGCGATCGATGTCCCCGACGAATTCGAGGAGAAGCCGAGGATACTGGCGTTCGTCTGTGAAAATGACGCCATGCCGGCGATCGACATGGCCGGCATGATGCGAATGCAGTATAACGCGATGATTCGCATCATACCGCTCCGCTGCCTCGGATCTATGAACTCGGTATGGGTGGGCGACGCGCTCGCTTCCGGTTTTGACGGTGTCATGCTGATGGGTTGCAGGAAGGGCGACGATTACCAGTGCCATTTCATAAGCGGCAGCGAACTGGCCGCGGACCGCATGGACAACGTGCGCGAAAAGCTCAAACAGCTCGTTCTCGAAGAGGAGCGAATAGAGATGCACGAGATCTCCATCACGGACTACAAGAAGATCCCCAAGATCATGGACGACTTCCTCGAAGTGATCGAAGACGTAGGGCCGAACCCCTACAAGGG
>CBDVBX010000001.1:0-50835 GCA_965372335.1 uncultured bacterium | reverse complement strand
GGCCTCCATTTCGAAGCCTACCTGGATCCCTACTCGCGGTTCAAGGCGGCGGTGCCGATCAGCATCGTGGACGCGGAGTTGGGAGAGGCTTACTTCACGCGCTACGGCGTTGTGTGGAATATAAACCTGACCCTCGGCAAATTCCGCCAGCAGTTTGGTGTCGTCAACCGGTGGCACCTTCACGCGCTCGATTGGTTCAACTTCCCACTGGCGCTCCGGGGAGTTTTCGGTCCGGGTGGCCTAAACCAGATCGGATTGTCACTCGATTGGTCCGCTTCGACCGGATCCGTCGTCCACGGCCTGTGGGCCCAGGTGACAGACGCCCGCAACCCGCAGGTGTTCGGACAGAACACGGATAACCTCCCCAGTATTCTGGGCCGCTACGTGGCGTACTACGACGTTTCCCCCAGTACATACGTCCAGATAGGTCTGACGGGATTGGTCGGGTGGAACAACTCCTGGGCCATGATCGACACAGCGGGAACCGTCACGACCTTCGACGACACGCAAACCACAGTCGTTTACGGAGTCGACCTCGTGCTGCTTTGGGAGCCCACCGATCGAATGCGTTACCGCAATATCGAGTGGCGGAGTGAGGGGTACTACCTGGACAAGAAGATCTACGCTCCCGACGGTTCGGGTCCCGACCAGCTCGAGCCGTGGGGACTCTACTCCCAGCTTCAGGCGAAAGTGTCGCGCACAGTTGAGATCGGCGCTCGCTACGATTACTTCGCGCCCGATGCGAAAGACTACGCGTCCCTGAACGACGAGTTGTCGCTCGCTCCCCACGCGGTCACCGAGACCGGCGCCTACCGGCAGCTGGTTGGCGCGTGGCTGACCTGGTGGCAGAGCCCGTTCGTGAAGTTCAGGGGAGGATATTCTTATGAGGAGGGTAAGGGGGTGGGGCCGGATGTCCACTTCGTTACATTACAGATGGTTTTCGCGGCCGGCCCGCATAAGCACGAACGTTATTAGACGAATAAGGAGAAGTGGTCATGAACAAACTATTGATAGTGATATTGGCTCTCGCCGTGGTCGCAGGGCTCGGCGGGCCGGTGCACGGTGACACGCCGCTCCGGGTCGTCACCACCCTGCCCGACTACAAATTTTTCGCCGAGTTCATCGGCGGTGACCGTGTCGAGGTGACGGCCATCGTACGAGGCGACCAGGATGCGCACTTTATCCGTCCAAAACCGTCGTTTGTCACTATGGTGCGCAGCGCAGAACTCCTGATTTCTACCGGCCTCGACCTCGAGCTGTGGCTTCCCACCGTGGTGGACAAGTCGGGGAACACGCGCGTCCGCAGTGGTGAACCGGGATACGTCGCCGCGGCTCAGGGTATGAATCTTTTGGAGAAACCAAGGGTGATGTCGCGATCGGAAGGCGGCGTCCACATCTACGGCAATCCGCATATCAACTGCAGTCCGATCAATATGAGAGTCGCCGCCCGCAACATCACCATCGGACTGATCAAAAACGACCCCGAAGGCAAGGACTACTACAACGCCAATCTCGACACACTGCTCGACTGGATCGATCGGAGTCTCTTCGGCGACGAACTCGTGGACTTTATCGGCGGTGAGACGCTGTGCAAACTCGCCGAGAAAGGAACACTGATATCCTTCCTCGAAGAGCTCGAATTCCGTGGAAAGCCGCTGATCGACTATCTCGGAGGTTGGCTGGGCGAGATGCTGGCGCTGCGGGGTACGCCCATCGTGACCTACCACAAGAACTGGGTGTACTTCGTGCGACTGTTCGGCCTGGAGGAGGCTGGCACCGTCGAGCCCAAGCCGGGGATCCCGCCTTCGCCCCAGCACGTGACCCACCTCGTTGATCTGATGCGGGTTCAGCAAATCAAGATTCTGCTGGCGGCGAATTACTTCGACGAACAGAAGATTCGCACGGTGGCCGGCCGTGTCGACGCCGCCCCGGTGATAGTCCCGCTCTACGTTGGAGGTGTTCCCGGCGTGGGCGACTACTTTCAGCTCGTCGACTACTGGGTCGACGGAATACTCGCTGCCGCTTTGGACAAAGGGCTCATCGATGGCGATCGCCTTCACCACCAGCGCCAACGTCATCACGATGACCGGCACCACGACGACCGGCACCACTCGGGCGGGAGGTCGAAATGAGCGGCGCCTTCGAGTTCTTCGCTGTGCAGCTCACGTTGATCTCCGTCGTGCTCGTCCTGCACACGTACATGGGTTTGCACATCATCCGGCGGACGATCATTTTCTGCGACCTCGTGCTCGCCCAGCAGGCCGCCCTCGGTGCCCTTGTCGGCATCGCCCTGGGCATGAAGTACGCGACGGGGGGCTCGTACCTGGTATCGTTAGTCACCGTGCTGATCGGTTCGGTGCTCCTTGCGGTAGTCAAACCCAAGAACCCGTTGATTCCGCGCGAGGCGGTGATCGGCATTATGTTCGCACTGGCGCTGGTGGCCTCGTTGCTTCTGGGAGACAAACTCTCGGGTGGCGGTGCGTATGTCACCAAAACGCTCACCGGTTCCATGCTGTGGGTCAGTTGGAAGCTCGTCGGTATCACCGTCGCGGCGTATGCGGGGCTTATCGTGTTTCACTATCGGTACCGGGACAGGTTTATTGGACTGTCGGAGAGCCCCGACCTCGTAAAGCATCAGCGGTGGTGGGACTTTCTGTTCTTCGTCACTCAGGGGATTATCACCGTGATGATCGTTCCCATCGCCGGTGTGCTTCTGGCGTATTCCTTTCTCATGATACCGGCCGCCATCGCCGCGATGTTTTTGACGGGATGGATCCGCGCCGTGGTCCTTGGTTGGGCCGTCGGACTGGTGGCCTGCCTGGTTGGCCTGATCGCCTCGTACAACTGGAATCTGCCCTACGGTCCCAGCTTGGTATTGTCCCTCGGGCTCTTTTTTCTCGCAGCCGTCGTCGTCCGCTCCTTCCGACGGCAGGTCGCGTGATGGAAAGGAAGCAGTAAACGATGTTGGAAATCATCGGCATTCAGGGGCTGCCTTTCCTCGCCTGCCTGGTTATGCTCGCGATTCTGGGTTACATTGGCATCCACGTGCTCAAACGCGAGATCATCTTCGTCGACATCGCGTTGGCACAGATCGCCGCCGTGGGTGCAATCGCGGCCCACGTGATCTTCCACTTACACGGGCATTCGCTCTACGCCCACGCGCTGGCGATGGCCTCGACGATCATCGCCGCCGCGTTCTTTGCGATCGTCCGTCGTAGGGTCGTACAGATCCCGCTGGAAGCGGTTATCGGCGTGTCCTACGCCGTCTCCGCCGCGGCAGCGCTGTTCCTGGTCGGTGTCGCCCCGGGCGGGCATGTCCACATACAAGAGATGCTGGCCGGCAGCATCTTGTGGGCGACGTGGAGCGAAATTGTGTGGAGCGCGTGTGTGTTCGCAGCCGTCGGCTTGTGCTTCTTTCTGTTCCGCAAACCGTTCCGGATGATCTCGGACAATTACGAAGATGCCGTCGCCGGGGGGTACAACACGTTGGGATGGGACTTTTTGTTCTACGCGCTGGTCGGCGTGGTGATCACGATGGCCGTCCGGATCGCCGGCGTGGTCGTCGTGTTTACCTTTCTCATCATGCCGGCGACGCTGTCGGCCGTGTTCGCATCCGGATGGACGGGGCGTCTGCTGGTCGCGTGGGGGACCGGCGCCGTGTCCTCCGCGCTTGGCCTGTTGTTCGCCGATCGCTACGATTTCTCCGTCGGTCCCTCTATCGCGTTGTTCCTCGGCGTAGCGCTTATTGTTGTCAGTCTGCTAAGGCTAGTCCGGGTCGCTAAAATAGCGACGGCGACCGCGTGGCTGATCATCGCAGTGGCCCTAGGCGGTTGGTTCGCCGCCGGCTCTATTGCGCGCGGTTCCGGCCCCACGGGTGGTTTTGGGAAAGCGCCGAGCGCCGGCTCTATCACGCACTCGCATTCACACGATGCAGAATCGGCTCCCGAACCCGCGGGCGATAGCGAGAACGAGCGCGATGAAATTGACGTCGAGTGGTTGGCGACGATCAGTGATATCGAACAACTGGAGGCGATATACACACGAGCCACCGATGCGGAGGAGCACAGCATGGTCGCATGCCGGACACTCGAGGTCGACGTTCGTTTGGGCGTGCGTATGGCGATCGAGTTCTTGAAGGGCGACCCGCCGTTGTTGTTCCGTCTGACGATCGTCGACAAGCTAGAGGAGGTCACCGGGCGGGAGGTGCCGTACGACATCGACCAGCCGTTCGCCGCGCCGTCCAATCAGGAGGCCGTCGCCGGTCTGAACGATGTACTCGGGTTGGAGTAGCCATGGCGACAAATCGGAACAAATACGGCCAAGGAGTAGAGATATGGATCTGCCAGACGAACTAGCCTTTGAGAGATTAAGCTTCGCTGAGAAATACCACCGCGCTGTGCCCGGTTACATGAGGCGCCTATGCGACATTTACGAGGCCGTCTACGAACGATTCGGGGATGATGGGCTCGACCTGATCCGGGAGGTAAGCCGCAGGTACGGCGCAGAGATCGGCAAGAATGTGAAAAAGACGGGAGATCTCAAAGGCGTGGCTCAAGTAGGGAAATATCTCCTCAGGGTGTTTGACATGGTTAGTGACGATTGGGAGGTCCGGGAATTTGCCCACGACCGGCTGGTCATCGCCGTGCACCGTTGTCCTTACCCATTTTCCCGCGACGAGATCTGTCGGGCCCACACGTGCATGGAACAAGCCCTGGTGACCACTTTGGACGAAAACCTCGAATACCGGATCGGTCGCTCCATACCGCAGGGGGATCCGTTTTGCGAACACATCCTTCGCCAGAGGTCCGGGCCGACTGGAGGGTAGCCAATGCGAGAGTTTCTTTAAAAGCTATCGTTCTTCAACCGCCGCGGTGTAGCCTGCATTCTTCACGGCCTCGATCAAAGCGGCCGCGTCGGGAGATGCTTGGGAATCGACGCTGACGAGCGCCCGTCCCAGTTCATAATTGGTTTCTACGTGAACAACCCCGTGCACCCTCCCCAACGCCCTCTCGACTTTCGCGGCACAGGTGTTGTCGATCATTCCGCTGATAGTGAGCGTAACTGTTTTTTGTTTAATGGTTTGGGCCTGGGGGGGAATGGGGGCTGTTTCGCCCGGACCCGATCTGCCGGCTTCGCCGGCTTGCAACCACTTCTCATCCATCCGATGGGCGGCGTCTTCGGAAACGGGCAGTCTCATAGTGGGCACCATCCTGAGCGGACATTCCGCTTCATCACCGCCTTCATGGGCAGATTCCCAGATGGCGTTGATGGCCCTCGAAGCGTTACGGTACAGATTCTCTTCGCCGATCTTTGCGAGCAGTCCGCACCGACTCAGCGTCTCGATGACCCGGTCGTTCAATCCGCTCAAAGACACCCGCAACCCCTGGCCGTGGAGCCGTTCGAGGAGCGTCCCCAAAACATCCACGCCGGATGCGTCGATTTCATTCATGCCGTTCCCAACGATGATGACGTGCTTGAGTTCTGGCATAGCGCGGACGGTCTCGAGCACGCTGTTTTCGAGGTAACTCACGTTGGCAAAGAACAGCGATCCTCCATAACGGATAACAGCAACATACCGGCATTGCATTAGACCGAATCGCATGCGATCGCGGTAGGTACCGTCCGTGTGGAGGGACAGCATAGCGAGGGCCGGCTTCATGTTTCGGATCAGATACAACAAAAGTGAAAGAATTACGCCAATGAGAATGCCACGGTCTAGATGCGGGGCAAAAAGCAGGGTGCCCACGAAAGTGATGAGGGCAACGAATCCATCGTGACGCTGGGCACGCCAAGCGTGGACGAACGCTTTGACGCCGACGAGGCTGATCACCGCCATCATGATGATGGAAGCCAACACTGACTGCGGCAGGTGGTACAGGAGCGGCGTGAGGAAGAGCAGTACGATAACCACGACCAGACTACTGATGACGTTCGACAGGCCGCTGTACGCACCCGCCTGGAGGTTGACCGCCGACCGGGAAAAAGAGCCAGATACCGGATAACTCTGACCCGCTGCGCCGACGATGTTGGCCAACCCCTGCCCGATCAGTTCCTGGTTTGGGTCCAGCAGCTGTCCGGTCTTGGCTGCCATGGCCTTGGCGATCGAAATCGCCTCCATGAACCCCAGGAGAGAAATGATCATGGCCATGGGGAACAAGCGGAGAATTGCGGACTTGTCCGCCTTGGGAATCGTGATGGCGGGCAGACCCTTGGGGATATTGCCGACCACAGCGCCGCCCCCAGTCATTACCATCGCTCCCCGGTCGAGCTCCTGGTTGCCCACCCTCAACCGCCACGTTCCGCCGTACCTGCCGGATTGGTCCGTTGCCAGTTCCTGCGGTTGAAACCACAATTGCCCATCATCACCCTGAAAAGCCGCAAAGAGGCGGTGGCGAAGTTGGTACCTCAGGTGCCGCACTTCTTCTTCTCGGTGCTCGATTTCGATGCCGAGCAGCTCCAGTTGCTGACGCAGTTCCAAGGTTCTCACGTCTTGAACCCCACTCGAATCCGCCGCCCGCTCGAACAGTGTCCGCAAATGAACGCGATTTTCGAGTTTTTGATCGAGTTGACGGACGGCATCGCAGTATTGGGGAACCAGGTGCTGCGTGACATCGTCACGGATGTGGTCCAGGTCGGAAAGGGCGTTCTTCTCGAAACCGACAGCCCAAGAAATCACGGTCGTTGCCATCACCGCCACCAGCACGTTGGGAATCCGCCGGTTGACTCTCCTCAAAACCACCATGATGGCGATAGCCAGCACCGCCAGCAATATTGTTGGCACGTGCGTGTAGTGGACAGCGGACTTGACGACATCGAAGACCGTTTCGTAGTGGTGATCCGCGTTGTCGATGGTGACGCCAAAAAACTTGCTGAGCTGGGAGGTGGCGATGATCAGCGCGGCCGCATTGGTGAAACCTATGATCACCGGGTGTGAAAGGAAATTGACCACCACGCCGAGCCGGAGTAATCCCAAGACGAGCTGGAATACGCCGACCAGCAACGCCAACAGAATGGCGTAGGCGATATACTGAGGACCGCCGGCCGTGGCAAGAGGTTCCAAGGCCGTGGCCGTCATGAGTGACACCACCGCTACCGGACCGGTGGCGAGCTGCCGGCTAGACCCAAACAGGGCGGCGATCGTCGGTGGAAGAAACGCCGCGTACAGCCCGTAGTACGAGGGTAACCCGGCGAGCTGCGCGTAGGCCATCGACTGTGGCACGAGCACCAGGGCGACGGTCAAGCCGCCCACGAAGTCCATACGAAACCGACCGATGTTGTAGGTGCGGAACCAGTCCAGAAAGGGCAGTATTTGTATCAGTTTGCCGTTGCTCAACGATCGGTCTCCATCGCCGTGTCATGGAATCGTGGTCATCACCCCATAAACTTGGTCGACATCGAGCTCGACCACGCGCGGGTCAGCGGCCCCGGGTGATTCTCACGGCTACGCCACGGCTGCTGGTCTCCTCTGCAACAAAGCATCGGGTCATCGTGGCTCGTGCTTCTTGCAGGGGATACGGACCTTGGTATAACGCACTTTAGGCCATCGTCTTTCCGGTAACAAGCGTTTTCATTGGTGTCTCGTACCACGTAATGCGGGCGTGTAGGCGATGGGGGCGCACAACGCCGGGATAGGCAAATAATGGTTTGCAAGCCCGGGGCGAAGAATATAAAATTGATCCGACGGCTGAGATTCGATTACGACGAAAGAGAGGACCCGTGGCGGTTGTCAGCATTTTCAGCGGCGCCTTCTGTGGGGAAGACGGGGTGACATCGGCAGTGGTGCAAGAGCTGGGATATTCGCTTATTGACGACCAGCTCATGGAAGAAACCTCCCGACGCTACAGCATCCCCGTTCCCAAATTGGAAAGGGCCTTCGACGGGCCTGATCCGTTTTTCAACAAGTTTACGCACCAGCGCGAGAAGTACGTCTCCTATATGAGAATCGTTCTGTCCGAACTGATCCAATCCGACAATATAATCATGCGTGGCTGCGCCGGTCACCTGCTGCCGCGAACAATGGGAAACGTCTTGCGCGTCTGTCTGATCGCCAACCACCAGTATCGAGTGCAGGAAGCGGTCCGGCAAGGGGGTAGGTCGGAAAAAGAGGCTGGGAAGATCATTCAGGAAGACGACAAGCGGAAATTCGCGTGCACGGAGTACCTGTTCGGCAAAACGGCGTACGACGAGAGCTTGTATGATCTGGTTCTGCCGATGCATGATCGCAGCGAAGAACAAGCTGCCAAAGAGATATGTGAATTCGCCCGTAGCGAGCCGTTGCGGAGCACCGAACGCTGCCGGAGGGCGATGCAGGATTTTGTAGTGTCGGCCAAAGTGGCCTTGGCAATCACTGAGGCCGGTCTGGCGGCCGACGTACACTCGGAGAACGGCGAGGTGGTGCTTTCCATCAACCGGTACGTCATGCGGCTAGGGCGGTACCGAGAACGCTTGTCCGATGTGGCCGGCAGGGTGGGCGGCGTGCAGAGCGTCTCAACCCGACTGGGGGCCAGGTACGAGTCACCGTCGCTCAACCCCTGGGGCGACATCGAAGGGCCGCCGAAGATCATGCTCGTCGACGATGAGAAGGAGTTTGTCCACACCCTATCCGAGCGTCTACGAAGCCGCAATCTGGAATCGTCAATAGCGTACGACGGCGAACAAGCCCTCGAAATGCTCGGGGAAAAAGAAGCGGATGTGATTGTTTTGGATCTGATGATGCCCGGCATCGATGGCATAGAGACGTTACGCCGAGTCAAACGAGACCATCCGAAAGTAGAAGTGATTATTCTCACCGGCCACGGTTCCGATGAAGAAAAGAGGGTGGCCGAAGAACTCGGCGCGCATGCCTATCTCCGCAAACCCGTTGACATCGACATCCTGGCGCGGGTGATGCGGGAGGCCTACGCGCGGGCGAAAAAGGGAACTGTCGGTCGACGCGACGACGACTCATAGGAGGGAATCCGCAGCCGGGATTGTCGACCGGTCAGTTCCGGACTCGCACATGGAACCGCACCAAGACCCCAAGACGCCATCTCCCCCGCCGTACCCTCATCCTGGTTTCGGGGGCACGAGGCTGCCGCAATACCGGCGGCTGCGCCGAAATGTGATCCTCATCACCGCCGTCGTTGCATTGGTGCCACCAGCCATACTGACTGCCATCAACTACTGGCAGGACCGCGAGACCTATTACATCGAAAGTAACTTCGCCGTGTCAGAGATACTCTCCAACACGAAGCGCAACCTGGAGTTTGTGATCGAGGAACGCCGTTCCGCTTTGGCTCTGCTGGTCCGCGAGCAGGCGTACCATGAGTTGGCGAGCGATTCCGCCCTTGCTATTGCACTGGGGAACCTCAATGACTCGTTCGGCGGTTTCGTTGATCTCGGGTTGATCGATTCAGACGGCCAGCAGCGTTTCTATACTGGTCCCTACGATCTCAAGGGTCATGTTTACAAAGGTGAAAACTGGTTCCACGAGGTGGTCCTGAGGGGGGTTCATGTCAGTGATGTGTTCATGGGACACCGTAATTTCCCTCATTTCGTCATTGCTTTGAAGCAAGAACGCCGGCCCGGAGATATTTACATTGTTCGCGCCACAATCGATATGGAACTGGTCAACCGCCAAGTGTACTCGCTGAATCTGGATCGTTTCACCGACGCTTTTATCATTAATCAGAGAGGTGTTCTGCAGACCGAGTCAGTTTTTTACGGGCCCGTTTTGAGCGAGGTAGAGATGGCCGTTCCACCCGGCCCTCGCAACCGGGAAGTAATCGAGATGTCTGAGGGCCCCGATGGGCTTCTCGTCTCGGGATTCGCCTACATCGATGGCACACCCTTTATCCTGATGGTGATCAAGCGGTTGGAGAACCCCCTGCAACACTGGTTGAATAACCGCTCCGATGTGCTCTGGTTTTTGTTGGTCAGTTCGGCCCTGATTCTAACCGTGGTGGTATACGGGGCAAACCAAATGACCCGGCGGCTCCGCGATGCGGATCGGCGCCGGGTCCAAGTACTTCATGATATGGAGTACACGAATAAGATGGCGACCATAGGCCGGATGTCTGGCGGGGTTGCTCACGAGATCAACAATCCAATGGCCATTATCAACGAGAAGGCGGGGCTGATGAAGGACATGATCGGCTTCTCCGAGGACTTCCCCCAACGCGAGAAAATGCTGGGCCTGCTCGAGTCTATTCTTCAGTCCGTCGATCGCTGCTCGCGGGTGA
Source organism: uncultured bacterium (assembly GCA_965372335.1). GTDB lineage: Bacteria > Krumholzibacteriota > Krumholzibacteriia > WVZY01 > JAKEHA01 > CBDVBX01. The sequence goes on along the minus strand of CBDVBX010000001.1, from coordinate 40,615 downwards.
CACATCGGCTACTCGGATTTTCGCGACGCATAGAGGTACAGAAGGAGCAGGTCGACTTGAAGAAACTGCTCGAGGAAGTCGTCGGTTTTCAGCGCACCGAAATGACCCACCGTAATATTGAAATCAATTACGACATCGAAGATATCCTGCCCCAAATCGAAAGCGAACGGAGTCAGCTGCAGCAGGTTTTTTTGAATATCATTAGTAACGCGATCGCCGCCATCGGCGACGGTGGTCGTATCGACATCTCCGGTGCGGGGCGTGCGGAAGGCTCGGTGGTGATCGCCATCACTGACAACGGCGTGGGTATCTCTGATGAGAACCTGGAGCATATATTCGAACCATTCTTCTCGACCAAAGGCAAGTTCGGGACCGGGCTGGGGCTGTCGATTACCCGCAGCATCGTCGAGAAGCTCGGTGGCGAAATCCATGTTCACAGCGTCCCGGGTAAGGGCACGCGGTTTACCGTGACGTTGCCCGCCAAGAACACAGGTGCGAGGGGATAACCCATGGACAAACTCAAGGCACTTTTGATTGACGACGAAGAAGAACTGGTGACCACTCTTGTAGAGCGTCTTGGCTACCGCGGGGTCGAAGCCGATTATGCATTGGATGGTTATAGCGCCTTGCTCAAGATGCGCGAGTGCGATTATGACGTCGTCTTGCTCGACTTGAAACTGCCGGGCATGGGAGGCCGCGAACTTTTGAAGCTATTTCGCAGGGATTACCCGCGGGTGCCGGTATTGTTGATCACTGGACACGGCGCGCCGGACAACGAGACCGACGTGGAGCTAATGGGTGCTTTTGACTATCTGCTCAAGCCGGTTCAGCTGGAAGACTTGATTGCCAAGATGCGTGAGGCGGTGAGCGATAATGGCTAAACACGATATCGGACATCCTGATCAGTCCGTGCTGGATGCCGGCTTGGCGTTCTTCGGAGCAGTCACAGCTTCGGTCACGCATGAACAGAACAACGTGTTGTCGGTTATTGATCAAACGGCAGGGTTGCTCCAGGATATGATCGCCGCCGAAAGAGAAGGAACCCCAATCAACATCGACCGGTTGGCTGATGCGGTTCGTACCGTGCAGGCTCAAACCGAACGTAGCCTCGGAATCATCCGGCGGCTCAATCGGTTTGCGCACAGCACCGACGCGGCCCGCGTCGAATTTGACTTGTCAGAAGGACTCAGCAACCTCGTTGAGCTCTGTCAGCGGCTCGCCAAGCTAAAATACGTACGGCTCAGGTTACGTTCTTCTGCAGAACCGTTGACGTTGGTGGGAAGCGCGTTCTTTGCGCAGGCTGCGGTGTTTTTATCGATTCGACTGGCTCTCGAGGCAGCGGAACGCGATGATACCATAGACGTGTCAGCCCACGCGAAAGGTGACGGCGTCCTCGTTACACTGGACTGCCCAAGACAGATTGATACTGGTCACCGCGATATGGCGGAACTCCAGCTCATTGCGAGATACATGAATGCGCGGGTGGATACGATAAGCGGAGGGCTGGAGATAACGTTTTCGGGTGGAAGGAGCAACGGCTCGCAGGAGTAAAGCGGGAATGTCGCGGAGTCGGGGGGTAGAGAAAGGAACACGATATGGCAGCGGCAAAAGTGCTCATTGTTGACGATGAAGTCGAGTTCGCCGATGTGATCGCCGAGCGGATGCGCGGCCGCGGATTCGACGTCGACACGGCGAACAGCGGCGCCGACGGACTGGAGAGAATCAAAGAGAAAGAATACGATGCCATCGTGCTTGATATGAGCATGCCGGGGCTGGATGGTATAGAGACGATGAGGCGTATGCTCGCCCAAGATGATACGCTGCAAATCATCATATTGACCGGTTACGGTTCGGTGAAGAAGGGTGTCGAGGCTGTCAAGCAAGGGGCCGCCGATTTTCTGGAGAAACCGGCTGATATCGATGCCCTAGCCGACAAAGTCGGCGAGGCGCATGACCGGCGCGCCGTTCTTTTTGAGGAGGACCTCGAAAAAAAGATGTCCGACCTCTTGAAACGGAGAGGCTGGTGAATCTCGAGGCAGGCTGTCGGCGCGGGGGTCCGTCAGAAGTTGAATTCGAAGCCCAGCGTGGCTATCGCGTCGGGACGCAGGCCGCCGTCGTTGAGCGGGACCAGGACGTTGGCGATGAAAACAAAGAAGTCCCGTGGGGCGAACTTGATGCCGACCCCGCCGCTGACGCGGTGGTCGTCGTCAAAATCCGGGAGGTTGGACAGGTCGACTTCGCGCGTGAAAGTCCCCTCGCTGACCGGCCGGCTGATCGTGACTGAATTCGGGACGTCGCTCCCCTGAATCCGCTCACCCACCTCGAATCTTCCCAGCACCTCGAACGCCAGCGTCAAGCGGTCTCCCGCTTTGTGGTCGTACGCCAGGAACGCGTCGACCTGGTCGCGGACCAGCTCGTTCTGATTGAATACATAAGCAAGGTTTAGGTGGGGGGCGCCGGCCTCATGGGTGCCCGAAGCCACCAGCGCGACGCGATACGAAGGATCGCCGGCGCCGAGAAAGTTGTCCTCGTCGCCCGTCGCGAGCCGCGCTCCCAGCAACGCGGCCAGTTCGATCCGTCCGCCGCGCAGAAAGTTATATTTGGCCTGCAGAGCAATGTCTCCAATCCCGGTCGCGTCGTCGTCGATCGGCTGGGGTGTTGTGGACAGGACCGGATCGACTGTCGTGCCGTCGAAAAAATGATTGGCCGAATCGTTGGTGACGAAGGTGAAACTGTTCATGTACGCGACCGGGTCGGCTCGCATGCGAACGTTGACGATTGGAATCGCCAGGCTCAGATCCAGCCGCTTCGAAACGCCGTGGGTAAAATAAAAAGCGAGGACCGACGCTTCGAGATCCATATTCATGAACAGGTCGACGGTGTCCAACTCGTTGTCCGAATCGCCGAGGCCCGGTTCTCCCACGTCTTCGTGGGAAAACGTAAACCGCAGCGACTGCGTGTCGAGACCGCGGATCTTGTTGAGCCGCATAAACGTGAAATTGTAACCGAGGATCGTGCGGCCTTTGCCGATCGACGACGCGCGGTCGGTGTAGACCGGTCCGAGGCTCGATGTCTTGCGCACGGGAATGCCGCTGCTCAGGTCGAACGTCACCGAAGCGGAAGTAGAATTGAGCGGGAACAACGAGATGTTAGCGCCGATGAAGCGGGTCAGAACGTCGATCGTTTGCTGGCTGGTGGCCACCCTGTCCGGGTTGAAGTGGTTTGCGTGCTTATCCGGACTCCCCCCCAGCTGCAAGCGCAGCGAATCGTCGAAAATCCTTTCCATCTTGTGCCTGAGGCTTTGTGCACTCACCAGGCCGGGGACGACGACGAGAATCGTCGACACCAAGGTCAAACGTGCCAGTAACCGAATGGTCCTCGTCATCTCGACGAATCCCCTCTGTTGATGTGCGAAATTTTCCATCGCTCGTCTGTTCTCGTGGCGTCGACGCGCCACCGGTGTGGCGAATCCGATCCGCTCGCTCCGGCGTACAGAAGTGTCACCGACACGTCGACCGTCGCACGATCGCCGTCGAACACGATTTCTTCCACGAGCATCTCCGCGTCGAGGCCGTTCACGGTGCCGAAGAAATTTCTCCAGGTTTCTTCGTCGTCTCTTGACAACGAGTCGTAGAGGTCCCTCATGCGGGTGATGTCTTCGCCCTCGAGTGCGTTCGCGTAGGCGACGATGAGCGCCCGGATTTCCCGGTCGTCGCGCGATCTCATCTCGGCGGCCGATTCCAGACTCTCGAGCGACTTCTGATACGCCGCCAACGCACCCCTGGGATCGCCCGATTCCATATCGCGCGCTTCGCGTTCGAACTCAATCGCCTGCGTGTATAATTCTATGCCCCGGTGCGAGTCGAGCTCTCTCCGGCGCGTCTCGACGCGGGCGCGAAGCTGCGCTACCTGGTCCATGGTCTGGCGTTTCTGTGTCTCAGCCGCGGCCGCGACCGCCCGGAACTCCGCTTCCGCGTCGATGAACGCGGTTTCGGCGGCGGCGTAGTCTCCCTTTTCCATTCGCTCGAGCCCAAACGCGGCGCGTGCCTCGGCTGCGTTGTACTCGTTTTGCACGTACAGGTATGCCTCGGCTGCGATAGCGGCCGACCGAGCGTTTTCTACTCGCCGCGACCGGTCGCGAGCTTTCGCATCGGAACGCGACGTCCGCTCCGAAGGCGGCGCGGAAACCGCTACCGCGGGTGGTGGTGTTTGCTCGTCCGAGGGCTTTTCGACCGCGTCGCCTTCGGCCACGGCATCGCCTCCGACCTCCTCGAACGCTGACTGCGAGGACGCGGCTGCCACCAACACACGCTCGTAGATCGCCCGGGAACGGGCGAACAGCAGTTGTGCCGTCTCGTAGTCTCCGGATTGGAACGACCGCTCGGCATCCTCCTGGATCTTCCGTGCCGTCCGGATCTCGCCGGGCGCAAAATCCCGCACCTCCGCCGCTTCTTGCTTTGTTTGTACGAGCGTCGCGCGCGCGCTTTCCGCCGCGGGGCGGCCGGCTTCGGCCCCGCCGGGCCGCGCCAACCACCACGTCGCGGCCACTGCCATGGCGGCGGACACTACGATACTTCCAACCACGAGCGGCCACCGCCGCCGGGACCGCCGCCAGGGACCGCCACGGGCCGCGACGATCGCCGTCGGCGTCTGCCCACGCGCCGACTCCAGGTCGGCGAGAATCTCGTCCATCGACTGGTAGCGTTCTTTGATATCTTTTTTCATCGCACGGTCGACGATGCGGGTGATCTCGTCCGGAACAGCCGGTTGCAGTTCCTGAATCGGCGGAGGGTCCACGTTCAAGATGAAATAGACCACCGCATTTTCGAAGTCGCCTTTGAACGGCAGCTCGCCGGCGAACATCTGGTAGAGGATGACGCCGAGCGCCCAAATGTCGGTGCGGTGATCCACCAGCTCGCCGCGAGCCTGTTCGGGCGACATGTAAGAAACCGTTCCGACGGTGGTACCCGTGCGCGTCAGTCCCGTTCCCTGCGCCAGTTTGGCGACACCGAAGTCGACAATCTTGACCTCGTTTCGTGGCGTCACGATGATGTTGGCCGGTTTGACGTCGCGGTGGGTGATGTCCGCTTCGTGAGCGCGGGCCAGTCCTCTGGCGATCTGAACGGCGATGTCGAGCGCTTCATCATCGGGAATGACATCGCCCTTGAGTTTCTCACGGAGCGTCACGCCCTCGTAGTATGCCATGCAGATATACAGCCTGTCGTCGTCCGTGGTGTTGATGTCAAAAACCGTACAAACGTTCGGGTGGTCGAGAGAGGAAGCGGCCTGTGCTTCGTGCATGAACCGGATGTTTTGTTCGGGGTTGTCGCCGAGGTGGGCGGGGAGAAACTTCAGCGCGACGTTTCGATCCAACTTGAAATCCCGCGCCTTGTACACGACGCCCATACCGCCTTCGCCGAGCTTCTCAGTGATCTCGTATTGCGCGATCGTCTTACCGATCATCGGAGTTCCCTTCGGGTTCGAGCCGGATGGGTACGGGCCCTGAAAGTTCGGCTATTCTAACAAATTCCGCGGCAAATTGGCAAGCACGTATGCAGAAGTGGGGAGAGCGTCTTGTGACCATCTTCACAAGGGTGTCTGCAATACGAATCGCCCGGCAAAGACAAGGAGTCGAACTGACAGCATGGCTCTCTGACCTCCTGATTATGAGAAATAGGGTGGTTGAAACGGGATCGAGATCTGCGGACCTCCTCAAGGTGTCTACGTAAAATCACGTACGGAGCTGCGGGCCATACCGAGAGCCGGAGGCCATGCGGTCGAAAGCGGACGAGGAGGATTATGGAAGAGTACTACTTTACAAAATGTATCACCGCGGCCCCTGCGTAATGCTGCAGGAACGGAAGTAATTTCAGCGTGTAATAATCCGTCTTCCAAATGGGTTGGTGAAGTCGTCTTGGGAAAAACAACTTAATACGAGCGATGAGATGATAAGGATAAACATTGAAATGTGAAAACTCGTTCGCGAACTTCTTCAAGTCCTTCAATCGGAGGTTTTCTTCTTTCTCGGTCACTTCCGTTGTCTCTTTGACGTGGCGCAGCTTAACGCTCAGCCAGTACTTCATCCATTCTACAGCGGCGCTGTTTCCCAGCGGCTCCAAAAATATTCCGGCACCACCCGGTTTCAGGATGCGCTCCACCTCTGGAAGTGCATCGTCCAGGCCGATATGATGGAGTATCCCGAGTCCATGCACAATGTCGAAAGTATCAGGGGGAAAGTCTGTCGGATTCCCCTTCATCAGGTGTGTGGTGATTCTGTCGGAGACGTTGTTATGCGCGGCTCTTTTCTGGGTGATCTCGATTCCCACCGGCGAAATATCGATCGCGGTGACTATGGCGCCCAGTTTTGCCGCGTAAACGGATTCCTCACCCATACCGCAACCGTAATCCAGAAATGATTTTCCCTCGAGATCTCCGATCAGGGCGGCCGCCTTTTGGCGCCAATCCCACATATCGACAGGATGGGAGTATCTGCGGAACATTATCTCCGAAATATCGAGATCATCGGCATAGCCCAGGTACTGGCCATCGGCAAACTCGGCTTCCTCCTTCAGAATTTCATTATCGAATTCGTTCATAATCAGTCCCCTTCAAGAATCAACCGAAACGAATTATATGTCTCATGAACCAGTTTGCAGCATAGAGGTTACTGGGCGCTGGCGCAACCTATATTGGACTCTGTGAATTGGTAGCGTTTTCTTGATAGAATGCCACCTATGCCAGCGGGCTCTGACACCGGAGGCGACGTGGTCAAGAAACTCAGCCGGAAGATATTTGATAAAGAACTAGAAAAGCTCAAGGTAGAGCTCACCCGATTGCAGGAGTGGGTGAAACAGTAGGGTCTGCGGAGATCTGGCCCAAAAGTTCCCGGGCGTGGAATCTCAAGCCGCATACCGCTTTCAACGGCCTCATTTGCCACCGAAACAAGCACTTGTCCTCGGGAAGGCACAGACGTGGCCCTTCGGGCCCAGGGCGTCGCGCGAATCGCGGGGCCAACGCCTATCCATCCACGTATCCACTTGACTCACTCGAGCGTGATTCACGCCCCGCTGTTGTCGAGATACCCGACACTTTGATCGAACTCGACATCCTGATGAATATCCTGGTAGAAATCGTTTGATTCCTCCAGTGGGGCACGTGAAGGGGAGATGGACGGTGTCCCGCCAACCGCTCCGGTCACGGGTCTCGCCGAATGGCTCTTCAGAGAGCTGGGCCAGGTTTTGACCAGCTGCAACCACCTAGTCATCAGGCGGAAAGTCAACGGTTTCGAGCAGCGTCACGACCGCTGTTCGGATATGGTTGGGTAGCTTGTCCCAGTGGCAAAGGCAGGCAAGAAGGACGGGTGGGATCTATTCGGCATTGCCTCCGGTGCCGGACGGTTCTCGGACACGCCTGAAGCACACAATGAAGTACCGTTTCCAACGGTAGAAGGCTTGCTCGCTGATACCATGCTTGCGAAACAACTTCTTGCGCTCAACCTCGCGGAGGATCGCTACGATCTGTTCTGGGGTGAACCGTCTCCGGGTCATCTTGTTTTCCTCTACGACACAGAAACTAGCTCTACCGCCGGCTCAAAATCTTGGGGAAATGTCAATTGCCGACGCGACCACCGTCACTGGACCTGGCGGCGGGAAAGACGTAGAATAAACTCGACAAGCGATGAACTTTTTCGTATATCGCGGCCAGTATCGGGTAATCTATCAGTTATGGCTACTCACAAAATAAGCGGCAAGAGCATTAAACAATCGGATTCCCTCGGTCCTTCATCCCAGTACGATGTAGAGCGGTTCCGCCAATTGACCTATGAGTTATTAGCACACTCGACTCGGGGACTTCTTAGGAGAGACTTTCTACCAGAGGTGTCGGAGAGAATCAAGGAACACTCTGGATGCGACGCCATCGAGTTGTGGGTCAAGGAAGATCCGGACAAACACTTTCGATGTTCGGTCACGGGTTCGAAGAAGATGCCCTTTGGCTTCATTCTGGTGCCCTGCCCTTTGGGCGAAGAGACAGCCGTGTCGCAGGACTACGGAAACGAGTTGAGCATGGAAAGACTGTGCTGCGACGTAGTCAAAGGGTCGATCGACAAGTTGCGTCCCTACGTCACCGATCGGGGCAGCTTTTGGATTGGCGATGCGTCCGGAGCAGCGGATTCGAATGATTCCACGAAAAGCGAATCTTCTTCTCGACCTGGGCTTCTTCCCAGTCCTTATAAGAGCATTGCGGTCATACCCATCCGACTTGAGGAAGAGTGCATAGGGATTATGCAACTCAAAAGTAGGAGGACGGGTTTTTTCTCCATCCGCGATATTGATTTTTACGAGGACATTTCCCAAATACTTGGAGTCGCGCTTTCTCACCAATATGCCCAGATCGAGCTCAGAGAAAGAATCAAGGAGATCTCGTGCCTTTATGGGATCGCACGCGTGGTGGCAAAACCGGGGGCTTCGTTTGACGAGATCATTCAGAACATCGCCGACCTGCTGCCCGCGGCGTGGCTCTTTCCCGAGGTCGCCTGCGCGCGCATCGTCTTGAACGGCCAGTCTTATACAACCGGAGGTTTCCGTGAGTCGCCTTACCGTCAGGTATCCGAGGTTGTCGTCCAGAACGAGAAAGTCGGTTTCGTGGAGGTGGCCTATCTCGAAAAGAAACTAACCTTGGACGAAGGACCTTTTCTGGCAGAAGAGCGAAGCCTCATCGACAGCGTGGCCAGAGAAGTCGCGATTTATTACGAGCGCGCTCAGGCGGAGGAAGAAAAAACTTTGCTTCAAGAACAGCTAAGGCACGCTGACCGTCTGGCCACCATCGGCCAACTGGCCGCCGGTGTGGCACACGAACTGAATGAACCTTTGGGCAACATCCTGGGCTTCGCTCAGCTAGCGAAGAAGTCTCCAAAATTGTCCGCGCAGGTGGAGAAAGACCTGAAAAACATTGAATCCGCCTCGCTCCATGCCAGGGAGATCATAAAGAAGCTCATGACATTTGCCCGGCAGCTTCCTCCCAAAAAGGTCCCGGTAAACCTGAACGACATCGTGACCGATGGGATCTACTTCTTCGAGGCCCGGTGTGTGAAAGCGGATATCCAGCTGGTGTGTCGGCTGGCCCCCGATCTGCCAATGATAACGGCCGATCCGGGTCAGATAAACCAGGCATTGGTGAACCTGGTGGTCAACGCCATCCAGGCCATGCCGGAAGGCGGCACGTTGACTGTAGAGACGCAGGTGACCGAGACGGGAATCGGTGTCGTGGTGGAGGATACGGGGACCGGAATCGGCGAAGATATCACGAGTCAGATCTTCCTGCCCTTCTTCACCACCAAGGACATCAATGAGGGGACGGGTTTGGGACTGGCAGTGGTTCACGGCATCGTCACCTCACACGGGGGAAAGATCACGGTCAAAACGGAGGTAGGAAAAGGCACACAGTTCCTGATCCACCTGCCGCTAACGAGTTCAGAAAGCCCTGCCGAGAATAAAGGATGAGAAACATAACTGAGAAAGAACGTATCCTGGTCGTGGACGATTCCCCGGAGACGCTGGAAATGCTGGACCGAAACCTGCGGTCCGAGGGCTACGACGTGCTCACGGCATCCAGCGTGGCCGAGGCAATCAAAATCCTGGACGACACGATGGCGGATCTGGTGATAACGGATTACAAGATGCCAAAAAACTCGGGGATGGATTTGATCCGTTACGTCCGGGAGAACCTCAGGAATACGGAAGTGATGATGATCACCGGCTACGCCACGGTGGAAGGCGCCGTGGACGCCATCAAATCCGGTGCGGAAGAGTATTTGACCAAACCCTTCACGGATGAGGAACTGTTCACCGCTGTGCGGCGGGCATTGGACAAACTCAGATTGCGTATGGCCAGTCAGGATTGGCTTCCGCAGTCCATCAAGTCTCAGTATGGCATTCTGGGCGAATCGGAGCCCATGTACCAAGTGTTCGGCGCTATCACCAAGGCTGCGTCCACTCCCGCTACGATTTTGATCACCGGCCAGAGTGGTACGGGCAAAGAGCTGGTGGCCCGCGCGATCCATTACAGCAGCAAACGTGCTTCTGCGCCCTTCGTTCCGGTCAACTGCGGTGGGATTCCAGAAACCCTGTTGGAGAGCGAACTGTTCGGGTACGTCAAGGGCGCCTTTACGGGAGCGCTGGAGTCACGGGCCGGATTCTTTCAGACTGCGGACGGGGGCACCATTTTTCTAGACGAAGTTAGCGAGACCAGCCTCGCCATGCAAGTCAAACTCCTAAGAGTCTTGCAAGAGAAAGAAATCTTTATGGTTGGCTCCACTCAACCGAGGAAGGTCAACATAAGGATCCTCGCTGCAACAAACAAAAACCTATTAGGTCTAGTGAAAAAAGGCAGCTTCCGGGAGGACCTATACTATCGTTTGAACGTCATCGAAATCGCCATTCCTCCGTTGCAGGAGAGGGGAGATGACATAATTCTCCTGACCAGGCATTTCGTGCGAAAGTTTTCCGAGGAAGTGGAGAAGCCGGAACCTCGGTTCTCGGACAAAGCTCTCGAGATACTGAGAAACTTCGCTTGGCCGGGCAACGTGCGCGAACTCGAGAACTTGGTTCAAAGACTGGTGGTGATGACAGATTCGAATTTCATAGACGTACCCGACTTACCCGATTTAATGCGCTACGCCGGTGTTCGAGAAAAAGGGTTGCATCGCACGCTGATTGAGGTGGAGATCACCCACATCCGCGGCGTGCTGGCATCAGTGAGCGGCAACAAGACTCGCGCGGCTGAGATTCTTGGAATCGACCGCAAGACGCTGCGCGAGAAAATGAAACGCCTGAAACTAGACACCGAATAGCTCTCTGCCAACACTCTACCTTCCAAAGACCAGACTCTGTCCCTTCGAGGCGACCGTCAAGGCACGTAGGCGGGACGATTCGCCCCACCGGGGTGAAACACCCCAGTCACTGTGTTCACCTCCCGAGCTCACGCTGTCTTGTCAAAGAAACCCGCCACCGCGGATCACCAAGATAACATTGTGCGACACAATCAGTTACAAGCCTCCATCTGATCGTTGCGGTGCTGATTCGACGCAGTTGCGCCCGGTTTTTCAGTGGCACGCCCCTTGATATACCGTTAGAGAGTTGAGTCGACGGCAATCGATGTGAACGGCAATGATGCTTCATTTTTCTCGACCCGACGGAGCACGTAGACGTCGACTGTGTGCTGTGGAGAGGCGACGGTAACCTTCTTCGCTTAGAAAAAGAGAATTATGGTGGTTCGCCATCCCTCTAGATTCCGAAAGGACGACAGGGATCAATCCCAAGGTGAGCGCCCTGGCACGAAAAGTCCTGCGGAATACGCAGGAGACTGCAAGGGGTTGTGCGTGAACTGTGCGAACCGCCAAACCTGCCTCTTCCCGAAGCCGGAGGGTGGGGTATGGCACTGCGAAGAATATGTTGAGGAACGTTGACGTCGAGGAACCAGAACAAACCCTAAAACACAAGGAACGCGCAAGACATGAATCCGGATCAAGCAGAGGCTCCCATCGAAAAAGCCGACGGAGAACAAAGCGGACTCATCACCCGCATGGAGCGGCTCCAGGCGAAATACGGTTATCTTCCGGAAGAGGAATTGAGGTCGCTCGCCACGGAAACCGGACGCTCGCTGGTTGATGTCTACGGCGTTGCCACGTTTTACAGGGCGTTCAGTTTGGAGCCCCGGGGTAAGCACGTCATCTCCGTGTGCCTCGGTACTGCTTGTCACGTGCACGGCGGCCCGAGGATCGCGGAGGTTTTCCAGGAAAAGCTGGGGATCCGATCGGGGGAGACGACGTCCGACAGGGAGTTTTCGTTGGAAACCGTGAATTGTCTGGGAGCTTGCGCCCTGGGTCCGGTGGTGGTGGCCGACGGCCATTACTTTTCCAAGGTCAGAACCTCTGAAGTCAAGGAGATCATCGAGCGGACCCAGAAGGGGCTGGATTTGATCGAGATCGAAACGGACGACCGCATTTTCCCGGTGGAGGTGAGCTGCGCGCGCTGTAACCACAGCCTCATGGATCCCCGGCATGTCATCGACGGCCACCCTTCTATTCGTGTGACGGTCTCCTTCGGCAACAAGCACGGCTGGCTGGCCCTCTCCAGCTTGTACGGAAGCTACAAGGTAGCTTCAGAATACGAAATTCCCAGCGACGAGATCATCCACGCGTTCTGTCCCCACTGTCATGCCGAATTGATTGGTGGCGGGAAATGCAGCGATTGCGGCGCTCCCATGGTGCCGATGATCGTTCGGGGTGGGGGTGTCGTTCAGATTTGTGCTCGCAGAGGTTGCCGGGGTCACATGCTGGACCCGGGCGGTGTCCCACTGGAGTGATCCACTGATTGTGTGGGTTGTATGGGCGTTACATAGAGAGGTGTTTCGGTGAGCAGACTTTCAACGGTAGCAGAATTCATTGAGTTTCGTCGACGCATTCATGACGACAAGAAACTCCAGTACGACAACCCAACCCTGGTTGTATGCGCCGGGACGGGCGGGCAGGCCAGCGGCTCGAACGATATCTTACGCATTATCAAGCGATACATTCTCGATAGAGGGCTCCAGACAAAGATCGATCTGCGGGTTACCGGCTGCCAGGGATTCTGCGAGATGGATCCATTCGTCCTCGTGGAACCGGGCCGGCATCTCTATCCAAAGCTCGAGATGGAGGACGTTCCCAGAGTTATCGACGCTGCCGTGGGCGGTTTCGTCGACGAAAGTCTCATCTACAGAGACCCGCACGACAAAAGGCAGTACCACAGCCAGGACGACATTCCCTTCTTCAAGAAGCAGAAGCGCACCATACTGGGGAGCAACCAGAAGCTCGATCCCATCCGAATCATCAATTATATCGAGGTGGGTGGATATGCGGCCGCCGAGAAAGTGCTGTCACGGATCGATCCCGAATGGATCGTAGAGGAAGTCAAAAAATCAGGTCTACGGGGACGGGGAGGAGCCGGTTTCCCGACCGGAAAGAAGTGGGAGCTCGCGCGGGCTTCCGGAAACGGTGCAGAGCAGAAATACATAGTATGCAATGCCGACGAGGGGGATCCCGGCGCCTATATGGATCGGAGTCTCCTAGAAGGCAATCCTCACGCCATCATCGAAGGTCTGCTCATCGGAGGGATTGCTATCGGCGCAACCCAGGGCTACATCTACGTGCGCAGCGAGTATCCCATCGCTATCAAGCACACCATCATTGCCCTCCGTCAGGCTCGGGACCTGGGCTTGCTGGGGGAGAATATCCTCGGCACCGGGGTCGACTTTGACATCACAATCGTACGAGGGGCGGGCGCCTTTGTGTGTGGGGAGGAGACGGCGCTCATCAAATCCGTCGAAGGTTTCACAGGTGAACCCCGCCAGCGTCCTCCCTATCCGATAGAAAAGGGCATCGGAGGGCATCCCACCTGCATTAACAACGTGGAATCGCTGGCTAACATTCCCGTGATCATTGATGGGGGAGCGGACGTTTACGCGAGGGTGGGCGTACCGGGGAACACGGGCACTAAGATCTTTTCCCTGGTGGGAAAAATACAGAACACAGGCCTGGTGGAGGTCCCGCTGGGCATAAAGATTTCGGAAGTGGTTTACGACATCGGAGGGGGTGCGTCCGGAAACACGAAGATCAAGGCGGTTCAAACGGGGGGGCCCTCAGGTGGGTGTATCCCTGCTCGCATGTTTGATCTGCCTATCGACTATGACAGCCTGATAAAGGCCGGTTCCATCATGGGATCGGGCGGGATGATCGTTATGGACGAGGACACCTGCATGGTGGACGTGGCCAAATACTTCATGGGTTTTCTCAAGGACGAATCGTGTGGGAAGTGCTTCACCTGCCGGAAGGGTACACAACGGATGTACGAGATCCTCGACGACATCTCCAAGGGCGAGGCGACCTTGGAGGAACTCGACCTCCTGGAAGAGTTGGCCCACGTGGTCAAGGACACGACGATGTGCGGTCTGGGACAGTCTGCGCCCAATCCCGTGCTCAGCACGCTGCGCTACTTTCGCGAAGAGTACGAACGGCACATCATAGACAAACGGTGCGACGCTTTCGTTTGCAAGGAATTAGTGGGCGCGCCCTGCCAGTCCGCGTGCCCCTTGGGGACCGAGGCGTGGCGATACGTAGCCCTAATCGGGCACGGGGAGTACGACGAGGCCTACCGCGTTATCCGGGAACCCAATCCATTTCCTTCCATCTGTGCCCGAGTCTGCCACCATCCGTGTGAGGCGAAATGCCGGGCTGGTGCGGCCGGAGGCGACCCCGTGGCCATACGGGCGTTGAAACGTTTCATCACCGATCGGATCGATCCCTCCGCGTACCAACCGGTCAAGCAGGAGTGGAGCGACGGTGCCCCGCCCAAAATTGCGATTATCGGCGCGGGACCTGCCGGGCTGACTGCGGCCCATTACTTGTCCCTCAAAGGGTGCGAGGTCACGGTGTTCGAGGCGGAGAAAGAACCCGGCGGCATGCTGACGTGCGCCATTCCCTCGTATCGTCTACCTCGTGAGGTGATCGAGAAAGAAATCGACGCCTTGCTCAACGAGAACATCACCGTGAAATGCGGAACTGCGCTGGGCCGGGACATTAATATCGACGAGCTATTCGAATCGGGATACGGAGCCGTTCTCCTGGCCATCGGCGCGCACAAGAGCAAACCTCTGCGCCTGGAAAACGAGGACGTTGAGGGAGTGTATCCCTCCATAGAGTTTCTAAAGGCTTTTAACTTACAAGAGCGACAGCTGGCCAAGGGAAAGGTGGGCGTCATCGGAGGCGGAAATTCGGCGATCGACGCGGCCCGTATGGCCCTTCGCCTCAAGGACGTGGACGAGGTCACCATTCTTTACCGGAGGACGCGGAACGAGATGCCCGCCTTCGCCGAGGAGATCGAAGCCGCCGATCAGGAGGGAATCCGCATCGAAACCCTTGTTACTCCGGTCAGAATAGTCAATAACAATGGCCGCCTGGCCGGGCTGGAATGCATCCGGAACGAGCTGGGCGAAGCCGACGAGAGCGGCCGACGCAGACCGATGCCGATCAACGGCACGGAGCACGTCATCGACCTCGACACGCTTATCGTCGCGATCGGCGAGGATTCGGGCATCGACGCGATCACACCCGCGAAGTCGAGTCAGATCGAGACGACGCCCTGGAACACCGTGCGGACGGATCCCACGACGATGCAGACGAACCGGCCGGGGGTTTTCGCCGCCGGGGATGTTGTCCGCGGCCCCAACACAGTGGTCGAGGCCATCGCAGACGGGAAAAAAGCGGCCGTTATTATTGAGCGATTTCTCAAAAAAGAACCCTTGCTTCAACCTATGTTCGCCAGACTGCCCCAGGTGTATGTGGAACCGATGGTGGACGAAGCCGCCTTGGGCGGCGACCGGTCTGAAACGCCCCGTGCTCCGGCGGAATGGCGTAGACGGAACTTCGCCGAGGTGGAGGTGGCCCTGTCCCAGGCAGAAGCTCGTCGGGAGTCGTTGAGGTGTTTGCGATGCGATCTCGAATTCACCCGTAACGAGAAAGAAAAACAAACAGTAACCGAAACTGGGAGGCAGAGCGCGTGATTACCCTCAAAATCAACGGTGTGGATGTAACCGTGGAGAAGGGGACCAGCCTCCTGGAAGCTGCCCAGTTCCTGGGCTTTTCCATCCCCACTCTTTGTCACATGGAAGGTCTTTCACCCTACGGTGCATGCCGGCTCTGTGTGGTGGAGGTTGGGAAAGGGGAAAACGCAAAACTGGTCACCTCTTGCACTCACCCGGTACAAGAAGGTCTGGCCGTCAGGACCGCGTCCTCTCGAGTGGTGAAAGCGCGCAAAATGATCCTCGAACTCTTGCTGGCATCGTGCCCGCAATCAAAAGTGATTCAAGATCTGGCGGCGAAACACGATGTTCGCACGCAAAGGTTCAAACAGGAATACGAAGACTGCATTCTCTGCGGTCTTTGCGTACGCATGTGTGAAGAGCAGATGGTCGCCAAAGCCATCGGTTTCCGCGGCCGCGGAGAACACCGCAGCATTGGCACCCCCTTCGACATCAAGTCGGAGGAGTGCCGTTTGTGCGGCGCCTGCATGTATGTCTGTCCGGTCTGTACTCTCCGGTGTACGTATACGGAGCCGGACAAAGCGGTCTGCGGAGGCTGTGCCAACCTGGCACCGCCGTGCCTCGAAAAGAATAGCTTCGACGATATGATGTGCTACATGGATCCCTGTGTGGCCTGTGAAATTGTGAAAAGTAAACAACAAATCCCCGGAAAATAGGAGCATCTGCGAAAAGGAGCGGAACGCCATGTTTCAGACATTGTCGAGAGTAAACTCTTCTGCCGCAACTCTGACCAAGAACAGGACCGAAGGATCGGTCACGCCGGGCTCCGGCATGTGTGTCACCTGCGTAGACGGCTGCGTGGGGATGTGCGAGATCGGAAAGTCCGCTTTCCGAGGCCACGAGGTGATCTATCCGCAGCCGTTCGGTGTGATTACCACCGCATCGGAAAAAGTGTATCCCGTGGACTACTCGCACTTCAACATTATGGGTACCGCGGTCGGAGCCCACGGAATCGAGGCAGACTCGGACAAAGCCATTTTCCCCAATGTGAATCTCGAAGTGCGTTTCGGCAGGGACAACGGCATCAAGTTCCGGTATCCGTGGATCATTCCGGGCATCGGTTCTACGAATATCGCCAAAAATAACTGGGAGGGTCTGGCGATCGGATCGGCACTGGCCGGCACGGGACTCACCATCGGGGAGAACGTGGTCGGCATGGATCCCGAAGCGCGACTCAAGAACGGTGAAATACTCGATACGGTAGACCTCAAAAGAAGGATCAAGTTATACCAGGATCACCAGCACGACGGCTACGGCGCCATAATCGTCCAGGCGAATGTGGAAGACACCAGGCTTGGCGTACAGGAATACGCCATTCGTGAACTCGGTGTGGAAATCGTGGAGATCAAATGGGGCCAGGGCGCAAAAAACATCGGTGGCGAGGTGAAAATAACGGACCTCGAAAAGGCCCAGTTATTGTACGAGCGGGGGTACGTCGTACTTCCGAATCCCACGGATCCTCACGTCATCGCGGCGTTCGAGCGCGGATCGTTCAAGGAATTCGAGCGGCACTCACGTGTCGGCATGGTGGACGAAGAGTCCTTTGCCCAGCGGGTGGAAGAATTGCGCAACGCGGGCGCTAAATACGTGTTCCTGAAAACGGGGGCTTACCGGCCCGCCGATCTAGCGCGGGCGGTGAAGTTTTCGTCCAAGTATGGAATCGATCTCCTTACGGTTGATGGTGCCGGAGGTGGAACGGGCATGAGTCCTTGGCGAATGATGAACGAATGGGGAATGCCGCCCGTTGAACTGCATTCATTGCTCTATGAGTACACAAAACGTCTGGCCGACAGGGGCGAATACGTCCCGGCTTTGGCGCCAGCCGGCGGATTCACGTTCGAAGACCACATTTTCAAAGCCCTCGCTCTTGGTGCGCCTTTCGTAAAACTCGTGGGCATGGCCCGCTCTCCCATTGCCGCTGCCATGGTGGGAAAGACCATAGGAAAAACCATAGATGCGCAAGAGCTTCCTGTGTACGTGGAGCGTTTCGGTAAAACCAAGGACGAGATATTTGTCACGGCCCCCGAGCTGCGCAAGGAGCTTGGCGACGAGGAATTCGAAAAGCTGCCGACGGGAGCGATCGGTCTCTACACGTATTACGAGCGCCTCGCGCAGGGGTTGCGCCAGTTGATGAGTGGAGCGCGCAAGTTTGATCTGAGCTACATTAGCCGGGATGACGTCGCGGCACTGACACAAGATGCGGCCAGGATTAGCGGGATCAAATACATCAAGGATGTCGATGAAATGGAAGCGCAGGAGATCCTGGACGCGTAGGTGCCACAAACGTTTCGGGTGATAGCTACGCGAAATAACCGCTGCGATCCCTTACCTTCAGGAGACAGGTCGAAAGCTATGGTGAACAGAGAAAGCGGCTCATTTCCACGAGGTGATGGTGGCTCCGACGGGAGTACTGCCCAAACTGCGAAGTTCTTCACCCAGGTTGGGAAGGGGGAAATCGGGGGGAAAGCGCAGGGGCTGGTGCGGATCGAACACATCCTGAAAACCCGGCTTGACAAGGACGCGTTTCCCTCCATCGCAGTGGACATCCCGTGGTTTTGGGTAATCGCAACCGACTGGTTCGATCTATTCATGGAGAAGAATCGCCTTTACGACGTTGCCCTGTCAGATACTAAGGATCGACACATGGCGAACGCCTTTCAAAGGGCGGAGCTACCGACGGAGCTCGTCGATGAACTAAGAAAACTCATCTCCGACGTGCATGCTCCTCTGGCGGTAAGGTCGTCCAGCCTTCTGGAGGATGCCCTTCAAGAGCCCTTGGCGGGTGTTTACGCCACAAAAATGGTACCCAACAACCAGTTCAGCGCGGAGGCACGTCTTCGCACGTTGGTGGAAGCGGTCAAATTTGTCTATGCTTCGACTTTTTCTCGAGACGCCAAGAGCTACCGTCAGGCTCTGGGGCGGTCGCACGGAGATGAGAAAATGGCCATCATGATTCAAGAAGTCGTGGGCCTCCGCCGTGGCGATCGGTTTTACCCAAATGTTTCCGGTGTGGCCCGCTCGTACAATTTTTACTCGCTGGGATATACACAGCCCGAGCACGGTGTGGTGAGCCTGGCGCTGGGATTGGGAAAGACTATCGTAGACGGAGGCAGGACGTGGACCTACTGCCCAGCTTATCCCAAAGTAAAACCTCCTTTCGGTTCCATGAAAGAGCTTCTCACGCAAACTCAGACTCAATTCTGGTCCGTGAACATGGGCAAGCCCCCTACCTACGACCCCATCCAGGAAACAGAATACCTATTCGACGGGAATCTCCGCCACGCGGAGGAAGATGGTGTACTCGGGAAGATGGCTTCGACCTACGATCCCCAAACCGAACGGCTGACTCCAGGCACGGCCAGGCCGGGAGCACGAGTCTTGGATTTTTGTCCCTTATTGGAACTCAACGAAATCCCATTGAATGACCTGGTCCGAAATCTTTTGACTGTTTGCGAGGACGAGTTGGGGAATCCTGTGGAGATCGAGTTTGCCGTAGACTTCGGTCAGGGTACGAGCAACAGCGCGCGGTTCGGTTTCCTCCAGGTTCGACCGATGTTCATATCCGATGACCGCGTGGAAATCAACGAACAAGAACTCCGCGGAGACCACGTATTCGTAGCTTCCGAGCAGGTTTTGGGTAACGGACAGCTGGACTGCATTAAAGACATTGTTTATGTGAAACCCGACGTTTTCTCCGCTAAAGACTCGTGGCTGATCGCGGCGGAACTGGACGAGATGAACCGGCAGCTTCTCAAAGCAGGTCGTCCCTATGCTCTGGTGGTGCTTGGGCGTCTCGGGACCTCCGATCCATGGCTGGGAATTCCCGTTAATTGGGGGCAAGTGTCCGGCGCCAAGGTCGTCGTCGAAGCCTCCTCGTCCGATATGAGCGTGGACATGAGCCAGGGATCGCATTTCTTCCACAACGTTACGTGCCTGCGGATTCTGTATTTTTCAACGGACAAAACCGAGAGGTATCCCGTCAATTGGGATTGGCTGGAACGCCAGAAAGAAATCCGCGAATCACAATTCGTGCGTCACGTCACGTTGAATGAGCCGCTCCATGTCAAAGTGGACGGTACGAGTAGCCGGGGGGTGATCTGCTATGAAAGAGCAAACTCAGTCAGCGATTAGATTGCTGGAAGCCCTTGCGGAACGAGCCAAGGAGCTAACGTGCTTATACGCCATTGAAGAAACACTGAGGGAACCAGACGCGGACATCGATCAGGTTTGCGAGTGTGTCATTAAGGCCATTCCTCCGGGATGGCAATTCCCCGACATCTGTGAGGCTACGATCACATTGGAGGGCAGGGAATACCGTTCCCAGGGCTTCGAGGAGACGCCTTGGAAACTGACCGCGCCCATCGTACACCAGGATCAAAATTTGGGCACGATCGGCGTGTACTACACCCGCGAAATGCCCGCGGCGGACATCGGTCCCTTCCTCAAGGAGGAGAAAAAACTCATCGAGACCATCGCGGACCGGATCAACCACTTCCTGACATACAAGAAGATGAAGCACGTTTTTCAGGAGTGGAAAATCGCCGACCGGGATCGCTCAGAAAGCCGAAGAGGCGACTGGGAGGCCGTGCTGGACCTCATTCGTCAGACGGATAACGCCCTTTTTCTCAGACTGTCCAACAAAATGCTCAACCACCTGTGCTGGAGCGGAGTGGAAGAGGCAGAGGCGTTGAGGCGGGTGGACAAACACCGGGGCACGCTGGGGTACAATGTCTACGGCGACGAAGCGAGGGAGCAACTGCCGCGCCGTCCACTGGACTTCTCCACCGAATCTACAGAAAAAATTTTTCGAATCGCCGCCGAACATCTGAGCAATGAGGAAGTTCTTTCCCGCGTCCAGATGTGGATTCAGGAGGATAAGCTCGGCGGATTGCTCCGAACCGTGCGCCGTCACCTACCCCACTCCGATGTCGCCAGCGGCCTCCGACGGCATATCCTCACAACTCATGAAGAAACGAATAACCGGTATCCCCTCGCGAGGGGCCTGAAAGTCCTTCTCATCGAGTGCATTCTTTCGGACAGGATGGAGTACATCAACCTCGCGAAGGATGTTGTGGACATCGAAGATCTCTACCAGCTTCTCCAGAAGGTGATCTGCTCCGCGGAGAGCCACGGAAAGCTCGGAGGCAAGAGCGCAGGCCTGTTCCTGGCGTCGCAGATCTTGAGAAAAACGAACGGTGGCCTCAGGGCGGACTCACCGTTCCGGATCCCCAAGACCTGGTACATCTCCTCGGACATGATGCTCGAATTCATACATTACAACAATATGGATGAGATTGTTGAGCAGAAGTACAAGGATATCGAAAGGGTCCGTTTAGAATACCCACACGTCATTGAAATGTTCCAGCAGACGGTTCATCCACCCGAAATGACCAACGGGCTGTCGATGGCACTGGACGACTTCGAAGACAGCCCTTTGGTCGTGCGCAGTTCGTCGCTACTGGAAGACCGAACGGGGTCAGCTTTCCGCGGTAAATACAAGAGCGTATTCTTGGGGAACCAGGGAACCAGGGCGGAGCGCCTCCGCGATCTCATGCGCGCGGTGGCCGAGGTGTACGCGTCGAACTTCGGCCCGGATCCGATCGAATACAGGGCGGACCGTGGGCTGCTGGAGTTCAGCGAGCAAATGGGCGTCATGATTCAGGAGGTAGTGGGAACCCGGGTCGGTCCATGTTTTCTGCCTGCCTATTCGGGGGTAGCCCGAAGTCGGAACGACTTTCAATGGTTGCCCGGTATTACGGGAGAGGACGGCATGGTCCACATCGTCCCCGGACTCGGAACCCGCGCCTCGGACCGCACCGGCGAAGAGTATCCTGTGCTGGTCGTGCCGGGCCGGCCGTCGATCCAGGTAAATGGGGTAAGGGAAGATAGCTTCCGCAGCGCCCCCAGGAGTATCGACGTGATCAACTTGGAGACCAACCGTTTGCAAACGCTCGAGCTGAGCGAGCTGATGAGGAGCTTCGGCGAGGAGTATCCCAACGCGGAACAAGTTGTGTCTGTGTATAAAAACGGCCAGGTCCAACCGCTGGATGAGGGGAAGTCAAACCTCGAGAACGATGATCTCGTGGTGACCTTCGATGGATTGATCACACGGGGGCCCTTTGGGACACAAATCCGGGATCTTCTGCGAACACTCGAGGAAAAGTTTGGCGTGCCCGTGGAGATCGAGTTCGCCTCCGACGGAGAGCACATTTATCTTTTGCAATGTTGCCCCCAGGCCCTTGCCCGTGCACCGCGGCCGGCTCCCATTCCGAAGGACATTACCGAAGACAAGTTGATATTCTCGGCGAACCGCTACGTATCGAACGGATGGGTTTCTAACATCACCCACATTGTCTACTTGCGAGCCGCGGCGCTCGACGCGCTAGAAGAACCAGCGCAGCGACAGGCCGTCGGCAAGGCGGTGGCGAAGTTGAACGAGTTGCTTCCCAAGCGGCAGTTCATCCTCATGCGGCCCGGTCGTTGGAGTGACCGCGGCGATCACCGGGCCGGCGTGGACCTAAAGTGCAACGATTTCAAAAACGCGGCAGTCCTGGTCGATTTGCTGCAGCCAGATAACACCGAAGACAGCGCCTTGTCTATCGGAGTCCATTTCCTGCAGGACCTCGTGCAATCGGGCATTAACTACCTTCCTGTGTTCCCGGATGATGAGGAAACATGCTTCAACGAGCGCGTTCTCCTACGCTCGGAAAACATTCTCCCGGAACTACTTCCCGAATATGCGTATCTCGCCGATGTGATTCGGGTGATTGATGTCGCAAGCGCCACAGACGGGAAAATGATGCAGGTATTGATGAACGCTGAACTCGGCGAGGCAGTGGGCCTGCTGGCGGATCCCGAGCAGGATATCGGGTCCCCGGAGGAAGGGGATACATTCGAAGACGGTCATCCGGAGAATTATTGGCGCTGGCGTTATCGCATGGCCGAGCAGATCGCCTTTCAGCTGGATCCCGAAGAGTTTGGGGTTGAGGGTATTTACGTGTTTGGAAGCACGAAAAACGGCACGGCGGGACCGGCGAGCGATATCGACATGTTGATCCACTTCAGAGGTACGGCATCCCAACGCAAGGACCTTGTGCATTGGCTCGAGGGTTGGAGCCTCTGCCTTGATGAAATCAATTACCTTCGGACGGGATACCGGTCCGGAGGACTGCTGGATTTCCATATTATTACCGATGAAGATGTCGCAAAAAAGACCAGCTACGCTTCAAAAATCAACGCAGTCACGGACGCCGCACGCCCACTAAAAATTAGGACGACTGAAAAAGAGACGCAGCAGCTGCCGGACGAACACGTGCACGAATCAGGAAAGGGAGCTGACAAATGACTTATAATGTTCAGAAACTGTTGGCTGAGGTAAAATCAAAGAATCCCGCTGAACCGGAATTCCACCAGGCGGTCCAAGACGTGGCCGAGTCGTTGAGCCCCGTCCTGGAGCGTTATCCTCATTACAGGACGGCAAAGATCCTGGAGCAGATCATCGAGCCCGAACGGACGATCACTTTTCGCGTTGCCTGGTTGGACGACGCCGACCGTGTACAAGTGAACCGCGGTTATCGCGTCGAAATGAATGGTTCCATCGGACCGTACAAAGGCGGTCTTCGTTTCCATCCTTCGGTCGGCCAGAGCATCCTCAAATCCCTTGCCTTGGAACAGGTCTTCAAGAACAGTCTTACAACGTTGCCGATGGGTGCGGCGCAGGGAGGGTCCGACTTCGACCCGAAGGGAAAGAGCGATCTCGAAGTCATGCGTTTCTGCCAGAGCTTTATGAACGAGCTGCATCGTCACGTCGGACCGAATACGGACATCCCGGACGGGGATATCGGTGTAGGCGGACGCGAAATCGGTTACCTGTTCGGTCAGTATCGCAAGCTTCGGAACGAATTTACCGGAGCGCTGACGGGGAAAGGTATCAACTGGGGTGGCTCCGTCATGCGTCTCGAATCAACCGGTTATGGTGTCGCGTACTTCGCCACGGAAATGCTCGCTACCCGAGATCAGACGCTCGAAGGCAAATCCTGCCTGGTTTCCGGGAGCGGCAAGGTTGCACAGTTTGTTATAGAAAAGCTAATCGATCTCGGGGCGAAGGTAGTGACTTTCTCGGATTCGAGCGGTTATATCTATGATCCCGATGGTGTCGACAGTGAAAAGCTGGAGTGGCTGAAGGATTTGAAGAACTTGCATAGAGGCCGTATCCGTGAATTCGCAGAAAGGTATCCCGACACAGAGTTTACCTCCGCGGAAATCGGAGGTTGGGACGAGAATCCGCTCTGGGCCCGCAAAGCGGACTGTGCTTTCCCGTGCGCGACCCAGAATGAGATCAACCGTAAAGATGCGCAGAACTTGTTGCAGAACGGCGTCCAGTTGGTCTGCGAAGGCGCCAACATGCCCGCAACGCCGGATGCAATCAATGCGTTCACCGACCGGCGCATCCTATACGCTCCGGGGAAGGCGGCCAACGCCGGCGGTGTCGCGGTCTCGGGTCTCGAGATGGCCCAGAACAGCATGCGTTTTGCCTGGACGCGCGAGGAGGTGGACAACCGACTCAAGGTGATCATGAAGAACATCCACGAGGCCTGCTTGAACGCAGCGGAAGAGTTCGGCGCTCCGGGTAATTACGTGAGCGGCGCGAACATTGCGGGTTTCATGAGGGTCGCGGACGCGATGATTGACCAAGGGGTCATTTGACGCGATAGCCGAGTACTGCATTCTGCTCGAAGCGTCACCCGCTTCACCGAAATGCCCTGGACGCATAGCTCGCGTCGATGTGACCGTCCAGAATGATCGTCTCGCGGGCTATCCGTATAGTCTCCGACCGCGAAGATTCTTCCTGAGTAAATGGTAAGTCCCACGGCGGAGTCGGTATCGCCCCGGAAACTTGGGCAGCCCCCAAATCTCCCACCTGCTTGTGCTATTTTACGCTTGACGAACGTCAGATATATCAGAATAATAGACCCACTTTTCTTGTGAGTCCTTGGATTCCGGAAGATTTGCTAGACAGTGGGGGATTCTGTATTGAAAACGGACGACTTCCTTGATCCCGCTCGGTCGTTCTGGTCCCGTGTCCCGGAGCAGATGCGCCGCCTGCCCATTTTGGCGGTCATCGTCATCGCGGCGCTCATCGTGTTCCGGATGTACGTCGTGCCCAGCGACTTTGGCGAGTACGGCCACTATCGAGGGTCGGCATTGGCGGATGCAGCAGCGCTGGAGATCAAATACGCGGGAAAACAGGTGTGCGTGGAATGTCACGACGACGTGGTCGAGACAAAGGCCGGCGGCTACCATAAGAACCTCTCGTGCGAGGTCTGCCACGGCCCCGCGGTGGAACACGTCGCCGAGGACGGGGACGTCGAACTCCGCGCGCCCCGTGAACGAGGCTACTGTCCGCTGTGTCACGAGTACCTGCCCTCCCGGCCGACCGGGTTTCCGCAGATCATCTCCGCGTCGCACAACCCGATCAAGCCGTGCATCTCGTGCCACGACGCCCATGATCCCATACCGCCCGAGACGCCGGGAGAGTGCCAGGCGTGCCACGCGACTATCGCCCGCACCAAGGCGCTGTCCTCCCACGTGTACGTGCCGTGCGGCCGGTGCCACGAGGCACCAGAGGAGCACAAGATCAACCCAAGGCGGTTTAAGCCGACACGTCCGGCCGATCGGGAATTCTGCGGCGGCTGCCACGATCCCGAGGGGCCCGGAGACGAGGACATAAAGAAGATCGACATGGCCGATCACGGCGAGGGTTACGTCTGTTGGCAATGTCACTATCCACACCTACCGGAGGTTCACTAGTGTCTGGAGGCGGAGAAAAGAAGATCAGCAAGCAGGAGCAAAACAACAAACCGGGTCGGCGCCGTTTTCTACAAAACTTGACGCTGGCCTTCGCATCGCTTCTGTTGCCCGGCTATCTGTTCGCCAAGGACAAGCAGGAAAAGATCCTCGATTTGATCATCGGGGACTACAAACCCAGCGAGCACTACTACGGGATGGGGATCGACATCAGCAAGTGCATCGGCTGCGGGCGGTGCGTCGAGGCGTGTAAAAACGAAAACAACGTTCCGCGCGAACCGTTCTTCTTCCGCACATGGGTGGAGCGCTACCGCGTCATGGTCGACGGCCAGACGATCGTGGACAGCCCCAACGGCGCCATCGACAGCTTCAACTACGAGCCGCGCGAACGGGAAATCGTCAGGTCCTTCTTTGTTCCCAAACTTTGCAACCAGTGTGACAACCCGCCCTGCGTACAGGTGTGTCCGGTAGGTGCGACGTTCAAGTCGCCCGACGGCGTTATCCTGGTCGATGCCGACTACTGTATCGGCTGCCGGTACTGCATCCAGGCGTGTCCGTACGGCGCTCGCTTTCTGCACCCCGAGACTCACACCGCCGAGAAGTGCACCTTCTGTTATCACCGCCTGGTGAAGGGCCTCAAGCCTGCCTGCGTCGAGGTGTGCCCCACGCAGGCACGGGTGTTCGGGGATATGGAGAAAAAGGCCAGCCCGCTAGCGAGGTTCAAGCGCATGAATCGGATCGGTGTGCTCAAGCCGGCTCACAACACCGAACCCAAAGTCATCTACGCGCACCTCGACATGGAGGTCAATTAATTTGGAAGAGATCGTCGAGCATCTGAAGCCACTGCTGGACAAGATATCCGGGTACATCTACCCCAACGAGATCGAGCTCCATTGGGGCCTCCTCGTAGTGATATATCCGTACCTAACGGGCCTCGTCGCGGGAGCGTTCATCCTCGCGTCCCTGGTAAAGGTGTTCAACGTCAAGGAGCTGCAGCCGACCTATCGGATGTCACTGCTGACGGCGCTGGCGTTTTTGCTGGTCGCGCCTCTGCCGCTGCTCGCGCATCTGGGGCATCCAGAGAGGTCGTTCGAGATCTTCCTCACCCCAAACACCAGTTCTGCCATGGCCATGTTCGGTTTCGTGTACGCGTGGTACCTCATGGCAGTGCTGTTGCTGGAGGTCTGGTTCGACTACCGCAAGGACCTGATCGTGTGGGCTCGACGGGACCGTGGGCCGATGAAGTGGCTGCGCCGGCTCATGTCGCTTTTCTCAAACGATATTTCCGAACGCTCACTGGCGTTCGACCGCAAAGCGCTCAAGCTCATTACTATCGTCGGTATCCCGTCGGCGTTTCTGTTGCACGGGTATGTCGGGTTTATATTCGGTTCTGTCAAGGCGAACCCGTGGTGGTCGAGCGTGCTGATGCCGATCGTGTTTCTGTTTTCGGCGATCGTGTCGGGAGTCGCCATGGTGCTGCTCATCTATATGATAGTGACGCCCCTGCGCGGTAAGACGATTGACATGTTGTGCCTCAACAAACTTGCGAGCTTTTTGTTCTATGTCATGATCGTCGACTTCTCGTTGGAGGCGCTCGACTTCATCCACCGCGTTTATGAATCCGAGGAGTCCATAAAAATCATATCGGAACTCGTGGCGAGCAAGCTGTTTGTGAGCTTGGTCGTCATTCAACTGTTGTTGGGGATGATTGTGCCGCTGTTTGCGATATCCGCGGTCAAGATATTCAAATCCCCAGCGGAAGTCAGGAAGCTGGTCTACTTCGTGGCGGCGCTGCTGGTCCAGATGGGAATCTTCACAACACGCTGGAACGTGGTGGTCGGAGGCCAACTGTTCTCCAAGAGCTTCCGGGGGCTTACCGTCTACAAGATGAGCTTCTTTGGTATCGAAGGGTTGCTCGTGTCTCTCGCGTTGATGCTCCTGCCGTTTTTGATCCTCTACGTTCTGTTCAAGGTCCTTCCGCCGTGGGACGACGTCCGCTCGGACGCCGCCTCTCCGCCGCCTGCCGGGCCGGAGCCGCGCACACGCCCGGGCGACGCCGACGCCCCGCAAGCCGCGACGTAAGGTGTTTTCAGTTGCCCAATGTACCCGGGTTTATCTCTCGCTCGAAAACTAGCGGTTCTTGAACGGCAGGAAGGTCATGAAGTCCGCGTGATGCACGACGTATGCCTCGGTCGAACGCTTGACCATGTCGCCCTCACCGGCATGGGCGGCAATAATGTGGCACACCTGCGGCGGCACACCTGCCTCCATCGCCAGTCCGACACCGCTAAACGGGTGTCGCACGTACTTACCCATTTCGCTCTTGCAAGACTTGCCGTCCTGGATGTCGTACTCGAGCAGCTTGCCGACATCGGCGAGAATAGCGCCGGCGATAGTGACGTCCATGTCCACGGGAAGGTCGTCTCCGAAAAACTGGTTCATCTTCTCGGCAGCGTCGCGGGCCACGTGCACCACGCACCTTTTATGCGCCATGAAGCTGACCTTCAGGTCGGGCACCAGCAGCGTGAAGGGGATCGAATCCAGGTCCTCGGCATTCAATGGGCTGCGTTCAAGCGCCAGCTGCCATGTCTTGGCGGTTGCTTCGCGCAAATCTTCGTCCTGAATCCATTCCAGTTCGGGCCAAAGTTTCAATACTTCCTGGTTCATCGTACTCCCTCGCAGTTGGTTTCGAGGACGTTAGATCGTCACGCGGACGCCCAGCGTCACCGTTATTCCCGGTTCCCACACCGAACTGCCGGACGCAAACGGATTTCGGAGATAAGACAGGTGTTGATAATACAACTCATCGGTAATGTTGTCGACTTCTAACGTAACCAGTAGGCGGACCGTCCGGTGCGTTTTCTCGAGCCTACGCATGTCTGTCCCGGTGGGCGGAACATCCTGAAGTTGAGTTGACAGACGAACAACACAGAAGATTTGGTTTCCGTGAGCCGGGGGGGGATGTTAGACTATCCTAAACCCTAATCCAACGGAGGCGTCCAAGATGAGTTCCAGCGACAAGAAAAAGCATTCTATTACCCCCTCTGAAAACGGTCCCTACCTCGTCAACGATCTAGAGAACCTGTCCAACTCGATAGGCAGTTCTCTCGAGACCAAACCGAAGATTGCCCTTTGCCGCTGCGGGGGATCGGCCAACAAGCCGTTCTGTGACGGGACCCACGCCAAGAACGGATTCAACAGTGAGAAGATAACCGACGGCCGCCTCGACAAGAGGGACAGCTACCAAGGCGAGCAGGTCACGGTCCACGACAACCGCGGCATCTGCGCACACGCCGGCCGCTGTACCGACGGCCTACCGGCGGTTTTCCGGATGAAGGAAGAACCCTGGATCCACCCCGACTCTGCATCCAAAGAAGAACTGCTGGCGACGGTCAAAAGATGTCCATCCGGAGCGCTCAGCCACTCCATTGGCGGAACCGAGCACCGCGACCAGGACCGCGAACCGGGTATCTTCGTGTCGAAGGACGGGCCGTATGTCGTCACCGGTGGTCCTGAGCTCGTCGACACCGAACGCGGCGAAGGCGCATCGACAGAGCATTTCACCCTGTGCCGGTGCGGCGGTTCGAAGAACAAGCCTTTCTGCGACGGCACCCACTGGCACATCGAGTTCCGAGACGGCGATAACTAATCCGCGTGCGGTACGGGTGACAATCGCTCGTGTTTGTGTTTTCGGCGATCATCCTGTTCGCCGTTTTTCCGATGTCATTTCGATGCTTCTATTCGACCACATCCCGGTCGAGAAATAACGATCTCCGGTATCGCACAGAATCGTGACAATGCGACGATGCCGCCCGGTCGCCGCCACCGTGACGGCCGCATGAACGTAAGCCCCCGATGATGGGCCGACAAAAATACCTTCGCGCGCCAGCCGCTCGCACCACTGCAACGACTCCTCGATCGTGACGATCATCGATTCACCCAACAACGAGTGGTCAAGTATACCGGGAACGAAATCGCCCGGGTGGCCAAGCGGTTTGAGACCCTCGATACCAGGAAAAGTTTCGGGTATCACGGCAATGATTGTTGTGTCTGGGTTCGCCTCGCGGAGCAGCCGGCCGACCCCGGTGATGCTGCCGCCGGTTCCGACTCCACACACGAACGCATCCGGCGGGTCGACTGAGTTTTTCTCCAACTGCTCGATAATCTCCTGCCCGGTTCCACGGTAGTGGGCTTGCCAATTATCCGGGTTGTCGTACTGATTACAATACCAGTACCGCGTCGGTTCGAGATCCGCCAACCGGTGCGCTTCCTGAATTGCGAAGTCGTAGCCTTCAATCGGGTCGGTTAAGATGACCTCTGCGTTGTGGGCGCGAATGCGATCGATGCGTTCACGGCTGGCGTTTCCGGGAACGACCAGCGTGACGCCGACGCCCAACGCGGCCCCAAAAGCGGCGTAGGCGATACCGGCGTTACCCGAGGTGCTGTCCAAAAGCCGCCGGCCGTCGTCGAGATGGCCGGCGGCGATCGCGTTTGTAATCATGCGGGCGACTGGACGGTCCTTGAGAGAACCGTTGGGATTGGCCGTCTCCAACTTGGCGTACAGCCGGGTATGTTTGGGCACGCCCTCGAGAAAGGAAAGTTCAATGAGCGGTGTGTTGCCCACGGCGTCGACCAACGATGGCAGTTGCTCGCGTCGCGACGTCATGCCGATCTCCTGGCCGGCGTGGTGCCCGAGCAGAACTGGTCGTAGTCGACGTAACCGGGGAATTCCTCCTGACCATCGCCGCAGTAACGACAGCGCGGGTCGCGCTCAACGCGAAGCGTGCTGAAACGTGAGGCGAGCGCGTCGTAATGCAGCAACTTGCCGATCAGTGGGGTGCCCCGGCCGAGGAGCAGTTTGATTGCTTCGACCGCCTCCAACGTACCGATAACGCCGGGCAACACGCCGAGTACTCCCGCCTGGGCACACGACGGTGCCAATTCGGGCGGGGGGGGCTCTGGATACAGGCAGCGATAACACGGGCCCGGAGTCTCCGGGTGTCCGGGCCAGAACACTGATACCTGTCCTTCGAAACGGAAGATGCTGCCGTGAACGTTTGGCAGCCGTAGCTTGACGCAAGCGTCGTTGACGAGGTATCGCGTCTGGAAGTTGTCGGTCCCGTCGATCACCAGGTCGTAACCTGTGAAAATGTCTTCTACGTTGTGGCGATCCAGCCGGGTTTCGTAGATCCGGACGTCGACGTCGGGGTTGAGCGCAAGCAATGTGTCTCTGGCTGACGCCACCTTCGACGTTCCGACACGGTCGTCAGTGTGGAGAATTTGCCGCTGAAGGTTCGAACGGTCGACCACGTCGTCGTCGACGATACCGATCGTGCCGACGCCGGCCGCGGCGAGGTAGAACGCCGCGGGTGAGCCGAGGCCGCCGGCGCCCACCAGCAGGACGCTGCTCGATAGCAATTTGAGCTGTCCTGCCTCTCCCACCTCCGGTATCACAAGGTGCCGGCTGTATCTTTCTCGCGCGCGGTCGTTCAGTGTCCGCGGCATTTCTATCGGCAGGCCGTCATTCTTCCAGCGAGCGAAACCGCCCGTGATCGAATAGACTTCGTCGAAACCCAGCCGCCTGAGGTCGTCGGCAGCAAAAAGCGAACGGTGGCCGCCAGCGCACAAAAGGGCGACGGGTGTGGCGGCGTCCCGCACCACGTCCTCGATCTGCAGCTCGAGAAACCCGCGCACGATGCGCGTTGCACCGGGGGGGCTTCCGGCGGTTACCTCGTCCGGTTCGCGAATATCGATCAACACGCAGCCGTTACCGCTCATCGTGTACGCCTGATGGGGCGTAAGTTCGGCAATCCGCTGTCTCAACTCGCCCAGCCGCCGGTCACTCTTCCGTGCCAAGCCGCCGGCGACGGCGGGTATAATCGAAATGACGGTTCCCGCGGACACTGGCGAATCAAGCCCTTCGAGCGAACGGATGTTGGTATCGTCGACGTACACATTGACAAAGCTGCGCACACCGCCGCCGTCATCCAGTATGTTGTCCAGCAACCCCTGCGCGCGGCTGCCGACGTCGCGCAGGACCTCTCCGACCGTGCCTCCGCTGCCCGGCAGCGTCGGAGCGCCATCGGTAAACGATCTTAACGGTGATGGTATTCTCACGACGATCTCGCTCATAACTCCAACCTTTCTTCTTCGAACCGACCATCGGCGAGACGCCAAGATCGGATTGGTCCCGCGCTTCCCTCGGTGACGGAGACGATTACATACGAGTACCGCGGCCAAGCCGCTTCCAAATCGGTTTGCGACGGCTCTGCAGGATGATCGGGGTGCGAATGCCAGATCCCGACAACATCCAAACCACGGGCAGATGCCAGTCGATCGGCACGGGCGAAATCGTCCGGGTCGAGTACGTAGCGGTCTCGCGGACGTTTGGTGTCGAGGTTGAGCGCAGCAGTCATGTGTTCGACGATCGTTTCATCCCCGTTGCACCCGCCGATCAACAAACCGCAGGACTCATCCGGATAACCGTTCAACGCGTTCAACTCGATTTCTTCGCGCAGCACTTTCCGCAATCTCAATGCGTATCTTGCCTCGTCAATCACGTTTATCGTTCCACCTTATGTCGAGAGTGAAAAAACCGCCGGGTGTCCGGCGGCCGCTCGTTAGATTCTGTCAGGTCGATCGAGTCGTCAACCCACAGACCGATCCGCGGCGGCAACCGGACTGATATGGATTCCGCAACAACAATGACGATCCTTCCGCGGATTGAGTCTCATCAGTTTACCTGTCACTTAATAACACTAAAACGGTCCGATTTATTTGTCAAGCCCCTTGCTCTGGAAAAAGTGAATTCGAACAAAAAAACCATCCCAGTCTAAAGCAAGGTGATATTTGACCTGTTTTGTCCGAAATTGTATAATTGTAATCCAACCGTCAACTTCCGGAAGTAGCACCGTATGGACAAACCTTTTAGGGCCGATCCCCTTGTGGTCATCGCCGTAGTGGCCGCCATCATGATTGGACTGTTGGTTTCTGATTCTGTAGCGGAAGAAGATTGGAAGTCCGCGACTCACTGGGGGACACTGAAATTCCAGGGCAGCCTGGCCGTCCCCCTGGGCGAAAACCAGGTGGAGGCTTGGAATACGTGCGACATACCGTTACTCAACCTGCTGGATTTCTACAGCTCGATCAAGGTCAACACGACCGGCGGAGTCCTGGCCGCCTTCGAGTACGTGTTCGCCCGCAGGATCGGGATCGAAGTCAGCTTTATATACTGGGCCGAAATTGTGGAGATTGAATTCGTCGCGACGGGCTTCGATATCAAAGGCGCCCCCAACTTCACGTTTCCAACCGTCGGGGCGAACTACCACTTCACGCCCGGTAAAAACTTGGATCTGTACGCGGGCGGATTGATCGCGCTGGGGGTCATCGCGACGGGGTGGCCAGCCGACAATATCGAGATCAGCAAGGACATCGCCCTAGGGTTGAGCTTTTCGGCGGACTACTATTTCGACAAGTCTTGGAGTCTGGGGACCAGCTTGAAGTACATTGATTTCGGAGAAATCGAATTCTCGGTGTTTCCGCCCGGTTTCTCGGGGTTGATCTGCAACAACGGCTTGTTCGGCCTGGGACACTTGAACTTGATCTCGGTGAACGTCGGCTTGGGATATCGGTTCTTGTGAGAAATATTCGGACGCGCGCAACCCACAACACAAGGGGGCAACCTTGAAGCTTCGCAAACACCTCATCATCGTCCTCCTACTTTCTATAGCCCATAACACCGCCGACGCTGGCAATGTATCCTTCGGCATCAAAGCGGGTCTCAACGTGACCACGATTACGGAGAACCCGACGTCGTGGGATGCCGACATGTCTTTCAAATCGGGTTTTGCCGCTGGCGCTGTCCTAATCTATAGGTTCAACCACTGGCTCAGTCTCCAGCCAGAGTTGTTGTACTCCCAGAGAGGGGTGACAACCAAGCTGCTCGACTATGATATCGTCGACGTCGATCTAACTGCGTCATTCGACTACGTAGAATTGCCGCTCTTGCTCGTCTATACCGTTCCCCTCAAAGGGAGCTTTAGGCCGATCTTCTATGCCGGACCGGTGCTTTCGTACACGTTGAACTCAGAGTTGGAGCTTTCCGCTTCGTTGCTCTCGGTGTCGGTTGATTTCGGTTCTCTGACTCACGTGAATGACTTCGGAGGGATTCTGGGAACGGGCTTCGAGTGGGACGTCGGAAACGCGATGATCACGTTCGACATACGGTATCAACGTGGATTTACCAACGTCATTACCACCGGTGACTTCGAGATCATGGGCGACACGGAGACGATCGAGGCGGACAACATCAAAAACCAAGGTTTCTCCTTCCTGTTAGGATATGTGTTCTAGGGTGCGACGGGCGATCAGCATTCTTTGCGCGTTGGCCGTGGCTTCGGCAGTGCTGCCCGTACCGGCGAGTGGATCCGCAGACCGCCCGAAAATCGGCCTAGCTCTCAGCGGCGGGGGCGCGCGCGGCGCAGCGCACATCGGTGTGCTCAAGGTACTGGAAGAGTACCGCATCCCGATCGATTACATCGCCGGTACCAGTATGGGAGCGATCGTGGGCGGACTGTACGCGTCGGGCCTGTCGACCGATGAATTGGAGGCGCTGATCTCCGAGGTGGACTGGGCGGACGCGTTCGTCGACAGGATCCCGAGGGAGGACCGGTCGTTTCGCCGCAAGCGCGACGACGATCTGTTCTTGGTCAAGAACAAACCGGGCGTGGCTCCCGGCGGCTTCCACTTTCCCAAGGGCATACTCGACGGCCAGAAGATCGATCTGCTGTTGAAGAAGTACACGCTGCCTGTGGTGACAGTACGCGACTTCGACGACCTGGCGATTCCTTTCCGCGCCGTCGCTGCCGACATTGTGACGGGTGAGCCGGTGGTGCTGGACCACGGCGACCTCGCGCTGGCGATGCGAGCCAGCATGTCTATCCCTGTGGTGTTCGCGCCGCGGGAGATCGACGGAAGGCTGCTCGTCGACGGCGGTGTGAGCAGCAACTTGCCCATAGACGCCGTTCGACGGATGGGCGCCGATGTGGTGATCGCGGTCGACATCAGCACCCCGCTGGCGGAACGCGAGCAGATCCAGTCGCTGTTGGCCGTCACGGATCAGTTGATGACCATTCTGACGCGACGCAATACCGACGAACAAATTGCGTCGCTCACCGATATCGACGTGTTCATTCAACCCGACCTTGGTGACATCACGACGGCGTCGTTCGACCGCGCCGCCGAAGCGATACCCGCGGGTGTGACCGCCGCGGAGACGGCCCTCGATAAGCTCGAACGATTGTCGCTACCGGTAGAGGAATACCAGGCTCACGTAGACGGTCGCGAGCGTCGTACCACCGAGCGGCCAGTTATAGATGAGATCCGAATCGTCAACCAGTCGCGTCTGTCCGACGGCGTAATTGCCGCCCGACTCGGCACAAAGACCGGCGAGCCTCTCGACATCGCGCGGTTGGAAAGGGACCTGGGCCAGATCTACGGGCTGGAAATATTCGAATTGGTGTACTACGACGTCACCATCGAGTCGGGACGCACGGTGCTGACGGTCACGGTCCGCGAGGCGTCGTGGGGGCCAAACTACCTTCAGTTCGGCGTGGCGGTGTTCGAGGACTACGAGGGCCCCAACTTCAATATTGCTGGGGCCTTCACACGCACGCCGATAAACCGGCTGGGCGGTGAGTGGCGTACCGCCATCCAGATCGGCCGGGAGCCCGGTGTTTTCACCGAGCTGTTCCAGCCTATCGACCACAAGCTTCGCAAATACGTCCACTTGATGGCTCTGGCCGGCGAGCAGGCCGAAAACGTGTTCGACGACGAGGGCCAAAAGCTCACCGAATGGAACGTGAGGCGCTACGGGATCAACGCCGCCATCGGTCGCGAGTTGGGGACGTGGGGCGACGTCCGCCTTGGCATTATCCGCGAGGCCGGCACGACCAGTATACAGGTGGGTGATCCATCGTTACCCAAGAGCAGTTTTGACACGGGAGACGCGTTCGTGCAGTTCTTTGTGGACGAGGTGGACGACGTTGCATTTCCGCGCTACGGGGGCACGTTTCGAATTCGGTTCGCGGCCGGGCGGGAGGCGTTGGGGTCCGACGTCAACTACGAGCAGGGATTCGTCCAAGGTTCGTACCCGTACACGCGGGGACGCTACACGGGTCTCGTCGGCGGCATGTACGGCACCACCCGCAACAGCAACGCGCCGTTTCAGAATCTGTTTGGCCTCGGTGGATTCACCCGTCTTTCCGGCTTGGAGTACAACGAGCTACGCGGCCAACACGCCGCGTTGCTATACGGCACGTTCTTCCGCCGGATGTGGAATTCAAAGCTGCTGCCGGCTTACCTTGGTCTGTCGGTGGAATACGGGAATGTATTCGGGCAGAAAAGCGACATCAACTTCGACAGTGGCATCGCTGCAGGCAGTGTGTTTTTCGGCGTCGACACGATCATCGGGCCGATCTACCTCGCGTGGGGTCTCGCCGAAGGCGGCCGCTCCAACTACTATCTATTCCTGGGCCAACCGCCCACCCACCGGCCTTCCGGATTCCGTGCGTGGTAACCGGCCAAGCTTCGGACAATCCATATAATGGTCGAATTGCCGGCCGGATGGCCAAAATCGACACAAACCGCTGTGGGAAATGTCGTTAATCATAAGGGTAGTGTAGTACAATCGACTCTTATCCGGTCGCGCCAACTTCGAAGAAAGGTACAATGCGCGTGAAATTGTTTCTTTGCAGCATGATCCTGGCCATCGTGATAATGGATACGGCGTTCGGGCAGCTTCCAGACACGCCGAAGATTCCGCCAACGCCGGTCACCATGGGTCAGCCGAACAAGATCCGATACACGTGGGGGCCGCTGGTCGGATACGACTTCGACGTCGAGCGCTTCTCGGGCCGTGTGTTCCTCGATGTGACCACCCTGGGGCTGTACCCGCAATTCGGTTTCGGGTCGGTCACCGCGGAACTGGCTCTCGGCGCGGCGGACCGCGAATTCGACTACGCGATTGGGGCGTACTTCAAGGTCCCTTGGGTGCGGCTCGGGGGCGAATACAATTTTCTTGATCAGAAGTTCATCCCCGCCATCGTCGCCGAACTCGCCATCACCAGAGGGGGACTGTTAAACAAGGGAGACGAGTTTCGTATCGACGTCCGGCCGTGGGACCAGCAATTGATGGTCGGAATCACGTTCAACAATCCCTTCAGCAAGTATCGACTAACGCGGCCCACCAAAGACTACACCACTCTCCCCAAAGGCAAAGTGCCCAAGGAAAAAGAAGGTGCCTTGGACGGATTGTCGGCGGACGATCGCGACGACCTGAATCGGGCGATGGCAAACGTGGAGCACGGCCTGGTGTGGATGGACCGTCTGCTGACACCGCATTTCAAGACCGGCGAAGACTTCGATGAGAGCGCGCAAACGTACAAGCAACACATATCGCAACCGGGCCACACCTTCCTGGACGAGGACAATCGCTATCACGGTTCGATGGCAAGAGCTTACGCGATCGTGCTGGGTGGCGACAGCGCCGCCGGTGAGGAAACCGCCGTGGCTGCGGAGTCAATCGTGTTCGACGAAATCGTCGTACCGTGGAACCGGTTATTCGGTCAGAACAAGGATCCGCATCACCCGGCGGGTTTGATCGCCAATGCGATCGCGGCGTTCGACGCCCACCTGGCGCAAAGCGAGTACGTGACCGGCAATACCCAACGCGAGACGGCATCGCGGGAAGTGTTCTGGCGCACCTGCAACAAAATACAAGACGTCGCAATCGACAACCGCAACCGGTGGAAGCAGGCCCATCTCATCTGGCTCCGCCAGTCGCGTCTGGCGTGGCTGCCGTTGAACTATGGCCTACGGCCGGAACAGTACGATACCCAGGCGGAGGTCGACGAGGTTATTTCGAGACTGACCGGACAGGCGTTCACGGATGCCAACTGCATCGAGTACCTTCTCAACGAACAGTTCCACATCCATTTGAAGCAGATGATACAGGAGACGCGAGCCTACCACGTGTTCGTCATTCACGATTTCCGCGGCCGCGTCGGCAAGGGCGAGACGGATGTCATCGGGTGGAACGTGGTCATGGACGGGTATATTCGGGCGTTTCGAACGGCGATTCGCGAGATGGACGAGGGTAAGCGCGACCGGCTTCCGCAGTTCATCTTGTTCCTCGATGAGTTTTATTACCAGACCAACAAATCCCGCGAGGTCATCACTTTTCTGGAGAACCTCTACGATGGAACGAAGCTGAAGCTCAAAGACAAAGATATTCAGGCCCAGGTGGTGGCCGCCCACGCCGCTTTGCGCGCCACGATATCGGAGTCTTCGACGCTGCGGGGGATGAGTGAAGACCAACTGAGAGGCTTGATCAAGCTCCAAGTCAACATCACCCACCCGTTCGACCCCGCATTCGCCGACGATTCGCTGCTGCGCGACCACCGCAAGGTCGCGTTTCGTGACGTGTTCGAAGACGACCCGTCGCTGGGGGCGGCAATCTTTACCGGACAGGGAGTAGGCGAACACTACAACGGTCCCAGTTGGGAGGACCGGAGCCTGATGGTGCGCGGTCCGGCGAACCTCGAGCTCAAGAAGACCGCACGCGCATTGTTTCTAAGCCAGGGGTTCAAAGATAAGGAAGTGCCATTTTTCCTTCGGCCGCGGCCCATGCCGGCGGACTACGAACAACGTTGCGAAGGTCTTCGCGTGTCGGGGTGTACCACACCGCTCGCCGTATTCGTAAACGACACCGGGTTTGGCAACAAGCAAGCGACCGTGCTCAAAGCGGTGTTGTACAATCTGGCGGGTCCCGGCGGTGTGATGATCGCGCTGGATTCGATATGGGCCAGCGAGTATTGGGCGGGCATGTTCATCGCCGCGGCGCTTCGCGGCGCACACGCCTATCCCGTGGGGCCGGCGGCGGAAAACGCTCCCAGCCGCGCCGCCCCCACGATGTACCTCATGCGCGAAAACATGGAGATGATGCTTCAGGCGCGCGAGTATTTCCGCGAAGACATCGAGAGTACGGGCGGAGAGCTGCACGTGGGCTTGTACACGAGCGATATACCGGTCTATGACTTGAAGCGCCGGCTGGAAGCATTCGTCGACGGCGTGGAGAGCTATCCGTTCCTCGCCGGCGAGTTTGCACTCCACCCGTCGGTTGTGGAGTATCTGCGGGAGACCAACGCGCATTATGATTCGCTGTTTCCGCCCGAGCCCCCCGACAGGTCGCGCGTTCCGGCGCTCACCAGCGACCACGAGCCGTTCATTCATATGAAAGCGCAGTTCTTTGCCAGCAGGCAGGCGTTTGATATCTTTCGCTGCGCGGAATGGCGGCCGGTGATCGAGCGGTACCTGGCGATTCGGCACGACCAGTCCCTGGGGCTGACAACCCCGGGTATCACGCCCGATCTGCTTCATATTCCGTCAACGGGCGATTCCGCTTCCGGTCTGGAAAGCGCATTTGACCGCCAGCTCGCCGCGCTGCCGGGTGAGGAATGCGAGAAGGCAAC
The DNA here is from genome assembly GCA_965372335.1 of uncultured bacterium. GTDB lineage: Bacteria > Krumholzibacteriota > Krumholzibacteriia > WVZY01 > JAKEHA01 > CBDVBX01. Next base: position 1,643 of record CBDVBX010000001.1, on the reverse strand, counting down.
GTTCGTCTTCACGATCGGTTCGCACAATCAGGACAGACGGGGAATGATCCTGGACGGCGAAGTGCTGGTGGCGGTATCCGGGTGCGATGCCACCATCACGCTGGCCGACATGATGTTCTTGCTGGGTACGGCGTTCTGGCCGGAATCCGTCACCGAACTTCGCACCGAATTTCCCCAGAAATCGCCGGGCTGGCTGAAGCGGTTATACACCGGAATCAAAGACGTGATCTAACCGCGATATTCATCCCGCCAAGGGGTGCCACTGACGATTCAGTCGCGGTAGTTTTCATACTGCAGCGGCATGTCGATTTTGGACTCTTTCATCAGCTCGATCACGTGCTGAAGATCGTCTTTCTTTTTGCCCGCGACCCGAACCTTGTCTCCCTGAATGCTCGCCTGGACCTTGAGCTTTTCTTTTTTGATCATCTTGACGATCTGCCTGGCGAGGTCCGTTTCGATGCCCCGGCGAACGGTAATGAGCTGCCAGGTTTCACTTACGTTGGCTTGGGGCGCTTCGGCGGAAAGGCACCGGGTGTCCACCTTACGGGCGGCAAATCTGTCGCGGAGAATATCGAACATCTGTTTGACCTGGAATTCGTTTGGGGCGCGAAGGGTCACCTGGCTCCCCTCGAGATCGAAGCGGGCGTTGGTAGCCTTGAAATCGAAACGCTTGGTCAGCTCCCGGTTGGCCTGGTCGACAGCGTTCGACACTTCGTGCAGGTCGACCTCGGATACGATATCGAATGATGGCACGCCGATCCTCCTTGTGGTGAGTCCAGGGGCGAGGCTAACACAAGAGACGTCGTAGCACCAAGTTGAAATTTCTCTGCTGCTCGACGTGGGTGTCGTGTATGATCAGACTCAAAAGGCGCGTGACAAACACCCAAAAACCGAATGAGGTGACCCGACGTGACCGGACAATCCGATGCAGCCAACCTGGCGGTTTTCTGCGACTTCGAAAACATCGCCATCGGCGTTCGCCAGGCTAAATATGCCGACTTCGACATCAGCAAAGTTCTCGAGCGGCTGCTGCTAAAGGGCACCATCGTGGTAAAGAAGGCATATTGCGACTGGTCCTATTACAAAGATTTCAAGCCCAAAATGCACGAAGCGGCATTCGAGCTGATCGAGATTCCACACGCCCGCCAGTCGGGCAAGAATTCCGCCGACATCCGCATGGTCGTGGACGCCCTCGACCTGTGCTACACCAAACCACACGTGGACACATTCGTCATCCTATCGGGCGATTCCGATTTCTCCCCGCTGGTTAGCAAACTGCGCGAGAACGACAAGGTAGTGATCGGCGTGGGCGTAAAGGATTCCACATCCGACCTGCTTACGGCCAACTGCGACGAGTTTATTTTCTACGATGATTTGGTTCGAAAACGGGAAAAGCGAAAACGCCCCGCCAAGCCGCCGAAGACCATGAAGAAGGGAACGACAAAATCGACGACAAAGAAGAAGAATGACGACGTACGAAGGCAAAAGGCACTCGACCTGGTCGTGGAGACAATCGACATGCTCGTCGAAGAACGCGGGGAAGAAGAGAAGCTGTGGGGGTCGATGGTCAAGCAAGCCATCAGGCGGCGGAAACCGGGCTTCAACGAGTCTTACTACGGATTCCGTGCATTCAGCCAGTTACT